>DATKVA010000062.1:0-24074 GCA_035530315.1 Rhodanobacter sp. | reverse complement strand
GTTGGTGTCGACCGAGGTGTTGTGGAACGGCGCCCCGATGGTCTTGAGCGCCGAGCGCACCACTTCGCCGGTGTCCGGCAGCTTGCGCACGGGCGAGGCCAGCGAATAGACCACCAGGTCGATCGGGCCGCCCATCTCGTTCTTGATGATCTCGATCGCCCTGGCGCGGGTTTCGTTGGCGAACGCGTCGGCGTTGATTGACTTGCTGTACAGGCCTGCGCCTTTGGCCGCCTTGTCGAACGCGGCGGAGTTGTACCAGCCGGCGGTGCCGGTTTTCTCGTGGCTGCTGGGCTTCTCGAAGAACACGCCCAGCGTGGCCGCGCCGTAGCCGAACGCGGCGGTGATGCGCGAGGCCAGGCCGTAGCCGGTGGAGGCGCCGATCACCAGCACCCGCTTCGGGCCCTTGGCCTTGTCGTGGCCGGCGGCCTGGGTGACCTTGATCTGGTCGAGCACGTTGTGCTCGCAGCCGACCGGATGGGCGGTGATGCAGATGAATCCACGGACTTTGGGCTTGATGATCACGCGATGGCTCCTGCTGGTATTCGGCAATCCGCCATCTTAACCAAGCCGGCGGCCATGCGCTGGCGTAGGGTGGACCGAAGGGCTCGGTGCGGACATTTGTGCGGGAGCGCACCTTGTGGGAGCGGCTTCAGCCGCGATGCTTTTGCTCCGACCAGGCCAAGAGCATCGCGGCTGAAGCCGCTCCTACAGGGGGCGCTCTTACAGGATTGGTGCCGGCGTGGGGCGAATGCCGCGCAGACAAGAAACCCCGCACAGGATGCAGGGTTTCATTGTTGCCCAACCACGCTTGCCTGACGGATCAGGTGGTGGCTTCGGCCGGCTCGACCGCCGAAGCCTGGGCGCCTTTCGGGCCCTGGGTCACTTCGAACTTCACCCGCTGGCCTTCCTGCAGGCTGCGAAAGCCCTTGCTGGCGATCGCCGAAAAATGGACGAAAACGTCCGCCCCGCCGTCCTCAGGCGCGATGAAACCGAAACCCTTGGCATCGTTGAACCACTTGACCGTACCGAAACTCATCGTGTAACCCCCGCATCATGAAGTGAATACGCCGGGCCCGCCCCCTGGACGAACCCTCTCTCCATGGTTCGTCGCCCCGACCTGTCGAAAAATACCAAGAGGCCGAGGGCCAGCGCAACTCGAAAAAGTCGGGGGTCGGCCAAAACCGGGATGCCGTTCAGTTTTCCAGCAGGGCCGCAAGGATGCGCGGCACCTGGGCCGTGGCCACCGCCAGGTGCGCAAAGATCTCCTCGATGCTGATCTGCGCCTCGTCGCCGCAGCCGGCGGCGAAGTTCGCGACCAGCGCCAGACAGGCGTAGTCGAGCGCCAGTTCGCGCGCCAGCGCCGCCTCGGGCATGCCGGTCATGCCGACCAGATCGCAGCCGTCGCGCTTCATCCGGGCGATCTCGGCGCGTGTTTCCAGCCGCGGGCCCTGGGTGGCGCCATAGCAACCGCCGCCGATCACCGCGATGCCGGCCTTTGCCGCCGCCGCGAGCAACTGCTGACGCAGCGATTCGGTATACGGCGCGCTGAAATCGATGTGCTTCACCTCGGCGCCATCGACGTCGCAATAGCTGGTGAGGCGGCTGTGGGTGTAGTCGATCAGCTGATCGGGCACCACGATCGCCCGCGGCCCCATGTCGCCACGGATGCCGCCGACCGCGTTGATGCCGACCACCCGCCGCGCACCCAGGCTGTGCAGCGCCCACAGGTTGGCGCGGTAGTTGACGCGATGCGGCGGCAGCGTGTGGTGCTCGCCGTGGCGGGCGAGAAAGGCCACGCGCCGGCCGGCGAAGTCACCGATCAGGACTTCACCCGAAGCCGCGCCGTACGGCGTATCCAGCGCGTGCCGCGTGGCGTTTTCCAGGCCCGGAAACTGGTACAGGCCGCTGCCGCCGATGACGGCCAGGTCGATGGGTGCTTGCTCAAGGTGAGGCATCGTTGTGATCCGTCTGCAGCCGGTGGACAAAGACCGTAGGGGCGCACCCTGTGCGCGATGCTCTTTCGCTCTTGCCTTGCAGGGCGGGCACTGCCCGCCCTGCGAAGCAAGGGCATCGCGCACAGGGTGCGCTCCTACGGGTTTCGCTACTCCCTCAACGCATAGATACCCGGCAGGTTGCGGCCTTGCTCGTGGTAATCCATGCCGTAGCCGAACACGTAGCGGTCCGGCAATTCGACGCCATTGAAATCCGATGCGATGCCTTCGACCAGCCGGTCGTGCCGCTTGGTGCACAGGCTGGCGATCAGCACGCGCCGCGCGCCGCGCCGGTAGCAGTCCTCGCGCACGGCCTTGAGCGTTTGGCCCTCGTCCAGGATGTCGTCGACCAGCAGCACCACCCGGTCGAGCAGCGGCACCTGCGGCTCGCGCAGCCAGTGCAGCTCGCTGCCGCTGGTGGCGCCGCGATAGCGGGTGGCGTGCACGTAGTCGAATTCCAGATCGGTGCGGATCGCCAGCGCCAGCTGGCCGGCGAAGATCAGCGCGCCGTTCATCACCGTGAGGAACACCGCGCGCTCGCCGCCCAGTGCGGCGTCGATCTGCCGTCCCATGCCGGCAATCACGGCTTCGAGCACCTTGCGTTCGTACAGCAGATCGGCGGCGGCGAGGGCATCGGCCAGCAGTGGCGTCGGAGTGTTCATGCGGTTCCCGGTTCGGCGTTCAACGCCGTGATGCGCGCGACGAAACGATCGCGCTGTGGATTGTCGATCAGGCCGTCCCAACTGGCGCCGAGCGCACCGCGCAGCGCGGCCAGCCGCACCGGCAGGCCGGTCGCGTCGCCCGCGATGGCCGCCAGCGCTTCCTCCACCACCTCGGGGAAGCAGGCCAGCACCAGGTCGCAGCCGGCATCCAGGTGCGCGCGCACCCGCTCGCCGACACTGCCGGCCGTACCGGCGGCGGCCATGCTGATGTCGTCGCTGATCACCGCACCGGCGAAGCCCAGCTCGCCGCGCAGGATCTGCTCGATCCAGATGGTCGAGTAACCGGCCGGCCGGTGGTCCACCGCCGGGTAGGTCACGTGCGCCATCATCACCGCCTCGACCCGCGCGTCGATGCACTCGGCGAACGGACGCAGATCGTCGCGGCGGATGTCCGCGAGGCTGCGCGGATCGATCGCCGCCGCCTTGTGCGTATCGGTGGCGACCGAACCGTGCCCGGGGAAATGCTTGAGCACCGCCGCCATGCCGGCCAGGTGCATGCCGCGCACGTAGGCCTGGCCCAGCTCGGCCGTCGCCGCCGGATCGGCGTGGAACGCACGCAGGCCGATCGCCGCATTGCCGCGGGCCAGGTCGACCACCGGCGCAAAACTGAAATCCACGCCGCTGGCGCGCAGCTCGCTGGCCATCACCCAGGCATGTTCCTCGGCCAGCCGCACCGCTTCGGCCCGGTCGCGGTCGTACACCGCGCCGATCGCCGCCAGCGGCGGCAGCCGCGTAAAGCCGTCGCGAAACCGCTGCACCGGTCCGCCTTCCTGATCGACCGCGATCAGCAGCTCGTCGCCGCCGACGTCGCGCAGCGAATCGCACAAGGCCTGCAATTGCTCGCGCGAGCGGTAATTGCGCGAGAACAACAGCACGCCGGCGACGCCCGGCGCGCGAAGCCAGGCTTTCTCGTGTTCGGCCAGTTCCGGCGCGGCCACGCCGATCATCAGCATGTGGCGTCCTCCACCGCGCGTTCGGCCGGCGACCAGTGCCGGTACGGGTGCGCGATCAGATGGACATTGTAGTAGCGGCCCAGCGCACTTACCTCGCGCCCGAGCCAGGGCGGGCGCGGATAGGGCGCATCCTCCGCAGGCAATTCGATCTCGGCCACCAGCAGGCCGGCGTTGTCGCCGAGAAACTCGTCGATCTCGAACAGCATGCCGTCGACATGCACATGGTGGCGGATCTTCTCCATCACCCCGTCGCACAGCGTGTCCAGCAAGGCTCGCGCATCGCACGCCGGAATCGGGTACTCGAACTCGGCGCGCGCAATGCCCGGCGTCGCCGCCTTGATGTTCAGCCAGCCCTGCTCGCCGACCATGCGCGCGCGCACCGAGGCGCGCGCCGTGCCGTCGCGCAACGCCTGCGCCCCGACCAGATAGCCCTGGGCAATCCGCTCGCTGTGCTCGACAACGTCGCGCCAGGCGCCGTTGCGCAGCAGAAATTTGCGTTCAATTTCTATGGACATGGTTTTATCGAAGAGTGTGGCCATGGATGGCCGCTTTTTGATACTCGCATTCATGGAGGAATGCACAAATTACCGCTCGAACAGCGCGATGGATTCGACATGCGCGGTGTGCGGAAACATGTCCATCACGCCGGCCGACTGCAGCTTGAAGCCGTGCCGGTTGACCAGGATGCCGGCGTCGCGCGCGAGCGAGGCCGGATGGCAGGAGACGTAGACGATGCGCCGGGTCTGCCGGTGCGGCAGGTAGTCCAGCAGCGCGTCGGCACCGGCACGCGGCGGATCGAGCAGCAGCTTGTCCCACGGCTGGCGCGCCCAGTCGCTGCCGCGCTGGTCCTCGAACAGGTTGGCGACATGGAAGCGCGCGTTGTCGATGCCGTTGCGCGCGGCATTGTGCGCGGCGCGTTCGACCAGCCCGTGCTCGCCTTCCACGCCCGCCACCTCGGCGACCCGGCGCGCGATCGGCAAGGTGAAATTGCCCAGGCCGCAGAACAGGTCGAGCACGCGGTCGGCCGGCTGCGGATCGAGCAGTTCCAGTGCGCGCGTCAGCATGCGCTGGTTCATGCCGGCATTGACCTGCACGAAGTCGAGCGGCTCGAACTCCAGCTCGACGTCGGCGAATCGCGCATCGCCGCTGGCGATGCGGAAGGCCAGCCGCGGCTGCTCGGGCCACAGCGGATGCACGCTGCCCGGGCCGCCCGGTTGCAGGTAGATCGCCAGCGCGTGCTGCCGGCCGAACGCGATCAGTGCGGCCCGATCGGCGTCGCTCAACGGCTGCATGTGGCGGAACACCAGGGCCATGGTGTCGTCGCCGGCGGCAAACTCGACCTGCGCGATGTCGCTGGCGGCCTGCAGTCCGTTGAGCAGCTCGGCCAGCAGGCCGATCTTCGGACCCAGCGCCGGATGCATCACTTCACACTGCTGGATATCGGCCACGAAACGCGGGTTGGATTCCTCGCGAAAACCCACCAGCACCCGGCCCTTTTTCTCGACGTTGCGCACCGACAGCCGGCCCTTGCGTCGATAGCCCCAGGGCTCGCTGGCGAGCGGCGGCAGCCACGCCTGCGGCGCCACCTTGCCGATGCGTTCGAAGTTTTCCGCCAGCACGCGCTGCTTGGCCTCGATCTGCGCAGCGGCGTCCATGTGCTGCAGCGAACAGCCGCCGCACGCGCCGAAGTGCCGGCAACGCGGCTCGACCCGGTGCGGCGAAGCGGTAAGCACCTCGACGACTTCCGCCTCGTCGAAGTGGCGGTGGCGCTTGCGCAGACGCAACAGCACCTGTTCGCCCAGCAACCCACCGCTGACGAACACGGCCTTGCCGTCGACACGGGCCACGCCGCGGCCGTCATGACCGAGGTCGGTGATCACCGCTTCGAATGGCGTTGACGGCACGGAGTTGGATCGGGACATGAGGCAACAGGCCGGGAGCAGTGACGGACCGCCGATTATCCCAGATCGGCCCGGATGGTGCCTGCGGCGCGCGGCACCCGTGCAGGAGCGCGCTTGCGCGCGATGCTCTTTCGCTCCGGCTTCGCAGGACGGGCACTGGCCTGCCCTGCTTTTCGACGACGCACGCAGAGCGGCGGGTAGTGCCCGTCCTGCGAAGCAAGCATCGCGCGCAAGCACGCTCCTACAACAGATTGGCGCGTGTTATTTCTTCTGCCAGGCGCCGGCGGCGTCCTGGTAGTACCAGCCCGCCCGCGCTTTCTCGATCCACACCTTGGCGAAGGTGGCGCGGATCTGCGACTCCCATTCCGGATGGTTGTTGGCATTGGCCACTTCGCGATAGAGCGCACTGCGGTCGCGATTCTCGTCCGCCAGCGTGGCATTGGCCTGGGCGCGCTGGCTCAGCGGCACCTTGGCGGCATCGCGCATGGCCACCATGCCGTCGTGGGTGAAGCCTGCCGCACCGCTGTCGAGCAGCGCGCCCAGTGCCCCCTGGAAGCGCGCGTGCATGCGTGCGCGGATCGCCTCGGTGGCGCTGGTCTGGATGCGGATGTTCGGCGTGTCGGCAGCATAGGCAGCCGGAACCAGCAGATCGAGCAGCATCGCCGAGGGCGGCTGGCCGGGGTTGTCCGATGCGGGCTTGTTGTCCTTCGCCGCGGGTGCCGGGGCATGTCCCGGCTGACCCAGCACGTTGCCGATGAACTGATCGGCGGCCTTCTGTGCCGCCGCCTCGGGGAAATACACGTTGATGGTGACGCAACCGACCAGCAGCACGGCCAGCATGGTCAAGGTGAGATAGGCGAGTTTGCGCATGATGCACTCCTGTGGCCGGAACATGAAACGTGAACCCGGGACGGTGTAGCGACGAATCAATGGACCTCAGGCCCCGCCCCCGCGACGGCAGCTTGCAGACGATGCACCAGGGTCGGCCAGTCGACCTGAGTCTGATGACCGATCACCTGCAAGTGGGGCAGACCGCTGCCCTCGACGATAGTGTAGCCGCCCTCGCCGGTCTCCAGCCCGCTCATCTGGCAGACCGAATTTTGCAGCGTGCAGTTCAGGCCGATCCGATGGTAGCCGAATGTCTTGAACAGTTTCAGCACCATGCCCTGCAGGCCGGCAGCAATCCCGCCGCCACCGACCCTGGTGAGGTTGTTCACCGCGCGCTGACTGATCCGGCCGCCACTGCCGGCCAGCAGACTCGCCTTGAACGCGACCGGACTCCAGTCGACCAGCCGCAGGTCGTCGATCGAGCCATCCAGCCGTCCGCTGATGCTGCCGAAATCGAACACGCTGGTGATTGCCGCCAGATCGAGCTGACGCAGACGGATATCGCCGCTCAATGCCGGTGCCGGCCCGAACGGCTGCTGCAGCGAGAGCCGGGTGATGTCGACGAAGCCATCGAACAGCTTGGCCGACAACCCGCCCTGCAGTTCGAAGCGATCGCCGACCCAGCGCAATGACGGGATCGCGCCGGCGAGCGTGCCGGGAAATGCCGGCCAGCCCAGCGCACGGCTGAACGCCGCCATATCGACCCCGGTCAGCACCAGCGAGGTGTCCAGCCGCTGGCCCTTCGCTGCCGCCGGACGCCAGTCCAGCTTGCCGATGCGCAGCTGGCCTTTCAGCACCGGCACTTCCAGCGGCTGTTGCAGACTGAGCATGCCGTCATGGCTTTGCCACCGCGACTGCGCCGCACCGTTTGGTACCCGATAAAACTTCAGGCCCTGCCAGCCAAGCGTGGTGGCCGGCCGGTCGCCGTGCGCCGCCCAATCCAGTCCGCCGCGCAGGCCGCTGACCGCCATGCGGCCGTCCGCATCCACCAGATCCAGGCCATTCGTATTGAACGCAAAACTGTGCGGACCGTCGGCACGCAGATCCACGTGGCCGCTCAGCTGGCCGTCGATACTCAGATCGCCCAGACCCAGCGTGCCCAGCCATGCCTTGCCGTAGCGCTGGTAGGCCGCCGGAAAATTCGCGCTGAAGCGGCGCAGATTCAGTTTCTTCAGCGTACCGCTGGCATCGAGTGTCAGCGCGCCGTCGAGTTGCAGCGCATCGGCATCGTTCACCCGCAACCGGCTCAAGTCGAACTCGCCGTGCTGCACGCTGGCATGGATGCCCAACTGCACGGGATGACCGGGCAGCTGGGCGTAAATCGGCCCCAGCAGCAGTTCGCCGCCGGTGAGGCTGGCATCCAGGTCGATTTGTGCCGGACCCGCCGTGGTATCGATGCCGAAGCGGCCGCTGCCGCTCAGGCCCTGGCCGGCCAGCGTGCCGGTCGGCGTATCGAATCCCACGCGGTTGAGCGTGAATTGCCCGGACGACTGCATGCCGAGCTGGCGCACATCCAGCGCCAGCTCGGCATTCAGCTGGCCACTGGTGGTGCGGCCGGACCAGACCGTGCCGAGCAGGCCCTGCAACCAGCCGGCGGGAAGATTTTTCAGGCTGATCTGCGCATGACTGGGCTGATCCAGCGGCATGGCGACACTGGCGTGCGCCTTGTGCTGATCGATATTCACCAGCAGGGTATCTGCCGAATTGCTGAGCACGATGTTCACGTGGGCATCGCCCAGCGCACCGCCCGGCGCGCCAGTCAGGCGTGCGCCGCCATCGAATATCCAGCGCATGCGATCGTCGCGCTGCAGGTTGCCGGCCAGCGTCAGGCCCAGCCGCCGCCAGCCCATCGCGGCCACGTCCGCCTGCGCGGCCTGCAGTTGCAGATCGATGCCGCCGGCAGCATCCTCACTGATGCGTGCCGTCACGGTCCTCAGGACCACGCCCGGCATGCTGATCGACTTCGCCGCAAACACCACATCCGCCCGCGCAGGCAACGCCCAGATGCCCCCCAGCAAGAGGCCGCAACACAGCAAAAGAGGGCTTGATAGGAAGCGCATGTCGGACCATTCTGCCAAATTAAGCTGAACGACAAGGATTTCGTCATGCCAAGCCTACACGCCGACCCGCATTCCGCTTGCTTGAACCCGGCTCCGATACGGGCACTGGTGGCGGATGACGACCCCGCCAGCTGCCGCTTCCTGTGCGATGGCCTGCGCCAGCTCGGCGTCCTGGCCGAGCTCTGCACGGACGGCCTGACCGCACTGCAGCGCGCCCATACCGAAGCCTACGACCTGCTGTTGCTGGATTGCCACATGCCCGGTGCCGGCGCGCTGCAGGTACTGAACCGATTGCATGCCGACCCGCAAGCCTGTTCGGCCGCCAGCGTGGCCGTCGCCACCAGCGCGGAGGTGACGCCGCAGGATCGCCAGCGCCTGTTCGCCGCCGGCTTCAGCGAGATCCTGCTCAAACCCTGCGGGCTGGCCGATCTGCAGCAACTGCTGACGCTGGTTCAACCGGATCGGCACGACGCGCGGATACTGGATGACGACGCCGGGCTGGTCAGCACGGGCGACGCCGGCATCATGCGATCGCTGCGAATGCTGCTGCGCGAGGAGCTGATCGTGCTCGAGCAGGAGCTGGATCGGCTCAGTCTCGACCGCACCGGCCTCATCGAGCGCCTGCACCGCCTGCGCTCATCGTGCGGGTTCTGCGGTGCCGCCAGCTTGTCGGTGCAGACCGCCTTGCTGGAACGGCAACTGGCGCAGCACGATGCGACGCCGGCGGCACTGCAGCGCTTCCGCACGGCGCTGCGGGCCACGCTGCAGGCACTGGTCCACCCCGGAGCGAGTCTCGACCAACCCTGATTCTGCAGGAGCGCACCCTGTGCGCGATACGGTGTGCGATGTGCTGTATGCGGAGCGGCTTTTGTAGGAACTGCTTCAGCCGCGATGCTCTTGCTCCGACCAAGCCAAGAGCATCGCGGCTGAAGCCGCTCCTACAGGGGGCGCTCCTCCCACAGGGTGCGCGCCTACAAACCGGAGTTATCCGGGGTGCCCCTCAGCGCCGCGAAACCGCCATTGCCAGCACGCGCCAGGCACGCATCTCGACCCCGCCCAGATGAAACCGGATCACCTCGCGCATCATCCCGCGCAGGCTTTTCAAGCCGTTGCCATCGGGCATCCGGTCCTGGTCCAGCGCAAGCAGGTCGCGGCCCAGCAGCGCCTGTGCGCAGTCGGCGCTGCAGCGCACGGCGCCGTGCTCGACCTGGTAGCGATAGGTCGCATCGGGCAGCAACGGCTCGCCGGCTTCCAGCTCGTGCTGCAGCTGCAGGCCGTAGCCGATGGCCTGCAGCAGATCGCGCTCGAACCGACGCAGGCTCCACGCCATCGACTCGCCACCGGCCAGCCGCGCCATCGTCTGCGCGTACGCATCGAACAGCGACGGCATCGGATCCTGCCGTTCGGTCAGGCGTACCACCAGTTCGTTGAGATAGAGTCCGGCCAGGCCACTGTTGCCGGGCAGTCGCCGCGGTGCGCCAACCGGCTCGACCGCGGTCAACGTGGCCATTTCGCCGCGCAGCAGCAGATCCAGGGTCAGCGACTGGAACGGTTCGAGTTGCGCCCGCCGCAGGCGCGAGCGCTCGCCGCGCACGCCACGCGCCACCACGCCCAGGCGGCCATGCTCGCGGGTCAGGCATTCCAGCAACAGCGACGTCTCGCGATAGGGCCGCGCGTGCAGGACATAGGCGGGTTGCTGCTCGATGCGCATGGGTTATTTGGGGACCGGGGACCGGGAACGGCCAAAGCGAGGTATGCCGCATCCGGTCCCCGGTCCCGGTTCTCAATCCGTATACCCGAATTTCTTCAGCATGTTCTCATCGTCCACCCAGCCTTCGCGCACCTTCACCCACAGTTTCAGGAACACCTTGCGCTCGAACATGCGCTCCATGTTGCGGCGTGCGCTCGTGCCGATCGCCTTGAGCTGGGCTCCGCCATTGCCGATCACGATCGCCTTCTGGCCATCGCGTTCGACCCAGATCACCGCGTGGATTTCCGCGATGCCGTCGGGGCGATCGCTGAACTGCTCGATCTCCACCGTGGTCGCGTAGGGCAGTTCCTGATCCAGTCGCAGCATCAACTGCTCGCGCACCATCTCGGCCGCCAGGAAACGCTCGCTGCGATCGGTAATGTCGTCTTCGCCATACACCGGCGGCTGCACCGGCAGGCGCTGCAGGATGGCCTGCTCGAGCTCTTTCAATCCCTGCTTCTTCAGTGCGCTGACGTAATGGATTTCGTCGTAACTGTGCGCGGCCACCAGCTCGGCCACGAACGGCAGCATCGCCGTCTTGTCCTTGCTCAAGTCGACCTTGTTGATCACCAGCAGGCGTGGCGACGATTGCTCGACCAGCGCCGCGTACAGCGCCTCGTCCTCGTCGGTCCAGCGACCGGCCTCGATCACCTGCACCACCAGATCGACATCGCTGATGGCCGAACGCGCGGCACGATTCAGGCTGCGGTTCATGGCCCGCTTGGCACCGCGATGCAGGCCCGGCGTATCGACATACAGGATCTGCCCGGCGGCACTGTTGGCGATGCCCAGGATGCGGTGACGGGTGGTCTGCGGCCGTGGGCTGACGATGGACAGGCGAAAGCCGATCAAGGCGTTCAACAGGGTCGATTTGCCCACGTTGGGGCGTCCTGCCAGCGCCACCGTGCCGCAGCGAAAATCCGCATGCGGCAGGCTGCCGGCGGTGTCGGCGGCGGGTTCCAGTTCGTGGTTCATGGTGTAGTGAGCTCGGCAGGTCGGACGACAAGTGTAGTGCGTCGCCAGCAACGGCATGGCATCCGCCGGCCATTCGCGCGCATCGCGGGATCGGGTGGCACTCCATGCCGCGCAACCGGTGCGACGCGGGGAAGTGGCAATCAGGGTTTCTGCTGCTGCTCCAGCAGCTGGTTCAGCACGGTCTCGGCCGCATCCTGTTCGGCGGCGCGACGGCTGCCGCCGCAGGCACTGGCGCTGATCGGCAGCGGTTCGTTGATGACGCAGCTGACGTCGAACGTCTTGGCATGGTCATCGCCGTGGCTGCCGGTCAGTTCGTACTGTGGCAGCGCCCAGCCACCGGCTTGCAGCCACTCCTGCAAGCGGGTCTTGGCGTCCTTGGACGACCGACGCAACGCCGCGATGCGCTTGCCGAACAGGCCGCGCACGCTCTCGCGGCAGGCCTCGAAACCGCCATCGAGATAGATCGCGGCGATCAATGCCTCAAAGGCGTCGGCCAGGATCGAGTCGCGCCGGAACCCGCCGGTCTTCAACTCGCCGGAGCCCAGTTTCAGCTCGTCGCCAATGGCCAGTTCGCGCGCCACCAGCGCCAGCGCCTGGCCGTTCACCAGTTGCGCACGCAAGCGCGACAGCTCGCCCTCGCTGGCCTTCGGGTGCGCCTCGTACAACATCTCGGCGATGATCGCGCCCAGCAGGGCATCGCCGAGAAACTCCAGCCGCTCGTTGTTCGGTTTGCCGATGCTGCGATGGGTGACCGCCAGTTCCGCCAGCGCCGGATCGCGGAAACGGTAATTCAGTTCCAAGGATTACGAGCCCACATTGCCCTGCAACGGCACACTCTTGTTGAAGTGCAGCAGGAAGTCGATGTTGTACATGAAGGGGATTTTCTTGTCGTAGGTGATGTTCAACTGGCTGTTGCCACCGGCGCTGCGCTGGATGGTGATGTCGGCAGGCTTGATGGTGGAATCGTCGACGTACTGGAAATTCATCTTGAAGGCCAGTTCGCGACGGATCTCGTCCAGCGACTTGCCGGTGGTGCCCTCCGTGGCGATCTGGTTCATCGCCTTGACCACGCCCATGTATTCGGAATACGACGGCACCAGCTTCATCGCCATGAAGCCGAAAAAGGCCACGACGACCATGATGATCAGGAACCCGATCAGGGTGACGCCCGACTGCTTCGATTTCATAATCCCCTCGCTATGCCGCCTGCGCGGCGTGCCCATGTGTGGATTGGTCATGCCCGGACAATCGCGCGTCCGCTGCTTGGCTCTGCACGCCGAACGTGCGTCGATCATGCCGACGGATTCTCGCACTATCGGCCGCGCCGTGTCTGGCACCTGCCCGACCTTGCCACGAACCGATCAATGGACAACCGTGCCGATCCGCGAGAAAGCCACGCCGCCGGTGCCCCAGCCCTTCCAGCTCATCCAGATCAGGAATGCCTTGCCGGCCAGATTCCGCTCCGGCATGCAACCCCACCAGCGACTGTCGAGACTGTCGTTGCGGTTGTCGCCCATCACCAGGTAGCAGCCCGGCGGCACCTTGGAAGGCACCCTGTCGTTGGGGATCGAGTTGGGCGTGTTGTAGTCCTGCATCCGTGCAGTCAGGTGATTGACCACACTGCCGTCCTCGCGCGGCAGATGCTCGTTCCAGACCGTGGCCCCCATCTGCAGCATGGTTTGATCGACGCTGCGCCCCGGATTGCCCTCGTACGGGCCGACCTCATCGGCCGTCACCGGCTTGCCATTGATCAGCAGGTCGGCGCCGTGCACCTCGATGGTATCGCCCGGCAGGCCGATGACCCGCTTGATCCAGTTCTGCTGCGGCACCGGCGCATGCGGATCGTTGCAGCTCATGTCGCCGCTGCGTACCAGCTTGCCGCCATCCCGGCACAGATAGCCGGGGAAACGGAACACCACCACATCGCCACGCTTCGGTTCACCCAGCGAGACGATCTTGTTGTTGAACACCGGCAGGCGCAGGCCGTAGGCAAACTTGTTGACCAGGATGAAATCACCCACGTCCAGCGTCGGCATCATCGAGCCGGAAGGAATTCGAAACGGCTCTGCCACGAACGAGCGCAGCAGCAACACCACCAGCAGCACGGGAAACAGCGAGCGAGCCCAGTCCACGGCGACCGGATCGCTGTACTCCGTACCGGCCGCATCCAGGCGCGCCTTGCGCCGCTTGTAGAAAAACAGGCGGTCCAGGCCCCACACCACGCCGAACAGCACCGTGAGGGCGAGCAGCATCGCCGCAAAATCGAATTCCATGCATTGCTCCTATGGAGCCGGGACCGGGGACGGGGGGCCAGGGACCGGACAGCAGAAGCCTGCAGGCTCGTGCTCTTCCGGTCCCCGGTCCCTGGTCCCCCGCCGTCCCGGGTTCACTTATTTGTCCACTTTCAACACGGCCAGAAAAGCTTCCTGTGGAATCTCCACCCGACCAACCTGCTTCATGCGTTTCTTGCCTTCTTTCTGCTTCTCGAGCAATTTTTTCTTGCGGCTGACGTCACCGCCGTAACACTTGGCCAGAACATTCTTGCGCAGGGCTTTCACCGTGGAGCGCGCGATGATCTGCGCGCCGACCGCGGCCTGGATCGCCACGTCGAACTGCTGGCGCGGAATCAGATCCTTCATCCGCTCGACCAGCTCGCGGCCACGGCGGTCGGCGTGGCTGCGATGCAGGATCAGGCTCAGCGCATCGACGCGCTCGCCGTTGATCAGCACGTCCACGCGCACGAACGGGCCCGCCTCGAAGCGATCGAAGTGGTAGTCCATCGAGGCGTAGCCGCGCGAGACCGACTTGAGCCGGTCGAAGAAATCCATCACCACCTCGGCCAGCGGCATCTCGTAGCTGATCTGCACCTGGGTGGCCAGGTACTGGATCGAGCGCTGCACGCCGCGCTTTTCCTCGCACAGGGTGATCACGTTGCCGATGTAGTCCGGCGGCGTGAGGATGTTGGCGACGATGATCGGCTCGCGGATCTCCTGCACCAGGCTGGAGTTGGTCGGCAACTTGGCCGGGTTGTCCAGCATCAGGATCGAACCGTCGGTCCTGAGCACCTCGTACACAACGGTCGGCGCGGTGGTGATCAGGTTCAGGTCGTATTCGCGCTCCAGCCGTTCCTGCACGATCTCCATGTGCAGCATGCCGAGGAAGCCGCAGCGGAAGCCGAAACCCATCGCTTCGGACGACTCCGGTTCGAAGAACAGCGCGGCATCGTTCAGGCGCAACTTGTCCAGCGCCTCGCGCATCGCCGGATAGTCGTCGGAGGACACCGGAAACAGGCCGGCGAATACGCGCGGCTGCATCTGCTGAAAGCCCGGCAGGGCCTTGTCGGCAGGCTTGCCGGCATGGGTCAGGGTATCGCCGACCGGCGCGCCATGCACATCCTTGATCGAGGCGTTGATCCAGCCGACCTCGCCCGGTCCGAGCCGGTCGAGTTTCTTGCGTTTGGGGGTGAACACGCCGACGTCGCCCACCTCATGGGTGCGCCCGGTGGACATCACCAGCAGCTTGTCGCCGGACTTGATCTCGCCCTGCATCACGCGCACCAGCGACACCACGCCGAGGTAGTTGTCGAACCAGGAGTCGATGATCAGTGCCTGCAGCCGGTCGGTATCGCGCGGCTTCGGCGGCGGAATGCGGGCAATGATCGCCTCCAGCACCTCGATCACGTTGAGGCCGGTCTTGGCGCTGATCGCCACCGCGTCGGTGGCGTCGACGCCGATGACGGCCTCGATTTCGAGCTTCACTTTTTCGATATCGGCGGTCGGCAGGTCGATCTTGTTCAGCACCGGCACCACTTCCAGCCCCATCTCCACCGCGGTGTAGCAGTTGGCCACCGACTGCGCCTCGACACCCTGCGCCGCATCCACCACCAGCAAGGCGCCCTCGCAGGCCGCCAGCGACCGGCTGACCTCGTAGGAGAAATCAACGTGGCCCGGCGTATCGATGAAATTAAGTTGATAGGTCTTGCCGTCACGTGCGGTGTACGGCAGCGACACTGACTGCGCCTTGATCGTGATGCCGCGCTCGCGTTCGATCGGGTTGGTGTCCAGCACCTGCGCTTCCATCTCGCGATCGGCCAGGCCGCCGCAGATCTGGATGATGCGGTCGGCGAGGGTCGACTTGCCGTGGTCGATATGCGCGATGATGGAGAAGTTGCGGATCAATTCCATGGAACGCCGGTGGCCTGTCGGGCTTGGGTCTGCCGCCATGCATGAAGCGCAGGCAGCGCGTCGCCGCAATGGCGACGCTAACCCAACATTATCGCATGGAACCGGCCGCGGCGACCTGCCCGGCCGGCAGGTCCGGCCTGCCGGGGCCGGCATGGTCCGTCCGCAATGGATGGAGCATGCCGGCATAAGTTGCGCGCGACCGAAAAACCCTATTTGCCGCCGGGCACCGTCAAGGCGACGAACTGGCTCTGATCGCCACGACGCACCAGCAACAGCACCGTGGTGCCTGGCTTGACGTCTTTGGTCGCCTCGCGGAAGGCAGCCACGCTGCCGATTTTCTGCTGGTTGACCATCAGGATCACGTCGCCCTGCTGCAATCCGGCCTGTGCGGCAACGTCACCGGTGATGTCGCTGATGGCCACGCCCTGGCCCGGCTTCAGCCCGAGCTGCTTGCGGGTGTCGCTATCCAGCGTCTGTACGGTCAGACCCAGCGCCGCCGAACCGCTGTGCGCGATCGATGTGCCATGGGCGTTGTCCACCGCGTTCCGATCGCGCGGCATCTCGCCGATCGTCACCTCGATGGTCCGCTTCTTGCCGTCGCGCAGGACCTGCACCGGCACTTTGCTGCCGGGCTTGGTCATGCCGACCAGCGGCGGCAGGTCGGATGCCTGCCGCAGCATCTGGCCGTTGTAGGCAAGGATGATGTCGCCGGGCTGGATGCCCGCCTTCTCCGCGCCACTGCCGGCGGTGACGGAGACCACGGCAGCACCGCCGCCGTTGTCGAGCTTGAATACCTTGACCATGTCGTCGGTGACCGGGCTGATCTCCACACCCAGTTGCCCACGCGACACGTAGCCCTTGGTCTTGAGCTGCTGCACCGCATTCATGGCCACATCGATCGGAATCGAGAACGCCACCCCGAGATAGCCACCGGTGTTGGAATAGATCTGCGAATTGATGCCGACTACCTGCCCCTGCAGATTGAACAGCGGGCCGCCGGAATTGCCGCGGTTGATCGGCACGTCGGTCTGGATGAACGAGGTGTAGGGCTGGTCGCTGCTGCCCAGATTGCGCCCGATCGCGCTGACAATGCCCTGGGTGACGGTGTAGTCGAAGCCGAACGGCGAACCGATCGCCAACACCCACTGGCCGGGCTTCAGGCTGCGCGAATCGCCGATGGTCACCGTCGGCAGGTCGTCGCCATCGTTCACCTTCAACAGCGCGATGTCGTACTTCGGATCGGTGCCGACCACCTTGGCGGTGAACGTGCGCCGGTCCTGCAGCCTCACGGTAACGGAATCGGCACCGTCGACCACGTGGTTGTTGGTCAGGATGTAGCCGTCGCGGGAGATGATGAAGCCCGAGCCAAGCGAGGTGTGTGCCTGCTCCTGTGGCGAGGGCAACATCGGCATGCCGAAGAATCGCCGCAGGATCTCGGTCTGTGGATCATTGGGCATGCCCTGGCCCGGGCCAGGCATCATCTGTCCGGGCATGGTCTGCTGCGCGTAGTGGCTGTTGCCGGTGTACTTGGCCTCGACATGAACCACCGCAGGCGCATTTTTCTGCACGATCCCGGTGAAGTCCGGCAAGGCTGCCGTGGCTGGTGCAGTCTGTGCCTGCACCCCTCCGGCAATGACAGCAAGACCCAGCAACGCGCAGCATGCCGTGGTGCGCAAGATGGAATGACTCATGACTCCTCCTCGGATTGACTTGGGCCGGAAAGGCTTTCAGGCCGATGGTTTCGGAACCGGCTGACTGCGACCGTCAAGCACCGCCGGGCACACGGCCGCAAGACACGGGCCGGCAAGGAAAACGATCTGGAAGCGATCGACCGCGGGCAATTCACACGCGGCCAGCCTTATTGCGCGACGGCAGTGGCCTGCTGCGACATGTCAGACATGGCTTTCTGCTGCGGGTTGAGCAACAGCAAATAACTGCCGTCATGGTTGTTCAGCATCCGGTAGCGAGGCAGCGACGGATAGGCCGAAGGGTCGCGCGGATAAACCGCTTGGTCATCGCCCAGCGTGGCGGCGGCCTGCTGGCTGAGCAACCCGACTGAATTGCCACTCAGCCACGGCGGCACGGCGGCGGGAATGCTGGCGGCCATCGGTGCCTGCCGCTGGCCGGTGACCGTCGTCCTGCTCCCGGTCTCATGCGCGGTCACCGCAACCATGCGCTCGGCATCGCCGGCGGGTTGGGCGATCATCAGTGCCGCGGCGGCCACACTGGCAGCGATCGCGCCGCCGGCCGACCAGCGCAACCAATGGCTTCGCCTGCCCGTCGTCGCCTGCATGGACTCCTGCTCGATCGCCAGCATCACACGCGAGGCAAACTCCGGGGAGGCGAAGGACGGCAGCTGTCGACGCAAGCCATCGCGCGCGATGTGGTAGCGCGCCCAGACCTGCTGCAGCGATGCATCGTGGTCGAGCCGTCGTACGAGGAAGCGCAATTCCTCCTTCGACAACTCGCCGTCGATGCCGGCTGAAAGGTTTTCCCGGACGGTCTGATTCTTGTCTGCCTGGTTCATGCCTGATCCTCGCGGTCGGACAACAGTGGCCGCAACTTCACATCGATTGCTTCTCGTGCCCGAAAGATACGTGAGCGAACCGTACCGATCGGACAGCCCATGGATTCAGCAATTTCATCGTAACTGAGACCTTCCACCTCGCGCAGCGTAATGGCGATCCGCAATTCCTCGGGCAAGGCTTGGACAGTGGAAAATACGGATTGTTCAATCTCCTGGCGCATCAACTCGCGCTCGGGCGTGGCGTTGTCCTGCATGCGCTCGGTGCCGGTCAGGAATGCGGCATCGTCGGCGTCGATATCCCCCGCCGGCGGGCGTCGGCCCAACGCCACCAGATGGTTCTTGGCGGTGTTCACCGCGATCTTGTACAGCCAGGTATAGAAAGCGCTGTCGCCGCGGAACGAGCCGATCGCACGCCAGGCGCGGATAAACGCTTCCTGTGCGATGTCTTCGGACTCGGCATGGCTTTTCACATAGCGCGACACCAGCCCGATCACCTTGTGCTGATATTTGCGCACCAGCAGGTCGAAAGCCCGTTTGTCGCCCTTCTGGACACGCTCAACCAGCGCCCGGTCCAGTTCGTTTTCGCCCGTCCGGGCCGTATCCGTCGTCAATGCTGTCATCCGCTGCGGGAACTTGTCTGGAACTGAACGCGCCGCTCAGACCGTAGTCGAACGCTCAAGTTCAGCATCGGAGGTTATGCTGCCCCGAACCATAACGCATGTGCTGTTGCCCGGTTGTCATCCGACAGGGTGGTTTCACGTCCGGCCCGACCATGCGTCGGTCAGGCTGCTGAAAAAGGGCTGCCCTGCCCCTTTTCGTGGCGAACCCTCCGTGGCTGGCCCCGGCGGAGTGTCTTGCAACACCTGGTGGGGCCAGCCATGGGCTGTTATGGGGTCGCAAGCCACCCGCTCAAGCCGTCTCGGTCGTGCGAACTTCCAGCAGGCGCTTTCGTTCGGCCAGCAGCTTCTCGAAGCTGATCGTCTGCAGCGGTCGACAGAAAAGGTAGCCTTGCAGTTCGTCGCAGTGATGTGTGCGCAGGAATTGCAGGTGCTGCTCGGTCTCCACCCCCTCGGCCACCACGGCACGTTTCAGCCGATGCGCCATCTCGATGGTTGCACGCACGATGGCTTCGTCGTCCGGGTCGACACCGATATTGCGCACGAAACTCTGGTCGACCTTGATGCGGTCGGCCGGCAACCGGCGCAGATAGTCCAGCGAGGCCGCACCGGTACCGAAATCGTCGATCGCGATGGAGCAGCCAAGCTTGTGCAGCGCGTGCAGGTTCTCCACCAGACTCTTGGCTGTCTTGATGCTGATGCTCTCGGTGATCTCCAGCTCGAGCAGGCAGGGATCCAGACCGGTGTCGTGCAGAACACGGGTCACGGTGTCCAGCAGTTGCGACTCCATCAGCTGTACCGCGGACAAATTCACGCCAAGGCGCAGACGCAGCCCGTAGCGTTGTTCCCACTCCTTCGCCTGCTTGCATGCAGTGCGCATGACCCATTCGCCGATCGAGACGATCAAGCCGGTTTCCTCGGCCAGCGGAATGAACACCGCCGGGCTGATCATGCCCAGCTCGGGATGCTCCCACCGCGCCAGCGCCTCCATGCCGACGATGTCCTCGGACTGGGCATCGACCTGAGGCTGGTAGACCACGCGCAATTCGCCGTTGCCTTCGGCGTGCCGCAAGCGCGATCTCAAGACCGTCCCGTGCTCCTGCGCGTATTCCGGGCTGACTTCGTAGATCTGGAAATTGTTGCGGCCCAGATGCTTGGCCGCATACATCGCTTCGTCGGCATGCTTGAGCAGGGTTTCCGCATCGCCGGCATCGTCGGGAAAGAAACTCAACCCCATCGAGGCGGTGACATGCAACTCGACACCGTCATCCAGGTACAACGGTGCACTCATCGTCTGCACGATCTTTTCGGCGACCCGAAGCACGTCGTCGTTCTTCACGATGTGCCGCAGCACCACGGTGAATTCGTCGCCGGCATAGCGCGCCACCGTATCGGAAGCGCGAATGCTGCCGCACAGACGCTGCGTAACCACTTTCAGCACCTGATCGCCGGCGGCATGTCCATGCGTGTCGTTGATTTCCTTGAACCGGTCCAGATCGACGAACAGCACGGCAAAGCACTCGCCATTGCGGGCCGCCTCGCGCAGGATCGTGTCCAGCCGGTCATTGAACAGCAACCGGTTGGGCAGGCCGGTCAGTGCATCGACCAGTCCCTCGGCACGTCCCTGCTCGCGCGTGCGGCTCAATTCCAGCACCTGCGCGAAACGGGCCGAAGCGCAGCGCAGTACCGGTTCGACGATGCTCATTTCGCCGAAACCCCTGCGGTTGCCGGCCAGCATGGCGCCGATGACCATGTGACGTTCATCGTATAATGGCAGACCGGCAAAACCGGCCAGATCAAGCAACTGCAACAGGGGATCCAGCGGTGCCAGCCGCTGCGCGTCGGTTCGATACAGGATCGGCTTGCCGCACAGCACGAGTTGCAACGAACTCTGCAGCGAAGCCGCCGGCCAGACCGGCTCCTGGCCACTCCACAACTGCAGCAATTGAACCGGAGCCTCGGCCCCATCCTTGCGCGCCGACCAGACGGCCAGATAGTCGAGCCCCAACTCGTCGAACAACAGCCTGGCCGCCGCGCCTTTCGCATCGACACCACTGGCCGAGGCATAGATCCGCGACAGCAACGACAAGGCCGCTTCAGCGCGCAGATCGGCACGGTCACTGCGAAACATCAGTGCCAGCACATCGCTCTGGTCATGCCGTATCCGTCGCACGCTGGCCTGGCCGGTATCGAAACCCTGGGCCGATTTGCGCTGGCACGGATACCAGCGGCGATCGGCCTCGACAAGCACCTGTTCGAGCGCGACTCCCTCAAAACGCAACACGTCGGACAGTGCCAGACCCGGCCATTGGCTGGCATGCAGGAGGCTGTGCCGGGTTACCGTCGGGCTGACCTCCAGCAGGCATCTGGTCTGCGGATCGGCGATCAGCCACTCACTGTCGCCCTCTTCGAAAAGATAGCGATAGTTCGCATGCCCGCCGCTGGCGGATGCTGCCGGTACGAGGCCCTTACCTTGTGTGCCGGCAAGCCACCGCCGCCAGCGCGGTACCAGTTCGGCACTGATCTGCGAGGCGTACAACCAGTCGACAATGCCTTCATCAGGCAGATCCGTCGGGCTGAGAGACGACTCCGCGGCCAGCACCGCCATCAGCGGCGTATCGGCGGCACCGGGCAAGCGACGCAACTGCTTGCAGCAACTTTTCGCCTGTTCCTCGTCGCCGTCAAAAACCACCACCATCAGCTGCAGCGGTTGGCGCCCCTCCAGCAGGATCGCTGCATGCGAGGTATTGCGCGCGCTGTGGATATCCGTATATCCGCCATGGTCGAGCGCATCGAACAGGCTGCGGCGCAACTCGCGCTGTGTCGCAATGACCATGATGTCGGTATTCATGCGCGATGGGCCTCAAACCAGCCAGCGGCCGTCGCGCAGGCGCAGACGCGGCGACTGGCCATCTTCGGCATTCAGATGGACGGCCAGTTCGCCAAGGTGTTCGGCCAGGGCCGCCGGAACGTCGATCAGCACGACGCGTCGAAGGTGATCCTTGGGCGGGCGTGCAAGCTGGCGCAGCAAGGTGGCATCCATGGCCGACAACGGCAACTCCAGTCCCAGCAGAAAATAAACGCCGAAATGCATGCTCTGTTTTATATAGCGCAGCGCATTGCCCAGCCGCTGGCAATCCGGTACCCGCACATGCGCGTCGCGCAAGCTGCTCAGGCCGGTATCGGGCTGCCACAAATACGCGGCCTGGCCGGTAAGCCTGGCGATCGCCTGAAACTGGCCGACCAGCGCATGGGTGTCCTGGCAATCGAGCACAACCAAACCGCTGGACGCCGCCAGGATGCGATCGAAAACCTCGGTGCCGGCTTGTGGTGGCGCGGGAGCCATTCCGAAAGTCATTGACTGCCTGTCCTGCTGTGCCACGGAATGTTCGTTGAAAACCCAGGTACTTCACCAGTGGAACACGAAAACCACACCCGGCTGGTCCGGCCAGGGCTGATGCCTGTTTGTCGCACGGAGCCGCCGTGAACCGGCATGATTCTCCGTGAAATGGTCCACAACGTCGATTCTTGATCCAGGTCACCGGCTTCTGCCGGCCCGTTCACACTGGCCCGATTTCATACCCGCTTCACTTCGGGGTCAAGCATGGCCATCACATCTCGCAATCACGACGGCACAACGGTATGGTTCGGTTCACCTCAACCACGCCTGTACTCCCATGTTCGAAGGATTGCGCTTCAACCACTGGAAGACCAGCGAAGACGACGACGGCGTCGTCGTTCTCAGCCTCGACCGGGCCGACAGCAGCGTCAACGCGATTTCCCGCGCGGTACTGGACGAACTCGAGCAGATCGTCGAACGGCTGGCGATCGAAAAACCGACTGGCGTCATCATTCATTCGGCCAAGCCATCGGGATTTGCGGTGGGCGCCGATATCAAGGCATTCGTCGAGTACGCCAGAAACGACAGCGTGCTGGAAAATATCGAGCACGGCCAGCACGTGTACGAGGCGCTGGCACGATTGCCCTGCCCCACGGTGGCTGCGGTGCACGGAGCCTGCCTGGGCGGCGGCACCGAGCTGATGCTGGCCTGTCGGCAGCGCATCGCCGCGGACGACGACAAGACGAAGATCGGCCTGCCCGAAGTCATGCTCGGCATCCACCCCGGCTGGGGCGGCACCGCGCGCCTGCCGCGATTGATCGGCGCCACGCAAGCCCTGCCGATGATGTTGACTGGCAGGTCGCTGTCCGCGAAGCGTGCGCTCGCCTTGGGTGTGGTCGATTTGCTGGCCCGCCCCGACGAGTTGCTGGCCGAGGCACGGCACCTGCTGCGTCGGCCACAGGCCCGACCGCTCGCACGGCGCGCCAAGGCATGGGCCAGCAACACCTGGCTGGCTCGGCAGATCCTCGCGCCGGTGATGCTGAGGCAGACCGCGGCCAAGGTGCGCAAGGAACACTACCCTGCTCCGTTCGCCATGATCGAGGTCTGGCGGCGCGGCGGCTCCGGCATCCGGCAGCGACTGCGGTTGGAGGCCCGTTCGGTCGCCAGGCTGGCACGGACATCGACCGCGCAGAACCTGATCCGCGTCTTCTTCCTGCAGGAACGGCTGAAAGGCCAGGGCAGCGGCATCGATCCGCGGATCAGGCATGTGCATGTGGTCGGTGCCGGCGTGATGGGCGGCGACATCGCCGCCTGGGCCGCCTTCAGGGGTTTCGAGGTGACCTTGCAGGATCGCGAGATGAAGTACATCCAGCCGGCACTGGATCGCGCACGCCAGTTTTACGAGAAGAAGCTGAAGACGCCGGAAAAAGTCGCGGAAGCCGCCGGCCGCCTGCGTGCCGATGTCGACGGCCGGGGGGTGGCCAGCGCCGATCTGGTGATCGAGGCCATCTACGAAAACGCCGAAGCCAAGCGCGCGTTGTACGGCCGGATCGAGCCGCAGTTCCAGGCCGATGAAATGCTCGCCAGCAACACCTCCAGCATTCCGCTGGACGAGCTGCGCACGGGCCTTGAGGCGCCGCAACGCTTTCTGGGGCTGCATTTTTTCAATCCGGTGGCGCAGATGCCGCTGGTCGAGGTGGTGCGCCACGACCAGCTTGACCCGGCCATCGAGCAGCGTGCGCTGGCCTTCTGCAAGGCCATCGGCAAGCTGCCGGTGGCGGTCAAGGGCACGCCGGGTTTTCTGGTCAACCGGATCCTGATGCCGTACCTGCTCGAAGCCATGCGTTTGTACGGCGAGGGCGTGCCCGGGCCGGTGCTGGACCGCGAGGCGAAGAACTTCGGCATGCCGATGGGGCCGATCGAACTGGCCGACACCGTGGGACTGGACGTCTGCGCATCGGTCGGCAAGGAGCTCGCTCCCTTCCTTGGACTGGACATTCCCGCCGGGCTGGACGAAAGACTGGCCGCCGGCAAGCGTGGCCGGAAAGACGGTC
Organism: Rhodanobacter sp.; assembly: GCA_035530315.1. Taxonomy (GTDB): domain Bacteria; phylum Pseudomonadota; class Gammaproteobacteria; order Xanthomonadales; family Rhodanobacteraceae; genus Rhodanobacter. The sequence goes on along the minus strand of DATKVA010000062.1, from coordinate 112 downwards.
AGGGCTTGTATGTCTGGCAGGACGGCAAGCCCGTGAAACCCGAGGTCGACAAGGGCTATGTGGCGCCTGCGGATCTGCAGCAGCGCATGATCCTGCCGATGGTCAACGAAGC
>DATKVA010000061.1:0-15246 GCA_035530315.1 Rhodanobacter sp. | reverse complement strand
GGGAGGCGGTCCGGTCAACCTGGCTATTCGCACCCGGAGTGGACGACATGGCGGACACCATCTTCATGATCCATGGCATGTGGGGCGGGCCGGGCTACTGGGCCAACTTCCGTGGTTTCCTCGAACCGTTAGGCTATCGCTGCGTGGCAACCACGCTGCCGTATCACGACATGCCGCCGGACGGGGTGCCCGATCCGCGGCTGGGACGAACCAGCGTGCGCGACTATGCCGATGCGCTGGAGCGGGAAATCGATGCGTTCGATGCTCCGCCGATCCTGCTCGGGCATTCGATGGGCGGCCTGCTGGCGCAGATGCTGGCCGCACGCGGACGGGCCAGGGCGGCGGTGCTGCTGGCACCGGCCTCGCCCGCGGGCATTCTGGCGCTGACGCCATCGGTACTCAGGAGCTTTCTGCCGGTGATGCTGAAATGGGGTTGCTGGCGCAAACCCATGCGCCAGCCGTTCGCCACGGCCGTCTATTCGATGCTGCACCGGCTGCCGCCGGCGGAGCAGCGCGCCACCTACGACCGCTTCGTCCACGAATCGGGCCGCACCGCGTGCGAGCTCGGCCTGTGGCCGTTCGACCCGCACCATGCCACGCGGGTGGATGCATCGGCGGTCACCTGTCCGCTGCTGGTGATCGCCGGCAGCGAAGACCGCATCACGCCGGCGCGGATAGTGCGTCAGGTGGCCCGCAAGTATGGCGCGCTGGCAACCTTCAGGATGTTCGAGGATCACGCCCACTGGCTGGTCGCCGAACCAGGCTGGCAAGCCATCGCGCAGAGCGTGGCCGACTGGCTGCAGCTACTGCCGGCCTCGATCGAACGGGTGCATTCGCCCGATCGCCCCGCCCCTTGCTGAGAGGTTTTCGGCCCCCCCTCCCATGCGCACCCGAGTGGAATGCTCGGCTCAGTACACGTACGCCCGGACCCGGCTGGCTGGACGTCATGCCGGCAAACCGCATGCGAATCGGACGTCTCGCGGATGCGCCGTTTCATCGTGCACGGGTGGCCGCGACAAAACACCACGGCGGCTGATTCGCCCGCGTCGGCTGCGTCAGGGTACGGCTCGATGCACGCCCGCGACATCGGCGCATGGCGGCATCGCGCACTACGCAGCAGCGGGCCGCGGCACCCCGCAAACGCTGCTGCCACAACGATCCGCACGCCCCCCGGCGGGTAAATCGGGCGCTGGCTAGAGCAAGGCGGCGGACAGCCATCGCCGCGTCCGACCTCCCGGAAACGGTTCCCGGATTGGCGATCGCGCGTCCGTTGCCGTTGTACCGCGTGCCCACCGCCGGGATCTCTTGCTCCGGATCAGATACACGGAAAAAGACAGCCCATATCATCGCGCGGCGAGTCCGGACCCTGCCTGTCGCGGCATGCCATGCCGGGGCCCGCGCCGATCGCCTGCATGTATTGCACATCACTTTCGAGTCGACCAACCGAGGCCCACGATGAACCCCGCCGTCTTTGTGCATAAACAGCTGTCCTATTTCATCGGCACCGATGAAGATCGCCCCATCCATCTGTTCCGGGCACCCGCGTCGCCGATGTTCGATCACGAGCGTGCCCGGATCATCCTGCGGCGCATGGAGGTCCTGGCCTGGGTTTTCATGTTGCTGGTGCCGCTGTGGATCTTGATCGACATCCAGATATTTCCTGCGGAAGTCATCCGCCAACTGGTGTTCGGTCGACTCCTTGCGACGCTCTGCCTGGGCCTGCTGCTGGTGGTTTCGCTGGTCCTGGTCGAACGGGCATCCTGGCTGGTGTCGTACCTGTCGCTATTGTTCCTGATGGCGATACCGGCGATCTTCGAACTGTATGCCCAGCCCGTCTTCAGCGCCTGGCTGCTGCACAACCCGCACGTCTCGGAGACCCAGGCCGCCGCGATGTTCCTGTATCGGCAACTGCCCATCATCTACATCTCCGGGCTGGCGCTGTTCCCGCTGACACTGCTCGAATCCCTGCCCATCGCCGTCGCCATTACCGCCATCGACGCCATCGTGGACATGGACGGGATGAACCTCAATGCGCTGCATGCCGCTCACTGGGCTGGCCTGTGGGTCGTTTTCGTGACCGGCGGCACGGCCATCCTGGCGGGTGTCCTGCAGTTCAACATGCTTCTGCAAAATCACCGGCTCGAGGATTTCGACGCCGATTCAGGCCTGATGAAGCGGCACGCGGCGCAGGAACTGCTCAAGCTGCTGTGGTCCGGCAAGACGTCGAAGGAGCAACGCATCGGGATCGGCATGATGGCGTTGCCGAAGCCGCCCATCGACGCGACGGACAGTCAGGCAGAGTCCAAATGGCTGTCCAACGAAGCGGAATTCCTTCGCCTGCACCTGCTGCCCGGGATGCATGGCATTCGCTGGTCCAGCCAATGCCTCGGCCTGGTTTCCCTGGGCCATACGCGCCAGGAAATCGAAGGCATGATGAACGCCATCTACGGGCAAACCGCCACCCCGACGGGATCGCACAGCAACCGGACCATCGCGGTTGCCGAACGCACGGCGGACAGCAGTGTCGGCCCCCAGAATCTGCTGTCCATTGCCGAACAGAAACTGAGGCGCGCGCTGGCAAAGACCTGATTCGCCCCATGCCGGGCCATGGTTGTTCCGGTGCTGCCATCGACTGCTCGCACTGCGTTCACGCAGGCGGGCATACTGTTCCCCGACGCTCGGCAGCCATCCGGAAGCCAGGCCCAGGTTTGATCCTCTTCACGTCGACGGGAAGACTCCATGGCGCGCTTGTTGCGAGGTACCGGCGCCATCATCACACTGGCGTTCGGCGTTCTTGCGCTGGGCGCCTGCTCATCGCTGCGAACCCACTACGTCAAGCAGCCATCAACGGCGCTGCTGCCGCCGACGAACACCGCCAGTGCCCGCTACATCCGGTCCGAGCTGGATCAACATCACGACAAATCCGGCTTTCGCCTGCTCACGCGCAGCGCCAATGCGCTGATGAGCCGCATCGCGCTCGCCGATCATGCGCAGCACTCGATCGACCTGCAGTACTACATCTTCGACAACGATGCGACCGGCCGGCTGGTCGCGCAGCGCCTGCTGCTGGCCGCCGATCGCGGCGTGCGGGTACGCCTGCTGCTGGACGACATCAACGTGAGCGGCGGCATCGACATGCTGGATGCGCTCAATGCGCACCCGAATATCGAGGTTCGCCTGTTCAACCCGTTCCACACGCGCAATCCCTCCATGCTGTCCAAGGCCGCCCAGTTCCTGCTCGACGCGCAACGGCTCAACCGCCGCATGCACAACAAGTCGTTCATCGTGGACAACAACGTGGCGATCGTCGGCGGCCGCAATATCGGCGATGCCTATTTCGATGCCGGCAACGACACCAATTTTCGCGATCTCGACCTGATCGCCATCGGACCGGTGGTGAAGGAGGCGTCGCACGCCTTCGACGAATACTGGAACAGCGATGCCGCCTACCCGGTCACGGCCTTTCCCAGCAAGCACGCCAGTCACTACGATCTGGCACAGTTGCGCGTGGATCTCGCCAAGGAGGCACGCACGTTCGCGCAATCCGATTATGCGCAGGCGACGCTGGACGAGCTTCCCTATGGCCCCTCCGCGGATCGCCCCGGCGATTGGTTCTGGGGCCCTGCCATGCTGGTCGCCGATCAGCCGGAAAAGATCGAGACCACCAAAGACGAGCCGCGGCTGCGCATCGGTCCGCAGATCAAGACGATGACCGATCAGGCGCAAAAGGAAATCCTGTTCATATCGCCCTACTTCATTCCCGGCAACACCTACACCAGCTATCTCACGGGCATCGCCGCCCGCGGCGTGAGCGTGAAGGTGCTCACCAATTCGCTCGCCTCCAACGACGAACCGATCGTTCATTCAGGCTACTCGCGCTATCGGCGAGCGCTGCTCGAAGGTGGCGTGCAGCTCTACGAACTGCGACCCGCCGCCGGCAAGAAGCAGACGGAGACTGCACCGGGGACATCGTCGGGCGTCAGCCTGCATGCCAAGGCCATCGTGGTGGATCGGCAACTGGTGTTCATCGGCTCGATGAACATGGACGAACGCTCGAAACTGCTGAACACCGAGATGGGCATCATCGTCGACTCCCCGCCGCTGGCCGAAGCCGTGACGCAGTTCTTCAACAACGCCACGCTGCCGGCGAATGCCTACCATGTGGTGCTGATCGGGAAAGGTTTGCCGCACGCGGGAAAGATGCAATGGCACGCAAGCGACAACGGCAAGCCCGTGGTCTACGACCACGACCCCGACACTACGCTGCGACAGCGGCTGCAAGTGAAGCTTTTCAAGCTGCTGCCGATCGAAGGGCTGCTGTAGTGGGCCGCCATGCCCACCACGCCGGCTGCCGTGCACGCATGCGTTACCGGTCAGTCACAAGATGCGCGCTCGCGCCGAATGCGACGGCCGGCGCGAGGGTGGGGTCATGAACAAGATCGCTGCCGCATGGATTTTCCTCGCCGTGCTGGCGGGACCGGTGTTTGGCCAGCAGGCAGCCGGGCAAACGGGCGCCGAACAACGGCAGGCCATCGAACAGCAGAAAATCGAGTACCTGATTGCTTCGGTGGCGGCCCTGCACGATGCCACCTTCATCCGCAACGGCGTTGGATACGATGCCGCAAAGGCCGCGGCGCATATGCGTCTGAAGCGTCGCTTTGCCGGTTCTGCCGCAAGCACCGCCGAAGGTTTCATCGTCTGTTGTGCAACCGGCTCGTCGATGTCGGGGATCAACTACACCATCCGGTTCCACGACGGCCGGGTTGTCGATTCGGCTGTATTTCTGCGTCGCAAACTCGCTGAATACGTGACACTTGCGGCCAAAGGCACGCAAGGCACACATTGAACTGCAGAGCGACCAACCTGCCGCCGTTGCCTGCATGCCGTACAGGATTGTGCTGCGCTCAGCCCGGCATCAGGCCTTCTTCAGGAAACACACCTTCAGCACCAGTCCCTTGATCTTGTCCGAATTGCCCTCGATGTGTTCGTCGTCGCCCTCGACCAGGCGGATGTTGCGGATCACCGTACCCTGCTTCAACGGGATGGACGAACCCTTCACTTTCAGGTCCTTGATCACCACCACCGAGTCGCCGCTGTTGAGGACGTTGCCGTTGACGTCCCTGACCACTACGCCCGCTTCCGTGGCCGCCTCAGCCGCCGCGATCGGCCACTCATGGCCGCAGTCGGCACACACGATGTTGTCGCCATCCGGATAGGTGTTTTCCATGGCGCACAGCGGACAGGCGGGAATGTTGGGCATGGCGTGGTTCCGGGGAGACTGGATAGAGGGTCGCAAAGTATATTCGGTCGCTCAACCGATCGCCGCGACCGGCACTGTACCTTCCGTCGAATCACGGTTCTGACTGCCCCAGTTCAAACAGGTGCGCCCTGCCGGGCGCCCGCAAACAATGCGGCCGGCCCTTTCGGGTGGCCGCGTAGTCAGGCTATCAGGGTGCCGAGAAGCGGGCCCCCAAGGGTGGGCGCCGGTGGTACATCGCCGCCAAGCCTGGCAGCGTGAAGACAATGCCCGAGGATGAGTGGAAGAATGCGGACGGAGGGGCCCGCGCGTGAGATCGCGAGGACAGCTGCGTTCGTGTCGACGTCAAACCGACATCGACACGAACGCAGCTGTCAAGTCAGGAAAAAAACTCAGGCGCTGCGCTCGCCGTAGTACCGGCGACGCAGGGCGCCCAAGCCAAGCAGGCCAATAATGAACATCGCCAGGGAGGACGGTTCCGGCACCGATGTGGGCGGTGTCACGACTGAGCCGTTGCGGACCTGGAACAGGAATTGTCCGGGTACGCCGTCGTTGGTATGGGTGACCAGCGAATCCGGGCCGCCGTCAAGCAAAGCACCGTTCACCAGCGAACCGGGAAGCTGGGCGTAAGTGCCCGCGGGATCTCCCGGCTGGCCGGCGTTGTAGCCGGCTGCGGCGGAAGTGCCACCCAGCCCGCCGGAGCCGCTGCTAGCGTCCCCAGTTTCCCACTGTATCTGGTCGTAGTTGAAGTAGAAATCGAAGTTCCCGGCGCCGGTATCGGTCCGGTCCACCATGATCAACTGGAACGTATTGAGTTTATCCGTATGGCTAGCGAAATATCCGACACCCGGCCAGGTGACGCCGAAGGCAGTGTGCCCGGCATAGGTTCCGTTGCCGTAGCTGGTCAGACCGCTGCCGGTACCACGCGTGTCGACATCAGCGAAGAACGGGGCGATGATCGGCTGGCCGCTGTAGCCACTGCCCAAGCCAAAGGGCGTGTAGGTGCTCAGCGGAGAATTGAACGTCACGTTGCCGTTGTTGTTCACGTACAGGCCCGTGTAGTCGTTGCCGAAATAGTTGGCTGTGTACGGCAGCGCGATCAGGCTCGTAGAGCCATCGTCATTGGCGGGCAGCGTGTTCGCATCGAACCCAGGCGCCACCGTGGAGGCCTGCGCGACAGGCCCGACAACGATGGCAACGGCGATTGCGGCGAGCACCAGCAAGCTGGCTTTTAAACAAAGGTTCGTCGACATTTTTGCTTCCCCTCTTCTGTTTCGGAATTGACTCCTTCCTGCGCAGCATCAACCGTGCCATTTCAAGGACACATTGATTTTGTTAACTTTCTCTCTGCATTAACCACATCCAATCCGCTGAATGTGTAAATTTTTTCGACACCCGATCATTTTTCTCGGGGTTTGAAGCGGCTGGCGACACATGCCAGCCTTTCTACGACGTGCGATTTCCGCGTTTCGCACGTGATGGCTGGTATCGCCACCCGCCACGGGGTGCTTATCTCCCAATGGGCCGGTGCCATTCGCGAACCAGCTCGGCGCCATGTCGGTGTGCACCTGCGTGCACCTCGCTGCAACGGAATGACGTGGTATGAGGGCCGCCACAGTTGCCACAAATTTGCCACGCGGATACTGGTAAATCGTGACGCCCAAAGAAAAACAGCGATTCACGCCGATGGCGTGAATCGCTGTTTTTCTTTGGAATTTTGGTGCCGGAAATAGGAATCGAACCTACGACCTACGCATTACGAATGCGCCGCTCTACCAACTGAGCTATTCCGGCAAAGAGCCGTGGATTTTACGGTGCGTGACACCATGGCGCAAGCTAAGGGTGTTCACGGCTGCACCTGGCGCGGTATGTCCGGCACCGCAGGGGACCCTGCGCAGCCGCGGGTGGGTAGCCCGCCAAGCGGTAGAGCACATTACTGTGCGGAAACGGCTTTTGTGGGAGGCTCCAGCCGCGAAGCTTTCCCCTCCACGATCCGGGAGCATCACGACAGAAGCTCCCACAAATGCCCACACATGGGGCATTCGCGCACTTCGGTTCGGTGCGCTCCTGCGGTCGTCGCTCGTGGTCTACGGAAAAATGGGCGCCCGGATCAGAAGCTTGCCGAGGTATTGCCGTCGACGGTGCGCAATTCCTTCGGCAGGGCGAACGTGATGTTTTCCCGCTCTCCATCCAGTTCGTGCACTTCACCTGCGCCCCACGACTGCAGACGGGCGATCACGTCACGCACCAGTTCCTCGGGAGCCGAAGCGCCCGCGGTGAGGCCGATCCGCTTGACGCCATCGAGCCAGCTGCGCTCGATGTGCTCGGCGCCGTCGATCAGGAACGAGCGCACGCCCTGCTTCTGCGCCAGCTCGCGCAGACGGTTGGAGTTGGAGCTGTTGACCGAGCCGACCACCAGCATCAGGTCGACCGCATCGGCCAGGCGGCGCACCGCATCCTGGCGGTTCTGCGTGGCATAGCAGATGTCGTCCTTGCGCGGGCCCTCGACGTCCGGAAACTTCGCGCGCAGGGCCTCGATGATCGCCTTGGTGTCATCCACCGACAACGTGGTCTGGGTGACGTAGGACAGCTGGTGCGGATACTTCGGCTGCAGCCGATCCACGCATTCCAGCGATTCGACCAGCAGGATTTCGCCGACATTGGCCGAGTTCCACTGCCCCATGGTGCCTTCCACTTCCGGATGCCCGGCATGGCCGATCAGCACCACGCTGCGCCCGATGCGCCCCAGCCGCGCCACTTCCATGTGCACCTTGGTGACCAGCGGGCAGGTGGCGTCGAATACCTTGAGATGGCGCCGCCCGGCCTCCTCGCGCACCGCCTGCGACACGCCGTGGGCGCTGAAGATCACGGTGGCGCCGTCGGGCACCTCGTGCAGCTCCTCGACGAACACCGCGCCATCGGCACGCAGCTTGTCGACGACGAAGCGATTGTGCACCACCTCGTGCCGCACGTATATCGGTGCGCCCCAGGATTCCAGCGCACGCTCGACGATCGCGATCGCACGGTCGACGCCGGCACAGAATCCGCGGGGGTTGGCGAGCAGGATGTCCATTGCAGTCTCGGGTACGTCAAGCCTGTGTAGGAGCGCACCCTGTGCGCGATTGCCCTTTGCACCGATCGTGACAAAAGCATCGCGCACAGGGTGCGCTCCTACGAGAGAAGCCGGAAGGCCTCGCGATTATCGCACGCTGCCCGAGCGCTTGCCCGCAAACATTCCGAACGCAACCAGCATCACCGCACCCACGGTGATGCTGGAATCGGCGAGATTGAATACCGGGTAACTCCACTGGCGGAAATACACCTGGATGAAATCGGTGACCCGAGCCGCATGCAGACGATCGATCAGATTGCCGATGGCACCGCCGACGATCAGCGCCAACGGCATCCCGGTGCGCCAGTCGCGCCGCGGCGTGCGCGCCAACCACACCACCAGCACCGAATTGATGAGCAGCGCCAGCGCCACGAAGAACCAGCGCTGCCAGCCGGCACCGCCGGCCAGGAAGCTGAACGCTGCACCCCTGTTGAACGTCAGCGTCCAGTTGAGCACGCCGGGAATCACCGGGTGCGGCAGGGCGGGCGACAGCGCATGCACGGCCCACCATTTGCTGAGCTGGTCGAGCGCGACGACCGCGGCGGACAGCCACAGCCAGATGAGTGCGTTGGGTTTGGGGGTCATGGGGTGTGGGACTCGGTGATGAAGCAATTTTCAGGCCCCTCCCCCTGCTTGCAGGGGGAGGCTGGGAGGGGGTGCTCTTGGCTTTTTTGTAGAGAGCAGATCAAGAGCCCCCCCTCCCCAACCCTCCCCTGCTGCGCAGGGGAGGGAGCACAGCAGCCCTCGCTTCGCAGGGAAGGGAGTGGATCAGAACCAGCGACGATCCTCGCCGGGCTCTTCGACGTTGCCCACGCAGCGGCCGCACAGTTCGGGATGTTCCGCATGGCTGCCCACGTCGTCGCGGCGATGCCAGCAGCGCACACATTTCGCGGCGCTGCTGACGCTGGCGGATACCCACACCTCGACACCGTCCAGGTCCACTTTCACCGCACCGTCCGGACGCGGCGTCAATGGTGCGACATCGAGTTCCGACACGATGAAGAAGAAGCGCAGTTCGTCGGCCGTTGCGGCATAGCGCGATGCCGTGGCGTCGTCGGCGTGGAGTACCAGCTTCGCCTCCAGCGCGGCACCGATCTGCTCGGCCTTGCGCATGCCTTCGAGCACGCGCGAGGCGCTGTCGCGAATCGCCAGCAGATCCGCCCAGTAGCGCAGCTGCTCCGGTGCCCCCTGCGTGCTCACCAATCCGTCGTACCAGGTTTCGAACAGCACGCTTTCGCCGCGCAAGCCGGGCCCGCCCGCATCTGGCATGGCCTGCCAGATTTCCTCGGCGGTGAAGCTCAGTACCGGTGCCAACCAGCGCACCAGCGCCTCGGCGATGCGGTACATCGCACTCTGTGCGCTGCGCCGGCCGCGGCTGTCGGTCGGCATGGTGTAGAGCCGGTCCTTGGTGATGTCCAGGTACAGCGCACCCAGCTCGTTGGTGCAGAAGTTCTGCACGCGCGCCACGATCTCGGGGAAGTCGTAGCGCTCGTAGGCGGCCAGCACCGCCTGCTGCATGTCGAACGCCTGCTGCACGGCCCACTGGTCCAGCAGCAGGCTGTCCTCGACCGGCAACAAGTGTTGTGCCGGATCGAAACCGTCCAGATTGCCGAGCAGGAACTTGGCCGTGTTGCGAATGCGCCGGTAGGTGTCGGAGACGCGCTTGAGGATCTCGTCGGAGACGGTCATCTCGTTGCGGTAATCGGCCGCGGCCACCCACAGCCGCAACACGTCGGCGCCGAGCGTGTCCATCACCTTCTGCGGCGCGACCACGTTGCCGAGCGACTTGGACATCTTGCGGCCGTTCGCATCGACTGCGAAGCCGTGCGTGAGTACGTCGTGATACGGGGCGCGGGCGAAGATCGCCGCCGAGGTCAGCAACGAGGACTGGAACCAGCCGCGGTGCTGGTCGGAGCCCTCCAGGTACATCACCTTGTAGTGCGCCGCCGTGCCCTGGTGCAGCTCCGGACGCTGCGCGATCACCGCGAAATGGGTGACGCCGGAGTCGAACCAGACGTCGAGCACGTCGGTGACCTTCTCGTAGTTTTTTGCCTCATCGCCAAGCAGCTCGGCCGGATCAAGGGTAAACCAGGCATCGACACCGCCCTGCTCCACTTTCTGCGCGACCTGCTCCAGCAGCTCGACCGAATCCGGGTGCGGCTCCTGGGTGGCCTTGTGCACGAACAGCGCGATCGGCACGCCCCAGGTGCGCTGGCGCGAGATGCACCAGTCCGGCCGCCCGGCGACCATGCCGGCGATGCGCTCCTCGCCCCAGCCCGGCACCCAGCGCACGGTCTTGATCGCGGTCAGCGCGGTCTCGCGCAGCTTCGCCTGCTCCATGCTTATGAACCACTGCGGCGTAGTGCGGTAGATCACCGGCGTCTTGTGCCGCCAGCAATGCGGATAGCTGTGCTCGATCTTCGCGTGCGCCAGCAGCACGCCGCGCCGGCGCAACAGTTCGACGACCGCGTCGTTGGCCTTCCAGACATGCATGCCGCCCAGCGCCAGGCCATCGGCTGCCGGCGTATCCCGGCGGAAGGCGCCATTCGATTCGATGTAGTTGAGCAGCTCGATGCCGTACTCGCGCGACACCACGAAATCCTCCACGCCATGATCGGGCGAGGTATGCACGGCGCCGGTGCCTTCCTCGGCCGACACATGCTCGCCGAGGATCAGCGGTACTTCGCGCGGATAGAACGGATGTCGCAGCTTCAGCCCTTGCAGCGCCTGACCGCTCGCATGGCCGAGCACCGTCGCCTGCGCCAGGCCATAACGCAGCGCCACCTTGTCGACCAGCGCGCTGGCCACCACCAGCAGCACGCGCCGGCCGTCACGGGCCGGCCCCTCGATCAGCGCGTAGTCCAGTTCGGCGCCGAGCGACACCGCCTGGCTCTCCGGCAATGTCCATGGCGTGGTCGTCCAGATCGGCACGGCGACGATCGCATCGACGGCATCCACCTCGAACATCGCGGCCAGCGTTTCGGCATCGACGGCGTCGTATGCCACATCGACGGCAGGTGAAACCTTGTCGGCATACTCGATCTCCGCCTCGGCCAGCGCCGAGCCGCAATCGAAGCACCAGTACACCGGCTTGGCGCCGCGCATCACATGCCCGTTGGCGACCACCCGCGCCAGCGCGCGCAGCATGTCCGCCTCGTACTTGAAATCCATCGTGCGGTACGGCCGCTGCCAGTCGCCGAGCACGCCGAGGCGCTTGAAATCGGTGCGCTGCGTGTCGACCTGTTCGGCCGCGTACTCGCGGCACTTCTGCCGGAACGCGGCCGCATCGAGCTTGTCGCCCGGCTTGCCGAATTTCTTCTCCACCGCGATCTCGATCGGCAGGCCGTGGCAGTCCCAGCCCGGCACGTACGGCGCGCGATGGCCGGCCAGCAGCTTCGACTTGACCGTGATGTCCTTGAGAATCTTGTTGACCGCGTGGCCGATATGGATCGCCCCGTTCGCATACGGCGGGCCGTCGTGCAGCACGAACACCTTGTCGCGGCCGGCCGTGTGCCGCTGGATCTGCGCATAGCGGTCGACCCGCTCCCACTCGGCCAGCCAGCCCGGCTCGCGCTTGGGCAGGTCGCCGCGCATCGGGAAATCCGTCTGCGGCAAGTTGATCGTGCTCTTGTAGTCGTGGGTCATCGCGTGTTTGCCATCACTGGTCTGTTGTCGCCCGCCACCGGCAGGCAAAGAGTTGAAAGTTAGTGGATCCCGACCAAAACCGGAATGCCGGCCGACGGCTCACGCCTCCAGCAGGCGAGGATTCATGCCCAGCAGTTCGCGCGCCATGCGGGCATCGAGCGCCATCTGCGCCTTCAGCGGCTCCAGCCCGTCGAACTTCTGTTCGTCGCGCAGCTTCGCGACGAACTCCACCGCCATGCGCTGGCCGTAAAGATCGCCGTCGAAGTCGAATAGATGCACTTCCAGCAGAGGTTGGCTGACCTGATTCACGGTTGGTCGCACGCCCAGGCTGGCCACCCCCGGCCAGCTGCACGCGCACTCGCCCACGCCCACACGCACCGCAAAGATGCCGTGGATCGGGCTGACCCGCCGCAGGTGGATGTTGGCGGTGGGGTAACCCAGGGTATGGCCGAGCTGGTTGCCGTGCTCCACCTTGCCGTCGATCACGAATGGTCGCCCCAGCAGCGGTTCGGCACCCGCAAATTCGCCGGCGGCCAGCAGCAGGCGCACCCGGCTGGCCGAAACGCGGGCGCCATCGATCTGCACCGCCGGCATCGCGCAGGCGGCAAAGCCTAGCTGTGCGCCCATCCGCTCCAGCAAACCCATGTCGCCGCCGCGCTTGTGGCCGAAACGGAAATCGCCGCCCACCCATACTTCCGTTGCGGCCAGCCGGTCGACCAGCACGCGTCGCACGAAATCCTCGGCCGACATCGCCGTCAACGCCACGTTGAAGCGCAGCAACAACGTGTGTGCCATGCCGGCAGCGGCGAAACCGATGAGCTTTTCGCGCACGCTGGACAATCGCGGCAACGGCTCGGCGGCAAAGAACGCGCGCGGCAACGGCTCGAAGCTCACCACGACCGGGCTGCAGCCGAGCACCTGCGCCCGCTCGCGCACCTGGGTCAGCAGCGCCTGGTGCCCGCGATGCAGGCCATCGAATGCGCCGACCGCGATCACGCTGCCGCCCGGCGCCAGGCACGGGCCTGCGACATCCCTGGAAAGTCTCATCATGACGCCAGTATAGCGGGCACACGCGCTTCGTCAGGAGCGCCCATCCGGCTGCCCGGCCGCATCACGTGCCACGCAAATCGCGCAGCCGGAAGCCACCAGCGAGCAGCATGCCGACATAGGTCACCGCCCCGGCCAGCACCAGCACGGCCAGATGCCAGACCCGGGTGAGCACCGGCAGCCTGCCCCATTCCGGCCACCACCAGCGGCCCAGCAGCAACACCGCCACCATCGCGGCACAGGCCACGGCCAGGCGCAGCCAGTGACGCGCCCAGCCAGGTTCGCGCTGGTACACACCCGCACGTTTCAACCAGTGCCACAGCAGGATGAAATTGAGATAGCTCGACAGGCTGCTGGCGATGGCCAATGCCACATGCAGGCCCGGCACCTGGGCGATGGCGTCCAGCCAGCCCGCCTGCTTCAGCGCCGGCGGCGCCCACAGTTCAAACAGCAGCACGATGAAGATGCCGTTGAACAGCATGTTGGCGATCAACGCGATCACCCCCGCCTTGACCGGTGTGCGCGTGTCCTGTCGTGCATAGAACGCCGGCAACAGCACCTTTACCAGCGCGTAGGCCGGCAACCCGCCACTGAGCGCGAGCGTCGACCAGACTGTCATCCGCGCATCGAAGGCGGTGTAGTGACCGTTCTGGAACAGGGTGACCACCAGCGGTCCGGCCAGCAACATCAAGGCAAACATGGCGGGCAACGAAATCAACAACGTGAGGCGCAAACCCCAGTCCAGCGACCTGGAAAATCCGGCCCGATCCGTACCGACATGATGGCGCGACAGCGCCGGCAGGATCACCGTGCCCAGCGCCACGCCGAACACCCCCAACGGCAACTCGAGAAAGCGCGTCGACTGCCACAGCCAGGTCTGCGAGCCGGTGATCAGCAGCGAGATCACCGCGGTATCCAGCAACAGGTTGAGTTGCGCCACGGATGAGCCGAACAAGGTGGGCACCATCAACTGCATGATCCGGCGTACAGGCGGATGGTTCCAGCCCCAGCGCGGTCGACTGAGCAGATCGATGCCACGCAGCGCCGGCAGCAGGAACAACAGCTGCAGGATGCCGGCCAGCAGCACCGCCCAGCCCATCGCCATGATCGGCGTACCCAGATGGGGAGCCACCCACAGGGCGCCGGCGATCATGCACAGGTTGAGGATCACCGGTGCCAGCGCCGGTAGCGCGAAACGGTGGAAGCTGTTCAACGCGCCACCCGCCAGGGCGGTCAGCGAAACAAACAGGATGAACGGAAACGTCAGCCGCACCAGATCCGTGGTCAGGTCGAACTTGTGCGGGTGGTCCAGCGCCCCCGGCGCAAAGATGCCGGCCACCTGCGGCGCGAAGATCAAGCCAAGCGCGGTGACCACCAGCAGCACGCCGCCCAGCGTGCCGGATACGCGCGACATCAGCTGCTTCAGATCCTCGTGCGAGCCGGTTTCCCTGACCTCGGTGAACACCGGCACGAACGCCGTGGAAAACGATCCCTCGGCAAACAGACGGCGCATGAAATTGGGAATGCGGAACGCGATGACGAATGCGTCGGTCGCGGCACTGGCGCCAAACACATGACTCATCGAGATGTCGCGCAACAACCCGAGTACCCGCGAAACCATCGTCATGCTGCTGAACGAGAGCAGCCCGCGGAACATGCTGGGAGACTTCATGCGTTGTCGTTACCTTCAATTGCGACGGGATGATTTCACGCTCCCGCATCGTGCGGCCGGGCGCAAGCGCATAGTCTGACAGTCGTCACAGGCAAGTTCACAGCCGGAACATGGCACAATGCGGGCATTGCCGCCGAACCGTTGTCGGCACACCGGCCCGTATCGCCATTCGCCGCCCTGCAATGATTGACGCAATGGCGAATCGCCCGCATAATTGGCGTCTTTTTCCACACCTGCATCCCGGAGTTCTACCTTGGCCAACATCAAGTCCGCGAAGAAGCGCGCGCGCCAGTCCGAGCAGCGCCGCCTGCGCAACATCAGTGCCCGCTCGATGGTCCGCACCGCCCTGAAGAGGGTCGTCAAGGCGATCGAGGCCAAGGACAAGGCCGGCGCCATCGCCGCCTTCACCGTCGCCCAGCCGGTGATGGACCGTTATGCCGCACGCGGCCTGATCCACAAGAACAAGGCCGCCCGCCACAAGAGCCGCCTCAACGCGAAGATCCGCGAACTGGC
>DATKVA010000060.1:0-18503 GCA_035530315.1 Rhodanobacter sp. | reverse complement strand
GTGGACGCCGGACCGCATCACCGTCGCCGCATGGTATTTCGATCCGGCGCTTGCGCAGGCACGCGCCGCGGCCACCCGCGCGGCGGCCGATGCCGCGGTCGCCGCACAACGCAGCAATCCCACGCTGCAGCTGGGTACGGAGAAAGTGTTCAGCGGGCTCAGTAGCGGTCCGCCGTGGACGGCCGGCATCGCGTTGTTGCTGCCGTTGCTGCATCCGGGCGAGGCGGCGGCCCGGCGTGACATCGCCGCCGCCGATACCGCGGTCGCCCGCGACCAGGCTGCACTGGCGCTCTGGCAAAGCCGCACGCGGGTATTGGCTGCCATGCGCGCAACGCTGCTGGCACGCCGGTCGCAGGCGCTCGCCGAAACCGCAGTGCGGGATCGGCAGGCGTATCTGCAAGGCGTGCGGCAGCGTGTGCTGGCCGGTGCCTACGCGCGCGACGTCCAGCTTGCCGCCGAACTCGAGCTGCAGCGCGCCGAGGCCGAACTGGCCGACCGGCGCGCACAGCGTGATGCCGCGCAGCAGGCCCTGGCGGCCGCGCTCGGCGTGCCCTGGCCGGCCGTGGCCGAAGCCCGCTTGCGCTGGCCGAACCTCGACGCGCCACCGGCGCCTGCGGCATTGCCATCCAGCGCCCTGGCCCAGGATGCGGCATGGAACCGGCTCGACCTTGCGGTGCTGCTGGCGCGGTACCGCGCGAGCACGGCGCGCCTGCGGATGGCCGCCGGCACGCGTTTTCCAGCGCTGGCCGTGGCACCGGGCTACAAATACGACCAGGGCGCGCGCAAGTTCACCTTTGGCCTGGATGTCGAACTGCCGCTGTTTCACGGCGCCGGGGCACGTATCCGGGCAGCGGCGGCGGCACGCGACGAAGCGGCTGCCGCCGTCCGCGCGCGCCAGATGACGATACTCAATGCACTCGATGCAGCCCGTGCCGACTACGCCGAACGCTACGCTGCCTGGCAACGCATGCAGGCAGCCGCGGCGACGGCCCGGCTCGCCGCCGAACGCGCGCGGGCGCAGCGGTCCGCCGGCCAGACCAGCCACGGCGCCGAAGTGTCCGCACGGCTTGTCGCCGCGACGGCGGCACTGGCGGCCAACGACGCGCTGTCGAGCACCCTGACATCGCTCGGTCAGCTGGAAGATGTCTTGCAGCGCCCGCTCTGGCCCGCCACCCGGTTGGCCAGCCTGCCGACCGCCCCCTTCCCTGCCGCCGCACCACCTGATGCTTCACCACCTGCTGCGGAGTCTGCCCATGCGCATCGTTCCTGACTGGCGCCACCTCCTCACCATCACCGCGGCATCCGTCGCAGCGTCGTGGGCCATCTCCGCGCCTTCGCTGGCTGCCATGACAGGAACCGTGGTGCTGACGCCGGCCCGCGTGCAGGCCAGCGGCATCGCCGTGGTGCCGCTGACGACGGCAACGCAGACCGCGCAGGTGCAGGGCGTTGCCACGGTGCTGGATCCGCAACCGCTGCTGGCACTGGCGGCGCGATTGCAGACGACGCATGCCGCGGCCCTGGCCGCCGAGGTGGCCGCGCGGGCAGCCGATGCCCAGGCGAAACGATCGCTGGCGCTCTATCGGCAGGATGAAAACACCTCCCTGCGCGACATGCAGGCTGCCGAGGCGGCGGCAGCGACAGCCCGTGCCCAGCGCATGGCGGCGCGCGCCGACGAGACCACCGCGCGCAGCGGCGCACGCTCGCAGTGGGGACCGGTGCTGACGCGGCTGGCCGCCCGCGGGCCGCAGGCGCTGCACGACTATGCCGATGGCCACGCCAGCCTGCTCGAGGTCGCATTGCCGAACGGCACGCGTGCGCCAGCCGGAAATTCCATCCAGGTATGGAGCCCTGACGGCCAGCCGTCGACAGCCACCTTGCTCGGTGCATCGCCCCGTGCCGATGCCGTCGTGCAGGGCCCGACCTTCTTCTACCGCACCACCGCAGCCGGACTGCGCAGCGGCCAGCGGTTGAACGCCACGGTTCCGCAGGACAGCGCCGTGCGCCAGGGCGTGAACGTGCCGACCGCCGCCGTGATCTGGTACGCCGGACAACCGTGGGTCTACGTCGAAACCGCTGCCGGGCAGTTCCAGCGTCGACCGCTCGACCAGGTACGCGATGCGCAGGGTTGGTTCCAGGCTCGTGGTTTCCATGCCGGAGAAAAGGTCGTCGTCCGCGGCGGCGAGCTGCTGCTGTCGCAGGAAATGCAGCCGCCGCCAGGCACCGCCAAACCGGCCGGGGACGATGACGATGATTGAGTTCGCCGCAGCACTGCCGTCGGCAGCGCCGCCGCGAAATGCCGCTGGACGTGCCTCGCCATGCTGAGTGCGATCGTCCGCGCGGTCATACGCTTTCGCGGTGTGACGATCGCCCTGGCCGTGCTGGCCGTGGCCTACGGGGTGCTCGCCCTGGGACGCGCCCGGCTGGACGTGTTCCCGGAGTTTGCCCCACCGCAGGCGATCGTGCAGACCGAGGTGCCCGGCTTCTCGCCGGAGCAGGTCGAGACCCTGGTCACGCAGCCGATCGAAAATTCGCTGTCGGGCGCCAATGGCCTGGTGAACATGCGCTCCAAGTCGCTGCAGGGGCTGTCGATGATCACGCTGACGTTCCGCGCCGGCAGCGATCTTACGCAGGTTCGCCAGACCGTCAGCGAGCGACTGCAGCGCACCGCGGCGGAATTGCCGGGCGCCGCCAAAGCGCCAGTACTGCTGCCGCTGTCATCGTCGGCCGGCATCGTGCTGACGATCGGCGTGACCTCGTCCACGCAAACCCCGATGCAGTTGCGCACGCTGGCTGACTGGACGCTGAAACCGCAACTGCTGGGCGTGCCCGGCGTCTCCGACGTGAACGTGTTCGGCGGCGCGCTCCGTCAACTGCAGATCCAGCTGCGGCCGCAGGCGCTGGCGCGCTACGGCCTGTCCTTCCAGGACGTGATCGCGGCGGCAAGGCGCGCCACCGGCCAGATCGGCGCCGGCTTCGTCTCGAACGCCAACCAGCGCATCGTGCTGGCGCCCACCGGCACGGCCGTCACGCCGGCCGAGATCGCCGCGGTGACGCTGCGCAGCCACGACGGCGCAGTGCTGCGGCTGGGCGATGTCGCCACGGTAGGCAACGGTGCGGCGCCGGCGGTGGGCGCCGCCTCGATCATGGGCAAGACTGGCGTGATGCTGGTGATCGACGAGCAGTACGGCGCCGACACCGTGCGGGTGACCCGGACACTGGAGCAGAAACTGCAGGCGCTGCAGCCGGCGCTCGCCGCGCAGCACGTGAAGCTGTATCCGGCACTGTTCCGGCCCGCCGATTTCATCAGTGCCGCGGTCGGCCATTTGCGCATTGCGCTGCTGATCGGTGCGGCGCTGGTGATCGTGGTGCTGTTCCTGTTCCTGCGCAATGCGCGGGCGGCGCTGATTTCGGCGGTGGCGATACCGCTGTCGCTGCTGACTGCGGTGGTGGTGCTGGAACGCTTCGGGCTGGGCCTCAACACGATGACCCTGGGCGGGCTGGCGATCGCCATCGGCGAAGTGGTCGACGACGCGATCATCGATGTCGAGAACATCGTGCGCCGGCTGCGCCTGAATCGCCTCGAAAGCTCGCCGCTGCCGGCCGCGCAAGTGGTGCTGGCCGCTTCGCTGGAAGTACGCAGCGCCGTCGTCTATGCCACCTTCATCGTGGCCCTGGTGTTCATGCCGGTGCTGACCTTGTCGGGTGTCGCCGGCAGCCTGTTCGCGCCGCTGGGCATCGCCTACATCGCGGCCATCATGGCGTCGCTGGTGGTAGCGCTGACCTTGACCCCGGCGCTGACCCTGGTCCTGCTGCGTGGCACCGGGGATGCGCCCGAGCCGCGGATCCAGCTGGCGATCAAGCAACGCTACGCACGGGTACTGACGCGCATGGAAGGCCATCCGCGCGCCATCCCGGTGCTGGTAGCCGTGCTGTGCGTGGCCTCGCTGCTGGTGCTGCCGTTTCTGCAGGGACAGTTTCTGCCGCAGTTGCGCGAGGGCCATTACATCGTGCACATGCGGCTGGCGCCCGGCGCCTCGCTGCAGGCGTCGCAGGATCTGGGTGCCCACGTGACCCGGTCGCTGCTCGGCATTCCCGGCGTGCGCTCGGTGGCACAGCGCACCGGCCGGGCCACGCGGGTCGCCGATCCGTCGCCCGCGTTCGCGAATGAATTCGAGGTCGACCTGAAGCCGCTTTCCGGCCCGGGCCAGCAGCAGGTTCTCAACCGGATCCAGCAGCATCTGAGCGCCTTCGCCGGAGCCGGCTTTTCCGTCAACACCTTCCTGACCGAGCGCATCCACGAGACGATGTCCGGCTACACCTCGCCGGTGGTGCTGTCGATCTACGGCAACAATCTCGATCAGCTGGACCGCCAGGCGCAGCAGGCGGCGGCGATCCTGTCGAAGCTGCCGGGTGCGGGGAACGTGCAGGTACAGGCACCGCAAGGCGAGCCGCAACTGTCGATCCGCCTGCGCAACGACGTGCTGGCGCAACACGGCATCGCGCCGGCCGACGTGCTGCAGACGCTGCAGACCGCGTACGCCGGACTGCGTGTCGGCCAGGTGCTCGACGGCAACCGGGTGTTCGATGTCGAGGTCATCCTGCCGCCGGCCATGCGCCAGGATCCGACGGCGGTCGGGCAATTGCCGATCGCCGCGCCGGACGGCCGGCAGTGGCCGCTGTCCGATCTGGCCGATCTGTCGATGAGCCAGGGGCGCTACATGATCCTGCACGAAGGCGGCCAGCGCGTGCAGGCGATCACCGTCCAGCTGCAGGGCGCGAACGCCGGTACCTTCACCGCGCGTGCGCGCAAAGCGCTGGCGCAAGACATGACATGGCCGGCGGGCATGTACCCGGTTTTCGGCGGCGATGCCGCGGCGCAGTCGGCTGCCACCCATCAATTGCTGATGCACAGCGCGCTGGCGGCGACCGGCGTGGTGATCCTGCTGTTTCTCGCCTTGCGCCGCATGCGCACGGTGACCCTGGTGCTGCTGAACCTGCCCTTTGCCCTGGTCGGCGGCGTGCTGGTGGTGCTGCTGATGGGTGGCACCTTGACGCTGGGCGGGCTGGTCGGCTTCGTCACCCTGTTCGGCATCAGCGTGCGCAACTCGATCATGCTGGTAGCGCATTACCGGCATCTGGTCGAGGTCGAAGGCACCCCATGGAACGCGCAGACGGTACGGCGCGGTGCGGCCGAACGGCTGGTGCCGATCCTGATGACCGCGCTGGTCACCGCCCTCGGCCTGGCGCCGCTGGCACTCACCGCCGGCGCGCCCGGCAACGAAATCGAGGGACCGATGGCCGCGGTGATCCTGGGCGGCCTGCTCACCTCGACCGCCCTGAACCTGCTGGTGCTGCCGATGCTGGCGGGACGCTGGCTGCGTTTTTCGAGCGTTGATGCCCAATAGGCCAATTCGCGCCGACCGCATCGATGGAATGCGGCTCGCTACCCGTGTCGGCACGAGCGGGGAGTTGGTTATAGTGTTGTACCGATGTGCAACCCGAGGCGTTCCGTTTCATGAAAAACCGCGGTCAAACACCGTCCCGTTCCGTTGGCGGACGTTCTTCCGGGCCGCAGGGAACCCGGCTGTTTGCCGTCGAGGAATTGCGCCAGTACAGCGGCGAAGCCGGGGCCGGGTCCACGGGCCGGGCCAGCGTGCGCGAGCCGGTGCTCGAAGGCGGCAGTGCGGGGCTTGCCGGTCGGCGATTCGTCCTTCGCACCGGCCGGCAGACCATCGGCCGGCGCGACGACAACGACATCGTCGTCAACCACCCGAGCGTCTCCGCCTCGCACGCCTGGATCATCAACCAGCAGGGCCACTACGTCATCATGAACACGCTGTCCACCAACGGCACGTTCGTGAACGACAAGCGCATCCATGAGACGACGCTGAAGCACGGCGACCGCATCCGGTTGGGACAGGCCGAGCTGGTTTTCCTGACCCGCGAGCACGGCGCGCCCGCACCTGCGCACTTGCGCCGTACCGTCATCGGGCTGCTGGTGCTGGCCGCACTGGGCGCCCTGGCCTGGTGGCTGGTCTGACTGCCGTGCCATGAACGAGGCTGCCATACCAGCGCAGGTCGGTCGCTATCGCATCGAGGGCATCCTCGGCGAGGGTGCGATGGCGGTCGTCTATGCCGGCTTCGACCCGGACATCGAACGGCAGGTGGCGATCAAGTGCCTGCACCGGGAAGTGGCCGCCGACCCTGCCTACCGCCGCCGGTTTCTGGTCGAGGCGCGCGCCGCCGGGCACCTGACCCACCCCCACATCGTCACGATCTTCGATGCCGGCGAGACCGACGACGGCCGCTCGTACATCGCGATGGAGCGCCTCTCGGGCGAAACCCTCGCCAGCCGGGTCAGCCGCGAGGGGCTGCCGTCGCTGCCGATGATCCTCGAGCTGGCCACCCAGCTCGCCGGCGCGCTCGACTATGCGCACACCCAGGGCGTCGTGCATCACGACATCAAGCCCGAGAACATCATGCTTGCCGATGGCTGGCATTGTGCCAAGGTGAGCGACTTCGGCATCGCCGAACGTCGCCGGACACAAGGCCACGCGAGCGACACGCTGACGGTGATCGGCGGCACGCCGGCCTACATGGCGCCGGAGCGCCTGCGCGGCGAATCGATGGACGCACGCAGTGATCTGTTTTCGCTGGGCGTGGTGTTGTATTGGCTGGTCACCGGCAAGCTGCCCTGGTCGGAAACCCGGGACATGCGGCGCCTGACCGATGAGCGCAAACGCTCGCCGCGCCCGCCGATCGTGCCGCGCGACCCGTCCACGCCGTCGATCTTGCTCGGCGTCGTGCGCGCCTTGCTCGAACCCTCCGCTGAGGCACGCTATCAGCGTGGTGCGGAAGTCATCGACGATCTGCGCCTGGCGCGTCGCGAATACGAGAACCTGCACGAAAAACCGCTGACCACCCGCATCATCTCGCTGCGCCTGCGCTGGGCCAGCATCCTGGGCGCTATCCTCAGCCTCGTGCTGCTGTCGGGACTGGCCGCGATATACGCCAAGCAGAACGTCGCCGTGACCGGCCTGGCGCTGGATTACGGCCGGTCGCTGGGACGCATGGTGGCCAGCGAATCGGCCGAAAACCTGCTGCTGGGCGATCGCGCCGCCACGCGCGCGCTGGTCGAGGACATCTCGCGCAACCAGCAGATCCACTATCTGGCCATTGCCGATCGGTACGGCGACATCATCGCCAGCAGCCAGCCGCAAGAGATCGATCGCAAACTGAGTGCACCGACCGGACAGAAGTACCTGTCGCATGCGGACGGCATCGAGAGCTATCGCAGCCGCATCGCCAGCGGCCCGAACCAGGGCGAGATGCTGTTGTTCGACGTGCCCATCCGCTACCAGACAAAAACGATCGGCGACCTGCGCCTCGGCGTCAGCGACGCGCCGCTGCGCGCGGCCCAGCGGACCACGTTGTGGGTGATCGCCGGCGTGCTGCTGGTCACGCTGCTTGCCGTCGTGGGCGCCGCCTACTGGTTGTTCCGACGGCTGCTGATCCTGCTGGACCTGCTTGGCGATGCGCTGCTGCGGGTGGCACGCGGCGACTTCCAGTATCGCATCCGGCTGGTCCGCCGCGATGAACTGGGCCGCCTGTTCGCCGCCTTCAACCTGATGAACGGCGCCCTGCAAAACCGGCAGCGCCCAACGGGGAAAACCGCACCCGCGACCACACCCGCGGCAGATGCCACGCAGCCGACGCAGATCATGCCGGTACCTGGCGTTGAGAGCGATACCGTGTAGGAGCGCACCTTGTGCGCGATGCTCTTTGTCCGAACGCCCGCGAAGAGCATCGCGCGCAAGCGTGCTCCTGCGACAAGCAGGCCCGCCCCGTAGGAGCGCGCTTGCGCGCGATGCCTTTTGCCCGAACGCTGGCGAAAAGCCTTCGCCCACAGGGTGGGCTCCTACGGGCGTTGCACCAGGCACAGAAAGTCAGAACTGCTTGAGGCGAGCTTTCAGATCGAGCGCACGCGCCCGGTAGATGACAGCCGGCTCGTAGTTCGGGTCGATCGCCAGCACGCGATCCCACAGCGCGATGGCCTGATCCAGGTGCTGGTCGCGGTACAGCACGATCGCGCGTTCGTGGTATGTGGCCAGCAGTTGCTGGCGCAATGTCGCTGCTCCGGTTCCGGCCGGTTTGAGCTGCGGGTCGATGAGCAAGGCATGGTCAAGGCGGGCCAGCGCCTGATTCTTGTGGCCCTGGTCGAGCAGGGCCAGGCTTTCCTTTTGCAGCCGCCGCGCCTTCGACACTGCCGATTCCGTGACGGGCGCCGCAGCGGGCTGTGCCGCCGCCGGCGCGGCTGCTCCGGCTGCCGCCCCGGACTCGCCAGAGTCCGCACCGGACGCGGCGGTGTCCGACGCCATCGACAGGCGTCTTGCCGACCGTGGCAAACGTACGGTCTCGCCCAGACGCAGCACCGAGGGGTTGGTCGAGCCGTTGTAACGGGCCAGTATCAGAAACAGGCTCGGATCGCCGAGATAGCGCGCCGCCAGACTGCTGTAGGAATCGCCCGCCTGCACCACATGCGTACTCGATGGGGCACCGAGCATCTGCCGGGGATCGGCCGTGAGCTGGCGCAGCATCGCCTGCGCCGGCCGGTCGCCAGGGTGCTGCTTCAAATACCGTCTCAGCGCGCTTTCGCCTTCGGCGTAGTGGCCCAGCTGAAGCTCGTCGTTGACGATCGAGGTGAAGGAAAGCCCCTGCGGCGCTTCCGTGCCGGAGGTCGCCGCCGCGGGCGGCGTGATCACGACCGACGGGCTGGTTGCGCCGACCTTCGCCTTCAGCGCATTGAACTGCGCACAGCCGGTCACGCCCAGCACCGTCAACGGGAGTGCGATCAGCAAAGCCTGCCGGAGCCGTTTGCCGTGATCCTTCATGCGGTATCTCGATGCCATGTGTCGTCGTTGTTCCCGTAACTGTTCGTCAAGCCGTCGCATCGCCGCGGCGACCGGCCGCGCCGCCGGACAATGCCGACCAGAGCCTTCCGGCGCTGCGCCGCAACCCGCCTTCCCGGCCAACCCGGGCGAGAATCAAGGCGACGTTGTCGCCGTCCTTGCCACCGCGCTCCACGGCCAAACTCAGCGCTTCGTGCAAGGCACCGCGCTGGTCGCGACGGCGCGACAAGCGCCCCAGTTCGCGCATGGTCAGATGCTCCCACACGCCATCGCTGCACAGCGCAAAGGCTTGTCCCGGACGCAACATCGCACCCCCGTGATCGACCATGGGCGGCTGCGATCCGCCCAGCCCGCGCAGTAACCTGTGCTGGTCGGGGTCGGTTGCCAGCTGGTCGGCGCGCAGTTCACCACGGCGCACCTTGATCTGCGCCAGGCTATGGTCCTCGGTGCACCCCAGGCAGCGCCTTCCCTGGAAATGGTACAGCCGGCTGTCGCCCACGTGCGCCCAGCAGGCGCGATCATCCCTGATCAACAAGGCCACCACCGTGGAATGCGGCTCGCCACTGGCCAGCCCACGGCCGCGACGACGCAGCTCGGCGTGCGCCTCCTGACACAGGGTTTCGAGAAACAGCGCTCCGGCCTGCTCGCGCCACCGGCCTTGTTCCCACAGCTGGCGGGCCACCTGGATCACGCCCGCGGCGGCCAGCTCGCCGGCGCCGTCGCCGCCCATGCCATCGGCCAGAACCAGCAGCCACGCAGCCGCGGCCGGATCATGCAGGCAGACCAGCTCATCCTGCTGCGTCGCACGCCCGCCACGCGCGCGCCCGGCGGCAACCAGCGGCACCGCGCTGAAGTCGATCTGCTTGTCCATGGTCCACTCGCTCCCCCGTCTCAGGAATGGCGCATGCGCTCGATACGCTCGTCTTTCTCGCGCCACAGTGCATTCACGCGCTCGCGGAACGGCTTGTCGCTTTCGCCGTTACCGCGCAGCACCGCGTCGATCGGCAATTCGCGCACGTGCACGCGAACGTCGCGGACCCGCCCGGCGATGAGATCCATCATGGTAACGGAACCCTGCGGGTAAACGATGGTGACATCGAGGATGGCGTGCAGGCCTTCGCCCATCGCGTCGAGTACGAACGACACGCCGCCGGCCTTGGGCCGCAGCAGGTACCGATAGGGCGAGGATTGGGCGTCGTGCTTGGCCTGGGTGAAGCGGGTGCCCTCGACGAAGTTCATCACCGACACCGGCATGTGGCTGAATTTTTCGCAGGCCTTGCGCGTGGACCGGCGATCCTTGCCCTGCAGCTCTGGGTGGCGCGCCAGGGTTTCCTTCGAGTAGCGTTTCATGAAGGGAAAATCCAGCGCCCACCATGCCGGCCCCAGCAGCGGCACCCAGATCAGCTGGCTCTTCAGAAAAAAACGCAGGAACGGGATCCGCCGATTGAAGATCTTCTGCAATACCGGGATGTCCACCCAGCTCTGGTGGTTGCACAACACCAGGTAGTTGCCGTCGCGGCGCAAGCCATCGAGGCCCTCGACCTGCCAGCGCGTACGGGTGAAGACCTTGAACAGCGCGCTGTTCACCGCGATCCAGCTTTCCGCGATCTTCACCAGAACGCGGGAACAGCCGTCGCGCAGTGCGCGGATCGGCGCGATCAGCTTGAACAGGGTGAACACGAACAGCACCAGCACATGCGCCGTGGTGTTGACGAACAACAACAACAGCGCCAGTGGAATCCGGATGAAACCGGGAAGCGAAACAAGCATCGGTGGAACCATGCGCCGAAAAGTCGCGCCAGAGTAGCGCGCCGCATGCGCCGCTGGGAACAGGTAGGAGCGCACCCTGTGCGCGATCACGCAACGTGGAGATTGGTACGAAGCCATCGCGTAGGAGCGCACCCTGTGCGCGATGCCTTTGCCCGGAAATCGGTGCAGAGCCTTTCGCCCACAGGGTGGGCTCCTACCGCTTTGCGCCATGGTGGAAGCCGGCGGACAATGCCTGCCCTACCGCGGGCGGGTCATTCACATCAGCAACTTGCGCACCTTGAGCAGGGCGACAATGAACTCGTCGATCTCCTCGATGGTGTTGTAGAACGCCAGCGAGGCACGCAGCGTGGCGGGCACGCCGTAGAACTGCATCAGCGGATGCGCACAGTGGTGGCCGGAACGCACGGCAACGCCCTGCAGGTCGAGCAGGGTCGCCATGTCGCTGGCCTGGGCGCCTTCGAGCAGGAACGAGATCACTGCCTCCTTCTCCGCCGCTTCGCCAATGATGCGCAGGCCCGGAATCGCCCGCAGCCGCTCGGTGGCATAACCGAGCAATTTCTGCTCCCATGCGCGAATCGCCTCGAAGCCGATCGACCGGTAGTAATCGAGCGCCGCGTTCAGCCCGACGAAGCCGGCGATGTTCGGCGTGCCGGCTTCGAACTTGTGCGGCGGCGCGGCAAAAGTGGTGCCGCTGAAACGCACTTCGCGGATCATCTCGCCGCCGCCGAAGAACGGCGGCATCGCCTCCAGATGCTCGCGCTTCGCCCACAGCGCCCCGGTACCGGTCGGCGAAAGCATCTTGTGCCCGGTGAAGGCGTAGAAGTCGCAACCCAGCGCCTGCACGTCGACCGGCCGGTGCGGCAGCGCCTGCGAGCCGTCGACCAGCAGCGGAATGCCGCGCCTCTTGCACTCACGTGCGATCTCGCGCACCGGGTTGACCGTGCCCAGCACGTTGGAGACCTGCGTGACGCAGGCCAGCTTCACCTCCGGCGTCAGCATGGCCACGAACGCCTCGACGATCAGTTCGCCGCGCTGGTCGATCGGCGCAGCCTTGACCGTGGCGCCGCTGCGCGCGGCGACCAGTTGCCACGGCACGATGTTGGCGTGGTGCTCCATCACCGTGGTGAGGATCGCGTCGCCCGGCTTGAGCTTCGGCAAGGCGTAGCTGTAAGCGACCAGATTGATCGACTGGGTGGTGCCGGAGGTCAGGATCAACTCGTCGCGCGAAGGCGCGTTGATGAAATGCGCGAGCTTGTCGCGTGCGCCCTCGAAGGCTGCGGTCGCCTCCTCGCCGAGCTGATGCACCGCACGCGCCACGTTGGCGTTGTGTTCACGGTAATGGACATTCATCGCCTCGATCACCGAAAGCGGTTTCTGGCTGGTGTTGGCGTTGTCGAAATACACCAGCGGCTTGCCGTGCACGGTACGCGACAGCAGCGGGAAATCCGCGCGGATGCGCTGGACGTCGAAGACCGTGGGGGTATTCGCTGCCGCGCTCATGACGGCTGGTCCGCCGCGATGGGCAGCTGGGCGACCAGCAAGGCCGCCAGATGGTCGCGCAGCGCCTCATCCGGCAGGTCGTCCAGCACCGCTCGGCAGAAGGCGCCGGTCAGCAATGCGCGTGCCGGTGCCAGCGCAATGCCACGCGAGCGCAGGTAGAACAGGGCGCGTTCGTCGAGCTGGCCGACCGTCGCGCCATGCGCGGCCTTTACCTCGTCGGCGTAGATTTCGAGCTCCGGCTTGGTATCGATCTCGGCGCCCGGGGAAAGCAGCAGATTCTTGTTGCTGAGGCTGGCATCGCTGCCGTCGGCGCCGGGCGCCACCACGATCGCGCCGCGGAACACGCCGCGCGCGCGATCGTTGGCCACGCCGCGCCAGTTCGAGGTCGACACGGTATTGAGCGCCTGGTGGCGGATCGCCAATTGCGTGTCGATGTGCTGGCGGCCGTGCGGCATGAACACGCCGCGGGTATCCAGCCGCGCATCGTCACCGATCAGTTCCGCCTGGATGTCGTGGCGCACCAGTGCGCCGCCCAGTTCCAGCACGTGCAGACTGGCCTGGGCGCGCGCGTGCAGCCGCAGGCTGCTGCGCCGAACCAGGCTCGCGCCGATGGCGGCACCCTGCAGCACGACATGCTGCAACCGGGCGCCTGCGCGCACTTCGATGTCGCTGACCAGCGTGGCCAGGTGGGCCTGCTCGCCGCTGGCCACGTGCTGCTCGATCAGGGTCAGCCCGGCACCCTCGCCCAGCTCGATCACGTTGCGCGCATGCCAGGCCAGATCCGTTTCGGCAGCAGCGCCGACGAACACCAGCTGCACCGGCATGGCGAGCTGGGTGCCGGCGGCGACGCGCAAGACCACGCCATCGACGGCGTTGGCGGCATTGATCCGCGCAAAAGCGTCGCCGACCTCGCGGTAATGCCGCGACAAGGCGAAACGCAGCGGCTGCGCATCGCCCTCAAGCGCTTGCGACAACGGCTGCAGCGTGAGTCCGGCGGGCAACGACTCGAGCAGCGACAGGTCGGCACGGAACACCCCGTTGACGAACACCAGCCGTGGCCCGTCGACACCGGGCAATGCCAGGATCGACGGATCCACCACGCACGCGCCGGCGGCGGCATCGGTGCTGGCGAATCGGCGCTGGCCGAGCGCGCGCAGCGGGGTGTATTTCCACGCCTCCATCCGCGTATCGGGCAGTCCGCCGGCGGCGAAGCTCTCGCGGTTCTCGCGTCGCGCCGTGTCCAGCCAGGCCACGCCACTGGCCGGCAACGGCGCGTCGAGCAGGGAGGCGACCAACGGCAGCGATGCCGGCTGGTTCATGCGATGGCTCCAGCCGGATGCGATTGGCCGATGCCGACGTAGCCGTGTTCCTCCAGCTTCAGCGCCAGCGACTTGTCGCCGCTCTCGACGATGCGGCCGTCGGCCAGCACGTGCACGAAATCCGGCACCACGTAATCGAGCAGGCGCTGGTAATGGGTGATCATCAGGAACGAGCGCTCGGGCGAGCGCAGTGCATTGACGCCCTGCGCCACCTGTTTCAGCGCGTCGATGTCGAGGCCCGAATCGGTCTCGTCGAGGATCGCCAGCTGCGGCTGCAGCACGGCCATCTGGAAGATCTCGTTGCGCTTCTTCTCGCCGCCGGAAAAGCCCGCGTTGACCGCGCGGTGCAGCAGCTCGTCGGAGATCTGCATCACCTTGAGTTTCTCGCGCACCAGCTTGAGGAACTGCATGGAATCGAGTTCGCTCTCGCCGCGCACCTTGCGCTGCGCATTCAGCGCCGCGCGCAGGAAGTAGGTGTTGTTGACGCCGGGAATCTCCACCGGGTACTGGAACGCCAGGAACACCCCGGCGGCAGCGCGCGCCTCGGGCGCCAGCGACAGCAGGTCGATGCCGTTGTAGGCCACCGAACCGGCGGTGACCTCGTAACCGTCGCGGCCGGACAGCACGTTGCCCAGCGTCGACTTGCCGGCACCGTTGGGCCCCATGATCGCGTGCACCTCGCCCGCGTTGACGCTGAGGCTGAGCCCCTTGAGAATTTCCTTGCCCTCGACGCGGGCATGCAGGTTTTCGATTTTCAGCATGGTTCCAACTCATCGCAATCTGTAGGAGCGCACCTTGTGCGCGATGGTGTTGCCGGCGTGCGTATTCGCGCACAGGGTGCGCTCCTACACATCAGCCGACAGCGCCTTCGAGACTGACCTCAAGCAGCTTCTTCGCCTCCACCGCGAACTCCATCGGCAGTTCCTTGAATACCTGCTTGCAGAAGCCGTCGACGATCATCGATACCGCGTCTTCCTCGCGGATGCCGCGCGAGCGGCAATAGAACATCTGGTCGTCGGAGATCTTCGAGGTGGTGGCCTCGTGCTCGACGATCGCCGTGGGGTTTTTCACTTCCATGTACGGAAACGTGTGCGCACCGCAACGCTTGCCGATCAGCAGCGAATCGCACTGGGTGTAGTTGCGCGCGCCCTCGGCGCCCTTCTCCACCTTGACCAGGCCGCGGTAGCTGTTGGAGCTGCGCCCGGCGCTGATGCCCTTGGCCACGATCTTGGACTTGGTGTCCTTGCCGAGGTGGATCATCTTGGTGCCGGTATCGGCCTGCTGGAAGTGATGGGTCAGCGCCACCGAATGGAACTCGCCCACCGAGCGGTCGCCGCGCAGCACCACGCTGGGGTATTTCCAGGTGATCGCCGAGCCGGTTTCCACCTGGGTCCAGCTGATCTTGGAATCGTCGCCGCGGCAGTCGCCACGCTTGGTGACGAAGTTGTAGATGCCGCCCACGCCGTTCTCGTCGCCGGGATACCAGTTCTGCACGGTGGAGTACTTGATCTGCGCCTTCTCCAGCGCGACCAGTTCGACCACTGCCGCATGCAGCTGGTTCTCGTCGCGCTTGGGCGCGGTGCAGCCTTCCAGGTAGGACACGTGGCTGCCTTCCTCGGCCACGATCAGGGTACGCTCGAACTGTCCGGTGTTCTGTGCATTGATGCGGAAGTAGGTGGACAGCTCCATCGGGCAGCGCACGCCCTTGGGGATGAACACGAAGCTGCCGTCGGAGAACACCGCCGAATTCAGCGCGGCGAAGAAGTTGTCGCCGGTGGGCACCACGCTGCCCAGGTACTGCTGCACCAGTTCGGGGTATTCGCGGATCGCCTCGCTCATCGAGCAGAACAGCACGCCGGCCTGGGCCAGCTGCTTGCGGAAGGTGGTGCCGACCGACACCGAGTCGAACACCGCATCGACCGCCACGCCCGCCAGCGCGGCGCGCTCATGCAGCGGGATGCCCAGTTTCTCGTAGGTCTCCAGCAGCGCCGGATCGACCTCGGCCAGCGATTTCGGCCCGGCCTTGGGTGCGGCGTAATAGCTGATCGCCTGGTAGTCGATCGGATCGATCTTCAACTTGGCCCAGTCCGGCGTCGGCATGGTCAGCCAATGCCGGTAGGCGCTGAGCCGCCACTCGGTCATCCACTGCGGTTCGCGCTTGAGCGCCGAGAGCTGCCGCACGATGTCCTCGGACAGCCCCGGCGGCAGGTAGTCGGTTTCGATGTCGGTGACGAAGCCCGCCGCGTAACTGCGGCCCAGCGCCTCGACGACTTCGGCATTGTCGCGCCGCGTGACGTTCGTTTCGGTACTTGTGCTGCTCATGCCGTAGTTCTGCCTTTCAATTCGCTGAGGGCGACCGTTACCCGCGTGCGATGCGCCGGCGGGCGCAACATGTCGGCCAGGCTGACCGCGCGCAGCGCATCGTCGAGCACGCTGTTGATGCGCTGCCAGCTGCCGCGCACGCCGCACTGCGACTCGCGATCGCACTGGCCTTCGGACACGCCGCATTCGGTCATGCCGATCGGGCCTTCCAATGCCTCGACGATCTCGGCCAGGTTGATCGTGCTGGCCGGTCGCGCCAGCCGGTAACCGCCGTTGACGCCGCGAAACGACTCCACCAGCCCTGCATGCCCGAGGGTCTTCAGCAACTTGCTCACCGTGGGCAGCTCCAGATGCGTGGCATCGGCGATCTGCGCCGTGCTGAGCACCTCGCCCGGGCTGGCGGCGATGCAGGTCATCACGACGGTGGCGTAATCGGTCAATCGGCTGACGCGGAGCATGGTGTCTTGCCGTGGGTTGCTTGAATCGGGACTAAAATGGTACTGATTAGATCCGGCGCCGTCAACGTCGTCGTGATTGCACCAGCAACGGGCAATCCGCCATGCCGTTTGCCTGTCTGCCGTGCATTGGCCGAGCCCGGGCTCCATGCAACCCGCTGAAATCGGTGACGATCACCGGCCATGCCACGACGGCATGCATCGTGCTGGACCAAGACAGGGCCACGCAGCGGGAAACCGGTCATGAAGTGGATCGCCGCCATCATGCGGGAAGTCGGCGCCGAGGCACGCCGCAGCCGAACCGGAAGCGGGGGCCGGGGAGCATCGGAATGGCGCCGTGTCGCGTGCGCCGTGCTGGCGCTGACCGCAGCGATGCCGACGACAACCGTGGCACAGACAGCGCCGCAGCTGGACAGCGGCGACACCGCATGGATGCTGACCGCGACCACGCTGGTGCTGCTGATGACCATCCCCGGCCTGGCGCTTTTCTACGGCGGCATGGTGCGCAGCAAGAACCTGCTGTCGATACTGATGCAGTGCTACGCGATCGCTGCCCTGGTCAGCGTATTGTGGGTGGTGTACGGCTGCTCGCTGGCCTTCAGCCACGCCGGCATGCATGCCGGCGTGGTGAACCTGCACTCGATCATCGGCGGAACGGATCGCCTGATGCTGGCCGGACTCGAGCCGGCCACGCTGCACCACACCGTGCCGGAAAGCGTGTTCGTGATGTTCCAGCTGGGGTTCGCGATCATCACGCCCGCGCTGATCGTGGGGGCCTTCGCCGAGCGCATGAAATTCAGCGCGATGCTCTGGTTCAGTGGCCTGTGGCTCAGCGCGGTCTACCTGCCGATGGTGCATATGGTGTGGGGCGGTCCCGGCTCGCTGCTGGGCGACATGGGCATGCTGGATTTCGCCGGCGGCACGGTGGTGCACATCGATGCAGGCATTGCCGGGCTGGTCGCCTGCCTGGTGATCGGCAAGCGACGCGGCTATCCGGAAACACCCATGCCGCCGCACAATCTGGGCTATACCGTCATCGGCGGCAGCCTGATCTGGCTGGGCTGGTTCGGCTTCAATGCCGGTTCCGCGATGGCCGCCAACGGCAGCGCCGGCATGGCCATGCTGGTGACCCAGACCGCCACTGCCGGAGGTGCCATCGGCTGGATCAGCGTCGAATGGCTGATCCATCGTCGCCCCAGCGTCCTGGGCACGGTCTCCGGCGCCGTCGCCGGCCTGATCGCGGTGACGCCAGCGGCCGGCACGGCCGGTCCGGGCGGCGCGCTGCTGCTGGGTCTGCTGGCCGGTCCGGCCTGCTTCTACACCGCAACCCGGCTGAAGCACAAACTGGGTTATGACGACACGCTCGATGTGTTCGGCGTGAATGCGATCGCCGGCATCATCGGCGCCTTGCTCACCGGCCCGCTGGCTTCGGCCAAGCTTGACGGCTTCGGCCATGTGACCAGTCTCGGCGGACAACTCTGGATCCAGGCCCGGGGCGTGGGTTTCACCGTGATCTGGAGCGCGGCGCTCAGCCTGGTCATCCTCAAGCTGATCGACTGGACGCTCGGACTGCGGGTCAGCGAAGAGCAGGAGCAGATCGGCCTGGATCTGGCCCTGCATGAGGAGAAGGCCTGCAACCCTTCCTGAGCGTGGCATGCCGTCCGCTGCCCGGACAGGCGCCGACACACCCTCGGGGACGAACCGCGCCACTTCACGCTGTGGCAGTTCTCCCCGGGCTCCTAGGGCGATAAGCTGAAACACCTTTCCCCGATCCGTGACGATGAAAACCTCCGATCGCGCCACTGCCCGCCTGGACTGGATCCGCAGCACGCTCGGCAACGACTCGCTGACGCTGGCACCGGCGTCGGCGGATGCCAGCTTCCGCAGCTACTGGCGTACCCGGCATGCCGGGCAAAGCTGGATCCTGATGGACTCCCCGCCCGCGCTGGAAGACCCCGCCCCGTGGCTGGCCATCGGCAAGAAGCTCGCCGCCGCGGGACTGCACGTGCCGGCCGTGCACGCGGCCGATCCCGCGCGCGGTTTTGTGCTGATCGAGGACCTGGGCTCGCAGCTGTACCTGCCCGCCCTGAACGATGCCTCGGTCGATGCGCTGTATGGCGATGCGATGGAGGCGCTGCTGCGCATGCAGACTGCCGTCGATGCCAGCGACCTGGCGCCGTACGATGCCGCCTTTCTCCGCCGCGAGCTGGAACTGATGCCGGAATGGT
>DATKVA010000059.1:0-7910 GCA_035530315.1 Rhodanobacter sp. | reverse complement strand
GAATGCTCTTTGCCGACGCTCGACCAAAAGCATTCGCGCACAGGGTGCGCTCCTACAGCAGCCGCCGCGTCCTCCATCGCGATCGTGCTGCTTGGCACCGGCGTGGTCGGCGGGGCGCTGCTGAAGTTGCTGAACACACCGGCCGCTGCCCGCGTGCGCCTGGTCGGCGCGGCCAACTCGCGGCGGCAGCAGACCGCCGCGGACAGTCTGGCCAGCCGCAGCTTGCGCGAGCAGTTGAACAGCCAGGGCGACCTGCGCGACAACGCGGCATTGCTGGCGGCGCTGGACCACAGCGGCGCCACGGCCAGGGTGATCATCGATGCCACGGCGAACGTGGCGCTGGCAGCGCGCCATGCCGAGTGGCTGGCGCGTGGCTACCACGTGGTCACTGCCAACAAGGCGCTGGCCGGCGGCGAACTGAGCGGCTGGCGCGCGTTGCAGGCGGCCACCGCGAACGGCGGCGGTCGTTACGGCGACGCGGCCACCGTCGGCGCCGGCCTGCCAGTGCTGTCCACGCTGCGCCGCCTGCGCCTGTGCGGCGACAGCTTGCTCACGCTGGAAGGCGTGTTCTCCGGTTCGTTGTCGTGGCTGTTCAACCAGTACGACGGCAAGGCGCCGTTCTCGGCCCTGTTGCACGAGGCACGCCGGCTTGGCTACACCGAGCCCGACCCGCGCTCGGACCTGTCCGGCGACGACGTCGCGCGCAAGCTGCTGATCATCGCCCGCAATGCCGGCTTCGCGCTGGGCAGTGACGAAGTGGTGGTGGAAGGCCTGGTGCCCGAAGCCTTGCGTGAGCTGGATACCGAGACGTTCCTCGCGCGGCTGCAGGAGCTCGATGCACCGCTCGCCGCGCGCCACGCCGAAGCGGCGTCGCGCGGTTGCGTGCTGCGCTTCCTCGCCCGCCTCAACCAGCGCGGCCATGCCCGCGTTGGCCTGGTCGAAGTGCCCGGGACGCACCCGGCGGCGCGACTGTACGGCACCGACAACCAGTTCGCCCTCACCACCACCCGCTACAACTCGCAGCCACTGGTGATCCAGGGCCCGGGCGCGGGGCCGGAGATCACGGCGCAGGCGTTGCTGGGGGATGTGCTAGCGCTTTCGTAGGAGCCCGCTCGCGGGCGATGCTCTTCCCGAGTCCCGAGTCCCGAGTCCCGAAAGCATCGCCCGCGAGCGGGCTCCTACGAGGGGGGGCCTGGCACAAGAAACGTGCGGTGCCGCGCCGTGCGTTCTTGTATGACCGACAGGCTCCTACGTTCAGTGCCCGGTGATCCGCTCCGCCTCTTCCTCGTCCGGCGGTATCAGCAGTGCATCCGGATGTGCGTGCGCTTCCAGTTGCGCCGCTTCCACCGACGGCGTGCGCCAGCCGGACTTCACACCCCACAGGAAGAACACCAGGCCGATCGCCGCGACCACCACCAGGTCCCAGCCGTAGGGCAGGTAGCCCAGGCCGCCGAACTTGGTGCTGCCGAAGCGCGAAACGATCGCCAGCGAAATCAGGTAGAACACCAGCCACCACGCGCCTTTCATCTGCCGGCCGAAGTCGTGCCAGCCGCTCTTGGCCATGTAGTACAGGTACACCGGCAGCGCCACCACCACCAGCAGGATGATCTCGCCGGTGAGCGGCCACTTGGCCCAGTACAGCAGTTCGGCCGACATGACGAAGGCGACGCCGGCGATGATCGGCAGGCCGGACAGACGGAACGGGCGATGCAGCTCCGGTGCGGTGCGACGCAGCGTCATCACGCTGACCGGACCGGTCAGGTAGGAGATGATCGTGGCCACCGAGATCACCGCTGCCAGCGAGTCCCAGCCGCGGAAGAAGAACAGGAACAGGAACGACACCACCAGGTTCAGCCACATCGCCGGGCGCGGCACGCCCCATTTCGGATCGATGCGCCCGAGGATCTTCGGCAATGTGCCGTTGCGCTCCATGCCGTAGATCATGCGGGCGGTGGACGCGGTATAGGTCATGCCGGTGCCGCTGGGGCTGACGAAGGCGTCGGCGTACAGCAGGATCGCCAGCCAGTTGAGGTTGACGATCACCGCCAGCTCGGCAAACGGCGAACTGAAATTGATGCCGTGCCAGCCGGCCTTGACCAGCAGATCCGGCGGCACCGCGCCCAGGAAGGCGATCTGCAGCAGCACATAGACCACCGTGGCGATCAGGATCGCACCGATGATCGCGAACGGAATGCTGCGGCCGGGGTTGCGCGCCTCGCCGGCCAGGTTCACCGGACTCTGGAAGCCGTTGAAGCTGAACACGATGCCGGCAGTGGCCACCGCGGTGAGGATCGCGGCGAAGTCGTTCGCGTGCGTGCCGCCATTGGCGCCCACTGAGAGATTTTCCGCATGAAACCCGCTGGCGATCAGTGCGATGCCGGTGGCCGCAGGGATCACCAGCTTGATGATCGTGATCACGGCATTGGAACGCGCGAAGAGTTTCACGCTCCAGAAGTTCAGCAGGAAATACACCACCACCAGTGCTGCGGCGATGGTCAGGCCGGGATGGCTGAGCTCGCCTTTGCCGGCGGTGACGTGATACAGGGCCTGCGCCCACGGCCATTTCCAGCCGGACATGTACTGCACCGAGGCCTCGGCCTCGACCGGAATCACCGAGACGATGGCGATCCAGTTCGACCAGCCGGCGATGAAGCCGACCAGCGAGCCGTGCGAATAGTGGCCGTAGCGCACCATGCCTCCGGTTTCGGGAAACATCGCGCCCAGTTCGGCGTAGGTCAGCGCGATCGACATGATGATCGCCGCGCCCAGCACCCACGCCCAGATCGCGCCGGGACCGGCCAGCCTGGCCGCGTTCCACGCACCGAACAGCCAGCCCGAGCCGATGATCGAGCCCAGTCCGGTAAACATCAGGGCCATCGGGCCGACATCGCGACGAATCGAACTGGGTGAGGACATGCAGGCTCCCTGATCGGCGCACGCTGCGCCCAAAGATCACGATAGTTGCAGAATCCTCCGCCGCATGCCATCCGTCACAGGTCACGGCCGGCTGCGCCGCCCCTGCTTCCGCAGAACCCAACGCGTAGGAGCGCACCCTGTGCGCGAATGCTCTTGCGTTGGGCGAAGAGCATTCGCGCACAGGGTGCGCCCCTGCAACAGATGGGTCGAGGCGAACCGGGCCCGTCAGCACTCGATGACGTTGACCGCCAGTCCGCCGCGCGAGGTTTCCTTGTACTTGTCCTTCATGTCGCGCCCGGTGTCGCGCATGGTCTTGATCACCTTGTCCAGCGAGACGCGGTGCTTGCCGTCGGCCTTCAGCGCCATGCGGCTGGCGTTGATCGCCTTGACCGAGCCCATCGCGTTGCGTTCGATGCAGGGGATCTGCACCAGGCCGCCGATCGGGTCGCAGGTGAGGCCGAGGTTGTGTTCCATGCCGATCTCGGCGGCGTTCTCGACCTGCATCACGTTGCCGCCGAGCGCGGCGGTGAGGCCGCCGGCGGCCATCGAGCAGGCCACGCCGACTTCGCCCTGGCAGCCGACTTCGGCGCCGGAGATCGAGGCGTTTTCCTTGTACAGGATGCCGATCGCGGCGGCGGTGAGCAGGTACTCGACGATGCCTTCGTCGTTCGCCTTGGGGCAGAAGCGCAGGTAGTAGTGGCCGACCGCCGGCACGATGCCGGCGGCGCCGTTGGTGGGGGCGGTGACCACGCGGCCGCCGGCGGCGTTCTCTTCGTTCACCGCCAGCGCGTAGAGGTTGACCCAGTCCAGGATGGTCAGCGGATCGCGCAAGGCCGCTTCCGGCTGGTTGCGCAATTCCTCGACCATGGCCGGCGCGCGGCGAGTCACCTTCAGGCCGCCCGGCAGCGTACCGGGCGAGCGCAGGCCGCGGCTGACGCAATCCTGCATCGCCTTCCAGATGGTCAGCAGGCCGGCGCGAATTTCGGCCTCGCTGCGCCAGACCTGTTCGTTCGCCATCATCAGCTGGGCGATCGTCATGTCGTGCTTTTTGCATAGCGCCAGCATTTCGTCGCCGCTGCCGAACGGGTAGGGCAGGGCCGTGGTGTCGGCAACGATGCGGTCTTCCGCGGCTTCGTCGGTGTTGACCACGAAGCCGCCGCCGACCGAGTAGTAATCGCGCGTGGCCAGCTCGTTGTCGCCGGCGTCGTAAGCGGAAAAGCGCATGCCGTTGGTATGGAACGGCAGCTTGTGGCGCTTGTTGAACACCAGGTCGCGCTTTTCGTCGAATGCGATCGCGTGCTTGCCGAGCAGTTGCAATTGCTGCGTGCCGCGGATGCGCTCGAGGGTCTGCGGGATGCGATCCGGGTCGACGCGGTCCGGCCACTGTCCCTCCAGCCCGAGCAGCAACGCCTTGTCGGTGCCGTGGCCGCGACCGGTCAGCGCCAGCGAGCCATACAGTTCGACGCGTACGCGGGCGACCCGGTCGAGCACACCCTTTTCGTCCAGCCAGCGCTCGGCGAAGCGTGCGGCGGCGCGCATCGGGCCCACCGTGTGCGAGGAGGACGGGCCGATGCCGATCTTGAACAAGTCGAATACGCTGACGGCCATGGCGGATATGCTGCTGACGAAGGGGGTGACCGGTTATTCTACGCGGCGTCCCCTTTCCTGGCAGTGCATTCGCAGCCGCATGGCCGATCTGATCCTCTACCAACGCGATGACTGCCACCTGTGCGACCAGGCCATTGCCCTGCTGGCCGCGGCGCGGGCGCCGGATTTCGACAGCGTGTGGGTGGATGATTCGCCGGCGCTGGAGCAACGCTACGGCACCCGCGTGCCGGTGCTGCGCGATGCGCGGGACGGACGCGAACTGGACTGGCCGTTCGATGCGGCGATGCTGCGCGCGTTTCTCGCCGCTTCACGGTAGGAGCGCACCTTGTGCGCGAATGCTTTGGAGCGCCTGTAGGAGCGCGCTTGCGCGCGATGCTCTTTGCTCCCCCCTGGCAAAGAGCATCGCGCGCAAGCGCGCTCCTACAAGCGGGCCGACCGGCTTTGCGGTTATTTCGCCGCGAGCTGCAGGTGCGCGGTGATCTTGACGTCGTTGCCGATCACCGAGGTGTCGGCGTAGTCGCCGCCACCCACGCCGAAGTCGAGCCGCTTGACGCTGCCGCTGACGTCCAGCGTGGCGCCGTTGCCGTGCGGCTGGAAATTCACCTGCAGGCTCACCGGCCGGGTCACGCCGTGCAGGGTGAGCATGCCGTCGGCGATGACCCGGGCGCCGTCGCGATGGAAGGCGGTGGTCACGAATTGCGCCTGCGGATATTTCGCCACATCGAAGAAGTCCGCACCCGGCAGCGCGCTGTCGCGATCGCTGTCGCCGGTCTTCGCGCTGGCCAGCACCACGTCGACATCGAACTTCGATGTGGCGAGATGAGCCGGGTCGTAGCTGATCGCCGCCGTCCACCGGCTGAAGCTGCCGTCGAAGCCGGCACCCTGGAAGCTGCCGCTGAAGGCGAGTTTGCTGGCGGCCGGCTGCACCGTGTAGTCGGCGGCGATGGCGGCGGCCGGCAGGGTCAGCAGGCACAGCAGCAGGGCAAGCCGTTTCATCAGGATTCTCCCGGTGGGGTGGAGTCGTGGCGCGGACGGCCGAACGGCAGCATCCGCCGCAGCACGTTGTCCTTGTCGAACGCATGATGCTTCAACGCGGCGCCGACATGCGCCATCAGCACCAGCAGCAGCAGCCAGAACAGGGACTCGTGCACGGCATGGGCGAACTGCGACGCGTCGATATTCTTGCCGGCCAGCGGCGGCAGGTTGAACAGCTTGAACCACTGCAGCGGAAAGCCGTGCAGCGAGTTGTACCACCAGCCGCTGAGCGGGATCGCTGCGATCAGCACGTACAGCACGCCATGTACCAGGTGGGCGGCCCGCTGCTGCCAGCGCGGTGCCGGTTCATCCGGCGGGCGGCGGTCGACGGTGCGCCACAGCAGCCGCAGCAGCAGCAGCGCCAGCAGGGTCAGGCCGAACGACTTGTGCAGCGCGTACACGTTGATCTTGCTCATCGACGGTTTCATTTCCGTCATCAGCAAGCCCCACACGCCGTTGCCCAGAATGCCCAGCG
Organism: Rhodanobacter sp.; assembly: GCA_035530315.1. GTDB lineage: Bacteria > Pseudomonadota > Gammaproteobacteria > Xanthomonadales > Rhodanobacteraceae > Rhodanobacter. The sequence goes on along the minus strand of DATKVA010000059.1, from coordinate 1,876 downwards.
CCATGGTCCAGTGGAAGAAGCGGGCGACCGAACCCCATTGCCTGTCGTCGCTGCGCAGGCTCATGGCTGGTCCTTGCCGGCTGGAACGGCGTGGTCGTCGCGGATCGCCTCGATTTCCAGCCAGACCGTCACCTGCTGGCCGATCGAATGGCGAAAGGCGGTCATGCCGAAGTCGCTGCGGTCCAGCGTGGTAGTGGCCGAAAAGCCCGCCACGGTATGCAGGCCGAAGATGGTTTTTCCCAGCCGGTTGAAGGTGAACGCCAGGCTCACCGGGCGGGTGATGCCGCGCAGGGTGAGTTCGCCGTGCAGCACGCCGTGGCGGTCGTCCTTGCGTTCCACCGAGGTGCTGGCGAAATGCGCGTAGCGCGCGTGCGCCGCGTCGAGAAATTCCGGCTTCAATACCGCCTTGTTCCAATCCGCGTCGCCCATGTCCAGTCCGGCCAGGTCGATGTCCAGCTCGGTCCCCGACTTGCTCCAGTCGTCGGGATCGAAGCGCAGCCAGCCCTTGGCGATATGCAGCTCTCCGAACGGCCGCGAATAGCCGTCGTGGGTGATGCTGAAGAGGATCTGGCTGTGCACCGTGTCGTAGCGGTAACCGGCACTGCGGGCATGCGCGGCAGTGCATGCCAGCAGGATCGCCGCGAGCCAGGGCAGCCAGAAGGTTGAGCGCGAACGGGGCATGGGTGCAAGTCTGGCCGATCCCGTTTGGCGGCGCCAGCTTGCCGCCGCGAAACAGACTGTTCCGCCGCTACGCACAGTGCGCTCGCCGCATCCGGCGGGATTTGGCATGATGGAGGCGGAACAGGGGACTGTGGATGCTTGCGTCATTCGTGCTGAATGCGGTTTTGGCCGTCTCTTCGTTGGCGTCGGCGGTGAATGGCTCGGCGCAGGCGGGCGCACCGGCAGCAGCGCCGACCGTTGTGCCGGCCCCCATGGCGACACCGCAGTTTCGCCGTTACGGGGTGGCCGATGGCTTGCCCGCCGGGACGGTTTATGCGGTAACGCAGGATCGCCATGGCCTGATGTGGTTCGCCACGGCCAGTGGTCTGGTGCGCTATGACGGGGTCAGCTTCAAGGTTTTCCGGCATCAGCAGGGTGACCCGCTTTCGATGCCCGCGGGCGCGATCTATGCGATCTTCGTCGATCGCGACGACGGTGTCTGGGCTGGCGGCATCTCGACCGGACTGACCCTTTATCAGCCGTCGGATAACCGATACCGGCATTGGGAGCACGACGCCGGCGATCCAGCCAGCCTTGCCAGCAATGAAGTCTGGAGCATCGCGCAGACGCCCGATGGAAAGTTGTGGTTCGCGACCGATGCAGGTCTCGACCGCATGCGGGCGGATGGCAACGGCTTCGATCACATCCCGCTGGATGTCGATGGGACGCACGCGGCGTCATTCGGCGAGACCCGGGCCCTGCTGGCCGAACCGGATGGGCGCCTGTGGATAGGGGCTGCAAGCGGCTTGTACCTGCGCGAACCCGACGGCACGATCCGGCGGGTGCCGGTGGATCCGTCATTTCATGGCGACGTGGGCAGGATCTGGCACATCGACGGTGGCCGTGGCGATGTGCGGGTGGCTCTCGATGGCGGCCTGCTGGTCATCGGCCGCGATGGCGTGGCGCGACCGCTGGCGAACCGGCGATTGTCGGCGCTGCGCATCCTCAGCAGCACCCGCGACCGACAGGGAAGGCTGTGGATCGGCAAGACCTATGGGCTGTTGCTGGAGCATCGTGACGGGAGGCTGCAATCGGTCGTCGGCCACCCGTTGCTGCCGGGAGCCCTGCCCGGCAACAAGATCTGGCAGACGGCACTCGATCGCCAGGGCGGACTGTGGGTCACCTTCGAGGAGTCCAGCATCGCCTACCTGCCGCC
>DATKVA010000058.1:0-99269 GCA_035530315.1 Rhodanobacter sp. | reverse complement strand
TGGCGATCAGCTCGAACGCGCCCTCGACATCCTCGTACGCGGCATGCGGGGTGAGGAAATCGCGCGCATTGGCCAGTCCATTGGAGCCGATCGGGCCAAGCTCCGGCAGCCGCAGCAGCGCACCGAAGTTCTCGCAGACGTACCCGCGCGCGGCGGCATCCGGCAATTCCACCCGAAAGCGCACGCCGCGCGGACTCACCGCGATCTCCAGCGGCTCGACCTCCAGCACGCCCAGCTCGGTGGCCAGGCGCAGGCTGCCCAGCTGCGGCACGATCAGCAGCTCGGCATCGGCGTCGTAGAAGTAGCGCCCCCGCATCGAGCGATTCGCCGTATAGACGTGGATACCGATGCCCGCCTGCTCGGCCGCGCCGCCGTTGCCGGCCAGGGTCAGCAGGCCGTCGACGAAATCGGTCGGTGCGCTGGTCAGCGGCCATGGGTCCCAGCGCAACTGGTTCGGTGTGGCGGGCGCCTCGTCGAAGCGGTTGTGCAAGGTGGCATGCGCCAGCGGCTGGAACGGCTCATGCACCGCCGCCGGACGGATCCGGTACAACCAGCTGCGCCGGTTCGCGTGCCGCGGCGCGGTGAATGCGGTGCCCGACAGCTGCTCCGCATACAGCCCATGCGCCACGCGCTGCGGCGAGTTCTGCCCGACCGGCAGCACGCCGGCGATCGCCTCGGTGGCGAATTCGTTGCCGAAACCGGATTGGTAGTTCATGGGCCACTGATCCTGATTTTTCTGACGCGCCAACTGTTCGAGCAAGTCCAACCAACACCGTTCGCGCTGAGCGTAGCTTGCGCAGCAGGCGGAGTCGAAGGGTCGCCCTCCAGCCTACAGAAACCCGCGCTTGATCTGGTCGCGCTCGATGCTCTCGAACAGCGCCTGGAAATTGCCCTCGCCGAACCCCTCGTTACCCTTGCGCTGGATGATCTCGAAGAAGATCGGACCGATCGCGTTCTGGGTGAAGATCTGCAGCAGCTTGCGCTTCCCGGTCTCCGGATCGGCGTCGATCAGGATCTTGTTTCGGCGCAGACGCGGCAGATCCTCGCCGTGATCCGGCACGCGCTCGTCGACCACATCGAAATACACGTCGGGGGTATCCAGGAATTCGACGCCGGAGGCGCGCATCTTCTCCACCGTGGTGTAGATGTCCTCGGTGAAGCAGGCGATGTGCTGGATGCCCTCGCCGCGATAGGCGTCGAGGTATTCGTTGATCTGCGACTTCGGCTCGCTCGACTCGTTCAGGGGAATGCGCACGATGCCGTCGGGCGCGGTCATCGCCTTGGAGACGAGGCCGGTCTTGGCGCCCTTGATGTCGAAGTAGCGGATCTCGCGGAAATTGAACAGCCGCTCGTAGTAGTCCGACCACTTCTGCATGTTGCCGAAGTACAGGTTGTGGGTGAGATGGTCGATGAAGGTGAGGCCGAACCCGGCCGGGTTGGGCTCGACGCCGGGGATCGCTTCGTAATCGCCGTCGTAGATGCTGCCGCTGCTGCCGAAGCGGTCGACCAGATACAGCATGCAGTCGCCGATGCCCTTCACCACCGGTGCGTTGACCGCCTTGCTGGCTTCCTTGTGATCGACCGCTTCGCCGCCGTTGCCCAGAACAGTGGCCAGCACCTCGGCGGCCGGCTTGCGGAAGCGGATCGCGAAACCGCAGGCACAGGGGCCGTGCGCGCTGGCGAAATCGGCGGCGAACGAATCGGCCTCCTCGTTGAGCAGGAAGTTCACGCCGTTCTGCCGATACACTGTGATCGGCCGCTGCTTGTGCCTGAGCACGGCGCTGAAACCCATGCGTTTGAACAGATCATGCAATTCGCCGGCGCGACCGGCCGGCGCGGCGAATTCGACGAACTCGAAGCCGTCGATCCCCATCGGGTTCGCGAACGTGGTGACCTGCATGCCTGGATTGGGCTGGGTGAGATGGGCCTGGGCGTTCATGGCGCGCTCCTGTGGCTGGTTGCACTAATGTCACGTATGACTTGTGCCGACTCAGGCTTATGCTCCCGGCAGCAAAGCTATGTCAGGCTATCTTTATAGTTACATTTGCAACTACTTGCAAGGAGCAGTGTTACCGTGCCAACCCCCCGCAAGCACACACCGCCCGGCGTCCAGCATGCCCCGCTGGAGTTGGAGCATTTCCTGCCCTACCGGCTGTCGATCCTCTCCAACACCATCAGCCAGGGCATCGCCGACGACTACCAGAAACGCTACGACCTCAGCGTGACCGAATGGCGGGTGATGGCGGTACTGGCCCGCTTCGCGGGTCTGTCGGCGCGCGAAGTGGCCGAGCGCACCGCAATGGACAAGGTGGCCGTGAGCCGGGCACTGGCACGACTGGTCGAGGCCGGCAGGGTCAGCCGGCACATGCACAACTTCGACAAGCGCCGCTCGGTGCTCGACCTCACCGAGGAAGGCTGGGCGATCCATGACGTGGTCGCCCCGATGGCCCGCGCCCGCGAGGCGGCGGTGCTGGAAAAACTCAGCGAGGACGAGCGCGTATGGCTGGTGCGCATCCTCGACCGGCTGCAGGACCGCAACAAGAGTGAGTGAAGAGGAGTGAGAAGTGAGAGAAAGCGGGTGCCGGCGTCGTTGCTCGTCTCTCACTCCTCTCCACTCACTCCTCGCCCTACCTACTTCACCCCATGCATCAGCTTGTTGATCAGCGGCGAGATCAGCAGCAGCAATGCACCCGCTCCCACCAGCAGCCAGAAACCAAAAGTGAAGCCGGACAACGCCGAGCTCGCCGTCATGCCGCTTGCGCCACTGATCGAACTGGCCAGCAAGCCGGACAGATTGCCGCCCACGGCCAACGACAGAAACCAGCCACCCATCGCCGCACCGACCAGCCGCGGCGGTGCCAGCTTGGTGACCATCGACAGGCCGATCGGCGACAGGCACAGCTCGCCCAGAGTCTGCAGCACGTAGCACGCGGCGAGCGGCCAGAACGGAATCAACCCGTGCGGACCGAGCAGGTGGGCCAGGGCAAACATCAGCACGGCAAAGCCCATCCCGTTGAAGATCAGGCCCAGACCGAACTTGCGCGGAATCGACGGCTCCCTGTTGCGCTTGGCCAGCCAGCCCCAGACCAGGGTCAGCAATGGCGCCAGCAGCAGGATCGCCGACGGGCTTACCGACTGGAACCAGCCCACCGGAAACACCCAGCCGCCGAACATGCGCCGGTCGACCAGGTTCTCGGCAAGGAAATTGAACGAGGTACCGAGCTGGAAATAGAACATCCAGAACAGTACGTTGAAGGCGAAGATGATCAGCATCGCGATCACGCGATGCACCTGCACGCGATCATGGCGCACGGCTTCGCCGAGCAGCAGGGCTGCCAGGCCGACGAACAGCAGGCCGAGCATCCACTGCAGCCCGATCGGCCCGATCCCCGACAGCAACAGATAGACCAGCGGCGCGGCCAGCAGGGAACCGGCGATCACGCCCAGCGAGCGGCCGCGCCCGGTTCGGTCGACGGGCGGGCGTCCCACGGCGCCGAGCTGGCGGCGCCCGAACCAGAACCACACGAAGCTCAGCAGCATGCCGACACCGGCGGCGAGGAACACCAGCTTGTAGTTCTGCTCCAGCGGCGTGTCGGTGAAATGCGCGGCCATCCAGCCGGTGAGCAGCGGCGCAACGAACGCGCCCGCGTTGATGCCCATGTAGAACAGGGTGAAACCGCGGTCGCGGCGCGGGTCGTCCTGGCCATAGAGCTGACCCACCATCGAGGAGATGTTCGGCTTGAACAGGCCATCGCCCACGATCACCAGCGCCAGGCCGAGCAGGAACACCGGCCGGGTCGGCACCGCCAGCGCGAACAAGCCCGCGGCCATCACCGCTGCCCCGATCAGGATCGAGCGCTGGTAGCCGATCAGCTTGTCGGCGACGTAGCCGCCGAAGATCCCGGTGGCGTAGATCAGCGCGGTGTACGCGCCGAAGATGCCGCTGGCCCAGGCCTGGCCGGCCGGGTCGCCGTGATAGAACTGCGCCACGATGTACAACGTCAGCGCCCAACTCACGCTGTAGAACGCGAAGCGCTCCCAGAACTCGGTCATGAACAACATCCACAACGGACGCGGATGGCCGAACAATTGCGGATAGTCGGGCACGGCGTTCGCGTCGCTCTCGCTGATCGAATTCATGGGGCCCCTCTGTGGATGCGATGACCGGCAGGTACGGCGCGGCCGGGGAAATTTGCGATCGTGAGGTGTACCGATTGGCGCCATGGCCGTCAAATGCGCCGCAACAATGCAGCCACCAACCCTATCGCCGAGGAGGTAGGAGCCCGCTCGCGGGCGATGCTCTTGCTCTGATGCCACATCAAAGGCAAAAGCATCGCCCGCGAGCGGGCTCCTACACAAGGTGGGACTCAGGTTCCCAGCACGGTGCGCACGTCCAGCAGCTCGGGGAAAAATTCCAGATCGAGCGCCTTCTTCAGGAAACTCACGCCGGACGATCCGCCGGTGCCGCGGCGATGACCGATGATCCGTTCCACCGTCTTCATGTGGCGGAAACGCCATAGCTGGAAACTCCCTTCCACGTCCACCAGTTGCTCGCACATGTGGTACTCCGGCCAGAACTCGTCACGCTGCTCGTAGATGCGCCGGAACACCGGCAACAGCTCGGCATTGCGCTGGTAGGCCCCGGACCAGTCGCGTTCGAGTACCGCTGCCGGCACCGCATGGCCCCGCCGCCCCATATAACGCAGGAATTCGTCGTACAGGCTCGGTGCCTGCAGCACCGCGCGCAGCTCGGCCTGTGCGGCCGGATCGTGTGCAAACACCTTGAGCATGTCCGCGTTCTTGTTGCCGAGCAGAAATTCGATCGTGCGGTACTGCAACGACTGGAATCCGGACGACGGACCCAGCACGCCACGGAACTCCAGATACTCCGACGGGGTCAGCGTCTCCAGCACCGCCCACTGCTCGAACAGCTGGCGTTGCACCTGTTTGACCCGGGCGAGAATCTTCAGGCATGGGTCGATGTCGTCGGACTGCAGATGCGCCAGCGCCGCCCTCAGTTCGTGGATCACCAGCTTCATCCACAACTCGGACACCTGATGCTGCACGATGAACAACATCTCGTCGTGATGCGCCGGCTGGCTCAGCGGCTGTTGCGCCGCCAGCAGGATATCCAGATGCAGATAGCCGCCGTAGGTCATCTTGCCGTTCAGATCGGTCTGGATTTCCGCTTCGATATCGCGTTGATTGTCGCTCATGGTGTTCGCTATGCCTCCACAATAACGTTGCCGTACGTTGCCGGCAGTCTATCGGGCGCCGGCCGCCGAAACGGAAATCAACCGCGGTGATCCCGGCCAGCAGATGGTTGCGGTCCCGCCCGGGCGCCGGCGCCCGAACCGCCGCAAAGCCTGCAGGATGGCCATTGGCAAGCTCCCCGTACGTTCGCGAATGCTGCGCTGTGCCTTGCAGCGCAACATGCCGTCCTGTTATCAAGAGCGGTCTTGTGAGCTCGTTTGCGTGCCCTGCTCGACACATCGCAGCACGCCAGCTTTTCCCGCATCCCTCACTCCGGAGCGAGTCGTGACCATCGCCGCCAAGTTTGAAATCGAATACCTGCAGTACCTCGACGCCGAGGGCAAACAGGTTCGTGACGATCTGCCTGAATTTGCGAAAGACCTCGACCACATGGTCGAGCTGTACAAGCTGATGCTGTCGACCCGCGTGTTCGACGCCAAGTCGATCGCCCTGCAGCGCACCGGCAAGCTCGGCACCTACGCCAGCTGCCTCGGCCACGAAGCGGCGCATGTCGGCATCGGCAGCGCGATGAAACCGGAGGACGTGCTGGCGGTCAGCTACCGCGAATACGGTGCCCAGCTCTACCGCGGCGTGCGGCCGCGCGAGGTGTACATGTACTGGGGCGGCGACGAGCGCGGCAACGACTACCAGCAGGAGCCGGCACGGCACGACTTCGCCTGGTCGGTGCCGATCGCCACGCAGTGCCTGCATGCGGCCGGTTCCGCGCTGGCCTTCAAGATCCGTGGCGAGAAGCGCGTGGCGGTGTGCACGATCGGCGACGGCGGCTCGTCCAAGGGCGATTTCTACGGCGCGATCAACATCGCCGGTGCGCAGAACCTGCCGCTGGTGGCGGTGATCGTCAACAACCAGTGGGCGATCTCGGTGCCGCGCAAGATCCAGTCCGGCGCGCCGACGCTGGCGCAAAAGGGCATCGCCGCCGGGCTGTTCTGCATCCAGGTCGACGGCAACGACATCATCGCGGTGCGCAAGGCGATGGAAGACGCACTGGAGCGCGCCCGCAGCGGCAAGGGCGGCAGCGTGATCGAGGCCGTCACCTATCGCCTCGGCGACCACACCACCGCCGACGATGCCCGCCGCTATCGCGGCGAGGCGGAGGTGAAGGAGGGCTGGTCGAAGGAGCCGATGAAGCGCCTGCGCAACTGGCTGGTGGCAAAGAAAGTCTGGGACGACGCGAAGGAGGAAGCATGGAAAGCCGAGTGCGACGAGTGGATGGACAACGAGGTCAACGCCTACCTCGAGACCAAGACCCAGCCGGTCACGGCGATGTTCGACTACATCTTCGCCGAAGTCCCCGCCGATCTCGCCAAACAGCGCGATTACGTCCTCTCGCTTGAAAACAGGGCTTGAGATCCTGCTTATGGCTTCCAAGTACCCCGCGTTGCCACTGCATGGTCGTCAGGTGCCGGCGTGCGGCGAAGCGCCTGCCTGGCTGGCAGGCCAAGCCGCGCACCGGTGCATGGCGGCCATGCAGTGGCAACCCTTCGGGCCGGATCGGCTTGCCCGCATTCCGGCGTCATCACTCAGTCGTGGATCGACATCCACTCCTTCCCTCTTCCTTGGCCTGCACGCAAGCCGATCCGGCGCGGGGCACTTGGAAACCATAAGCAGGATCTAAAGTCATGGCACAGATCACACTTATCGAAGCGGTCACCCAGGCGCTCGCCTACGAAATGAAGCACGACGACTCGGTCGTGGTGCTGGGCGAGGACGTGGGTCTCAACGGCGGCGTGTTCCGCGCCACCCAGGGCCTGCAGGAGAAATTCGGCGAACTGCGCGTGCTCGATACGCCGCTGGACGAAACCACCATCGCCGGCGTCACCGTCGGTCTGGCCGTGCAGGGCATGAAGCCGGTCGCCGAGGCACAGTTCGAAGGCTTCATCTACCCGATGATGGAGCAGATCGCCTGCCACGCCGCACGCATGCGCAACCGCACCCGCGGCCGGCTGACCGTGCCGGCGGTGTTCCGCGCGCCGTGGGGCGGCGGCATCCGCGCGCCGGAGCATCATTCGGAAGCGAACGAGCACCTGTTCACCAACATCCCCGGCTTGCGCGTGGTGATGCCATCCTCGCCGGCGCGCGCCTACGGTTTGCTGCTGGCCGCGATCCGCGATCCCGATCCGGTGATGTTCTTCGAACCCAAGCGGATCTACCGCCAGTACAAGGAAGAAGTGCCGGACGACGGCGAGGCGCTGCCGCTGGACGTGTGCTTCGTGCTGCGCGACGGCACCGACGTCACCCTGGTGACCTGGGGCGCGCAGGTGAAGGAGGCGCTGGAGGCCGCCGACGCGCTCGCCGAACAGGGCATCAGCGCCGAGGTGATCGACGTCGCCACGCTGACCCCGCTGGACTTCGACACCATCGCCGAATCGGTGGCCAAGACCGGTCGCTGCGTGATCGTGCACGAGGCGCCCAAGACCGCCGGCTTCGGTGCCGAGATCGCCGCGCGGCTGGCGGAAGAATGCATCTACGACCTGCTGGCGCCGGTCGAGCGCGTCACCGGCTTCGACACGCACATCCCGCTGTTCCGCCTGGAAATGAAATACCTGCCAAGCGTCGAGCGCGTCGTCGACGCGGCGAAGCGCACAATGGCGGCAAGCTGAGGCCCTTGCTCCTCCTCCTGCTTGCAGGGGGAGGCTGGGAGGGGGTGAAGCTCTTGGTCTGAAGCCCGGGCAAAGAGCACCCCACCCCAACCCTCCCCTGCAAGTAGGGGAGGGAGCAAACCGGAAAACTCATACCTGGAAATCTACCCATGGCTGATATCAAGACGTTCTACCTGCCCGACCTCGGCGAAGGCCTGCCCGACGCGACCGTCGTCGAATGGCACGTGAAGGTGGGCGACGACATCAAGCTCGACGAGCCGCTGTGCGCGATGGAAACCGCCAAGGCGGTCGTCGACGTGCCGTCGCCGTACACCGGCAAGGTCACCAAGCTGCATGGCGCACCCGGCGACATCATCGAGACCGGCGCCGCGCTGGCCGATTTCGAGCCCGACCCGAATGTCAAACAACGTGCCGAAGCCGAATCCACCGGCCATCAGCATGGCCCGAAAAAGACCACGAAGGCGGCGCCTGCGCCCGCCGCCGTCGCCGAGCGCGAGGACGAAGGTACCGTGGTAGGCGCGATGGTCAGCGGCAACCAGGTGCACGTCGAACAGGCCTCCAGCATCGGCGGCGTGAAGGCGGTACCGGCAGTGCGTGCGCTGGCGAAAAAACTCAAGGTCGACCTCGCCCGCGTGCACCCCAGCGGGGCCGACGGCGTGGTGACGATGCAGGACGTCAAGCAAGCCGCCGCCAATGGCTCCGCTCCGCTTGGCACTACGCCAGTCCGATCGGTGCCCGCCTCCGCCGGTCGCCACCTCGTGCCCGAGCCGCCGGAGCCGCAGCGCAGCCCGGTCTCGCTGGCCGGCAAACCGGTACGTACCGCACCGCCGTCGGTGCAGGCTAGCGGTCAGCCCGAGCAGCTCAAGGGCGTGCGCCGCAACATGGCCCGCGTCATGGCCGACGCGCATGCGCAAGTCGTGCCGACCACCTTGGTCGACGACGCCGACCTGCACGCCTGGATCGGCAAGCAGGACATCACCGCACGCCTGATCCGCGCCATCGTGTTTGCCTGCAAGAGCGTGCCCGCGCTCAACGCGTGGTTCGACGGCAAGAACCTCAGCCGCACCCTGCACCCGCACGTGGACATCGGCATCGCCGTGGACACCGACGACGGCCTGTTCGTGCCAGCGCTGCGCAACGCCGACATGCTCGACGCTGCCGGCATCCGTGGCGCGATCAAGCGCCTGCGCACGCAGGTGGAGGATCGCAGCATCCCGGCCTCGGAGCTGGCCGGCTACACCATCAGCCTGTCCAACTTCGGCATGTTCGCCGGCCGTTACGCCACGCCGGTCGTGGTGCCGCCGACCGTCGCCATCGTCGGTGCCGGCAAGCTCAGCCACGACGTCGTCGCGGTGATCGGCGGCATCGAAGTCCACCGGCGCCTGCCGCTGTCGCTGACCTTCGACCACCGCGCCGCCACCGGCGGTGAAGCAGCGCGCTTTCTCAAGGCGATACTGGACGACCTGGCGCTGCCGAACTGATCGGCAGGGATATCGCGGCATCGAAAACCCGGACGTCGTGCGACCTCACGATGGTCCGCCTTTGTGTAGGAGCGCACCCTGTGCGCGATGGCTCTTCGTTACGTGACGGAAAGCATCGCGCACAGGGTGCGCTCCTACACGGAAATCGTGCGAACCGGTCAGTAATCGCGCACGTCCAACAGCATGAAACAGCGCGCGCTGTAGTTGCCGCCATGCGGCCACGCCACGGCGGTCAGTGCCAGGGTGCCGGCGGTCCACGGCTCATTGTCGAGCAACGCCTCGCTGCGCGACTCGCCGTCCGCGCCATGGCTGTGCACCAGCCGCAACCAATGCAGCTCGGGCGTCAGTACCTCGCGTTTCAGTGCCGCCTCGATCGCCATCAGCGCATCGGGGGGAATCGGCATGTCGTCGCTGTCGGCGCCGCGCAGCGTGAACGGTCCGATGAACACGTCCCAGCTGCGCACCCCGATGTCCCAGGCGGCGATCTGCATGCGGCGGTCGTCGGTGACGTACCAGCATGCGGCCAGCAGCTGATGGAATGCGTTGTGCACGAAGGCATCCAGCGCATCGCGACAGCCGGTGTCGCCGCCGCCGGCACCCGCGAAACTCTCCTCGATGCGGCGGTTCTCGCTCAGCACCACGTCGACATCGAGACGCCCCGGTTCACCGGCACGGCCCTCGTGCCAGCAGGCGCGGATCGCCGGAAAATCACCGTCGGTGACCAGCCAGCCGTCTTCGTCCGCATCCAGCTCGATATCGTGCCGCTCGAACAACCGCAGCAGGTACTTCTGCAACGATGCACTATCCATGGCCATCCTCCATGGTTCCCGAACAGATCAGACTGGCGCGTCGGCCGACGGCGCCAGCTCGCGCCACGTCAGATACACGCGCAGATCGAATTCCAGCTGGTGGTAATCCGGCAGCATGTACCGGCACAGCTGGTAGAACGCCTTGTTGTGCTCGAATTCCTTCAGATGCGCCAGTTCGTGCACCACGATCGTCTCGAGGAATTCGGGCGCGGCCGCCTTGAACAGCGATGCCACGCGGATTTCCTTTTTCGCCTTGAGCCTGCTGCCCTGCACCCGCGAGATCGCGGTGTGCAGGCCCAGCGCACGCTGCACCACGTCGAGCTTGCTGTCGTACTGCACCTTGTCGATGCCCGGCGCGTTTTTCAGATGCTGCAGTTTCAGCGCCATCGTGTAGGCATACAGCGCCTTGTCGCTCTGCACTGCATGCCGATCGGGATAGCGCCCGGCCAGGTGCTCGCCCAGACGTTCCTGCGCAATCAGCTGGCGCACCTTGTCCTGCAGGGTGGCGGGGTAAGCCTGGAGATACTTCAGCGGCATCATGCAACGCATTCTCGCATCGCGCCGCTATGGGCGTATCGGCGTGCAACGGGTACTTCGACTTCCGGTGGAGACGATGCGTGCTCCCGTGCGCGATGTGGCCGCCCACGAGACATTCGCGTGGCACCTCGATCGCGGCGGCCGATCATCGCCCGGCAGCCGGTCGGTCCGTTGCTGGCCGAGGCGGGATCCGTCCGGGCATCAGCTGCCGCGTCGCCCCCAGCAAAGATGGCGCAGCAACAGCGCCAGCAGCAGCATCCCGGCGAACGCGCCGTAGCCGTACAGCGCCGGCAGCACCTGTTGCCAGATCGCACCGCTGGCGCGACCGAACGGACCGGCCTGCGGCAGCCTGACGGCGTCGAAACCCGTCACGGCCGCCACAACTGCGGCGGCCGCGGCCAGCCCGAGCATGGCCAGATCGAACAGGCGACGACCCAGGGTGCGCGGCAGACTCTTCGGGTAGGCGAAATAGGCCCAGCCCAGGATCATCAGCCACGGCGCCAGCAGCAGCAGGGCGAGGTAACGCATCAGTCGCCGATCGCGCCGGTTGCAGCGGACGCGCCTTGATCCTGCGCGGCCAGCTGATCCAGTGCTTCACACAATTGCGCCAGGGCGTCGTCGCGTGACTGCTCGTCGCGATACGTCGGTGTGCTGGCGACAGCTTCACCGTCCAGCTCCAGGATCAGGCACAGCGGCTGCACCGTGAAGACGGCGCCGGCCGCGCCAAGGGTCTTCAGGTGCTTCTGCAGCATGCCGGCGGCCTTGGGATCGGCGAACGGCGCCGACAGCAGCAACTCCTCGCCCGCCGCGGAGAACAGGCGAAAACGGAAGCTGCCGTCGCTGTCGCGGAAACTGGCGAAGCGCGGCAGCCGGCCCGGCTTCGGCGCCAGCTTCGGCGGTACGGCTTGTTTCGTCGCCGTACCGGCCGAACGCAGTCCCAGTGCGGCGCGCAATGCGGCGAGTTTGGGCGTGGCGATCGCGCGAGCTTTCAGCGCGCCCTCGCGCAGGATCGCCTCGATCCCGCCGGGGTCCGCCATCAGCGCCTCGTAGCGCTCGCGCATCGGCGCCACGTCGGCATCGATGCGTTCGTACAGCACTTGCTTGGCCTCGCCCCAGCCGATGCCGTCGAGCAAAGCCTGGCGGAATGCCGTCGTCTCGCTCTCGCTGGCAAACGCACGGAAAATGGTGAACACGGCGCAGCTGTCCGGATCCTTCGGCTCACCCGGCAGGCGCGAGTCGGTGACGATGCGCATGATCGCCTCGCGCAAAGCCTTCTCGCCACCGGCGAACAGGGGGATGGTGTTGTCGTAACTCTTGGACATCTTGCGTCCATCCAGCCCGGGCAGCGTGGCCACCTGCTCCTCGATCAGCGCCTCGGGCAGCACGAAGAACTCGTGGCCGTGGATGTGGTTGAAACGCTGACCGATGTCGCGCGCCATCTCGATGTGCTGGATCTGGTCGCGGCCCACCGGCACATGGTGCGCATCGAACGCGAGGATGTCCGCAGCCATCAGCACCGGATACATGTACAGGCCGGCGCTGATGCCGGCATCGGCATCCTCGCCGTTCTCCACGTTCCGATCCACCGCGGCCTTGTACGCATGCGAACGGTTGAGCAGGCCCTTGGCGGTGACGCAGGTGAGGAACCAGGTCAGTTCGGGGATTTCCGGGATGTCCGACTGCCGGTAGAAGGTGACCCGCTGCGGATCCAGTCCGGCCGCCAGCCAGCTGGCGGCGATCTCCAGCCGCGAGCGCTCGATCCGGTCCGCGTCGCCGGTCTTGATCAGCGCGTGATAGTCGGCCATGAAAAAAAACGCGTCCACGTCGGCACGCCGGCTGGCTTCGATGGCGGGACGCATCGCACCCACATAGTTGCCCAGGTGCGGGGTGCCGGTGGTGGTGATGCCTGTCAGTACGCGAGTCTGCATGGTATTCGCTTGTGGGTTTGCGGGATCAGCGGCGGATGAGCGTGGATTTGCCGAACAAGGATTCGACCAGATCCACTGCCAGTTTCGCCGTCGCATTGCGCTTGTCGAACGCCGGATTCAACTCGACGATGTCCAGCGAGGCCAAGTGCCCGGTGTCGGCGATCATTTCCATGCACAGCTGCGCCTCGCGGTAGGTCGGGCCGCCGCGCACGGTGGTACCCACGCCCGGCGCGATGCTGGGGTCCAGGAAATCGACGTCGAAACTCACATGCAGGTGGGTGTTCGCGTCGACGCCGGCCAGCGCCTGTTCCATCACCCGTTTCATGCCCTCTTCGTCGATGTGGCGCATGTCGTAGATGCCCACGTTCGCCTCGCGCACCAGCTGCTTCTCGCCATAGTCGACCGAGCGGATGCCGATCTGGCGGAACACATCCGGGGTGGTCGCCGGCGCGCTGCCGCCGAGTTCGGTAAGTACCGACGGACCGTAACCGCACAGGCACGCCACCGGCATGCCATGGATGTTTCCGGAGGGAGTCGCCTGCGCCGTATTGAAATCGGAATGCGCATCCAGCCACAGCACTCGCAGCTGCTTTCCGGTGTCATGGCAATGCCGCGCCACGGCCGTGATCGAGCCGATCGCCAGACAGTGGTCGCCACCGAGCATGATCGGCAGGCGGCCTTTCTTCAACTCATCGCCGATAGCCGTATAGACGGCCGTATTCCAGGCAACCACCTGATCCAGGTGACGATAGCCATCGGCCGGCGGCAGCCATGGATTGAGCGGTCCCTGCAGATTACCGCGATCGATCACCTGCAAGCCGCGCAGCTCCAGCCTGGCCGCCAGATTGGCTACCCGCAGCGCCTCCGGACCCATCGATGCGCCGCGATGTCCGGCACCGATATCCGTCGGCGCGCCGATCAGTGAAACGGTTTGCTTGACCATGCCTGTTTACCTGTGGGTTCAAGCCCGCAACCGCGGACCTCTGCCGTCGCATGGTATCAACGCCGGCGCGACGACACTCATCGACAAGCAGCGCCAAACCCAGATTCCGGGCCTGCCAGTCACCCTGGGCAGAGGGAATCCGTCGCGTCATGCTTCATTCACGCCATCGACCAAGTTTACCGGAACGAGGGCCGGCACGCCGCGCGGCTGGGTTCAGTACGCCTGACCCGGCAGAGCCGGAGAGCTACTCTTCGGTGGGCTCGGAATCCGACCGAAGACTTCGCGCCAACTCATCGGCGCGGCGTGACGGCACGCTCGAGGACCAGCAGACCAGCTTGCCGCCTCCCGTCGCGTTGCCATCGATTCCAGGATTGTCGTCCGATCCGGACTTTCCCCATCGCATCCCTGCAAACATCGACATTCCTCGCCAGAAGGCGGGATGCCCAAGAAACGTTTGCATGCCAGTAACTCCCGGCTGCCCCTGTGCAGCCGTGGAGTCGACCGTAGCAAGTAATTGCGCGAATGCCTATAGGCCGCTCGTTCAGAATTTCCGCATCGGTTGCGCCGCCTTGGCCAAGGCGCCCGCCAACTGGCTCAAGCGGCGAATGCCAGCCAACGAAAAAGGGGCCGCATCGCTGCATGGCCCCTGGTATCGGTGGTGCCGGCACCCGGATTCGAACTGGGGACCTACTGATTACAAATCAGTTGCTCTACCAACTGAGCTATGCCGGCGAAGATGGCGGATTCTAGCAGTCTGTCGCGCCGTTGGTGGTCGAGGCAAGAATGCGCCTGTGCGAGGACAGACTACGACGCTTCGCCGGCCCATGGTGGTGCTATGGGCCAAGAAGCGACGGAAACAGGGACCGCACAGACGGATTCGCAGCCCGGCCAACCAAAGTCCGACAGGCTGCTAAGGCCCGGTGACACATGCCCAAAGGCTGTCGTTCCGCTCAGAAGCAGCTGGCGCTGTGCGAGCCGACCCCGGCGCTGAGGATGCGGCTGCGCCAGTCGAAGCGCGTGTCGTCGGGCACGACCAGGTCCAGCCAGTACTCGGGCACACTCTCGCTGCGCTCGATCATGCGGGCGGGAAAGCCGGCGGCGATCACTTCGTCGCGGCGTTTGCGCGCGTTCGCCGGATCCTTGAACAAGCCAAGCGAAATCGTATTGGATTGCCCGCCGGAACCGACCACGAAGTAGTCGTCGATATGATGCAGGCTCAGTTGCCTTGCCTGTTCCAGCGCCTGCGCGCGGCTGCCGGCAGCTGGCAGGTAGACCCACCAGCCGCTGGTCTGGGTGGCCTGCTCCTGGCGCGAACGCATGCGTGAAGCCACCGTGGCCATCACTTGCCGCGCATGGCGCAAATCCTGCGGGCTGGCGAACGGCCCCAGCGCAAGGCAGCTGTCGCTGATGACGTGAGGCGTGGCGGCCGTCGAGTCGACCGCCGCCGTCAGTGGTGCCGATGCCGACGCCGAAACCGTTGCGGATGCGGACGACGCTGTCGCGATGGCCGGTTCCGGCAACTCCGACAGCAGGCGCAATTCCGGAACGCCGGGATCGCTGGCATTGCCACCGCGGGCATACGGCTGACCCAGCAGCAACCAGGCACCCACCACGATGTTGAGGGCAATCAGCAGGACGAACAGCAGTCGCAGGAACATCGAACCCCCGTATATCCGTCAGCCATCGCCATGCAGGCCGGGCGGCGATTCCGCCGGTCGCGTATTTGCCCACACGGCCAGGCCGCGCAATACACCGTCCCGGCTCAGTTGTAGCGGCAACGACAGCAGGGGTGCCAAGCGCGTCGCATCGCCGCCACCCAGGATCAACGTCGGCACGCCGCCCAGCCGCACTGCCATGCGGGCGGCAAAGCGCTCGATCAACGCCACCGTTGCCTGCCAGCATCCCGAGGCCACCGCATCGGCGGTGTTGTCGGCCAGTTCCATGATGACACCGGGCCGCTCGGGACGCACCAGGGCGGTTCGATCCAGCAGCGACTGCTGCATCAGCTGCGGCCCGGGTGCGATCAGGCCACCGAGATGGCGTCCGTCGGCAGCCAGCGCATCGAGCGTGAGCGCGGTGCCCGCGCCGACCAGCACGCACGGTGCCTGGCCAGCGGCATACGCAGCGACCATCGCCAGGAAACGGTCCACGCCAAGGCGTCGCGGCTCGGCATAGGCATTGCGCACGCCGCAGGCCTGGGCGGGCGTCCGCAGCCAGACCGGCTCGCCACCGAAACGGCGGGCCACAATGGCCGCCATTCGCGCCTCCCGTGCCGCGTCGACGACCGAGGCTGCGCCCACCATTTCCGGTTGCGGCAGACCGGCCCATGCCGACGCCAGTACCTCAGCCACATCTTCATGCCAGAGCACCGCACCGTACGCCACCCATTCCGTCGAGTGGCGCGGCAGCAGTGCCCACTTCAGCCGCGTATTGCCCAGATCGAGCAGCAGCTTCATGCGCGACGCACCGAGACGTCCGCGCTCTCGACCCGGCGCACGCTGCCGTCGGCCATGCGCACCTGCAACGCGCCACGCGCATCCACGCCGGCGCCGATGCCGTCGCACTCGCCCAGTGCGCCGCTCATTCGCAGAGGCTGGCCACGCAGCAGATCGTGCCGCGCGTAGTCGTCCGCGAAACCGGCGAACCCACCGCGCTCGAACTGCCGCAGGCCATCGACCAGTGCCGCCACCAGCGCCGCGGCGGCGCGATTGCGGTTCGGCGGCGTGCCGTCGGCGAGGCTGGCCAGATCGCAGGTCGGCTGCCCGGCCTGTGCGCGCAGCGCCGGGGTCAGCCGCAGATTGAGGCCGATACCGACAATCGCCGTGCACGGCCCCTGATATTCGCCGCTCAACTCGACCAGGATGCCCCCCAATTTGCCGCCGGGCCGCCCATTCGCGATGGCGAGCACATCGTTCGGCCATTTCAGACCGGCTCCGGCGATGCCCAGGGTCTCCAGTGCGCGCAGCACGACCACCCCGATCGCCAGCGACAACCCGGCCATGGCGGCAAAGCCCTGCTCGAAACGCTTGAGGCAGGACAGATGCAGGTTCAGCCCCGGTGGCGACAGCCATTCGCGGCCGCGCCGGCCGCGGCCGGCAGTCTGGGTTTCGGCCAGCAGCACGCTGCAATCCGCCGCCTGCGCACCCCGTCGCTGCAGCTCGCTGGAAGTCGAATCAAGCTCCCAGTGCGCCTCCAGCGCCCCCAGCGAACGCGCCAATGATGCCGGCAGCGCGGCGCGGATCTGCCCGGCGTCGAGCATCTGCAGCGGCCACGGCAGCCGATAGCCGGCGCCACCTCGCGCCTCGACCGGCAGGCCATGTGCGCGCAGCGCTTCGACCTGCTTCCAGATCGCCGCGCGGGTCACCTTCGCCTGCGCGGCAAGCGCCACACCGGAAACCGGCTCACCCGTGGCCAGCGCCGCCAGCAACTGCGCGGGGTTCATCCGCAGGCTCCGACGGCCATCACGGCATCATGCCGGTGAAGGGCGGGAGGCTTGGCATCGGGCAGGATCGACATCGGTGGATTTTAGCCCGGATGCCGTACCTGGCGGCAGCCGGGTGCACGGCCGTGCAGCGGCGGGCACGGGCAGCACTGGCATCACGTCCGGGTTTCTGAGACGATCCGGCCGTTGGCTTGCGGGTCAGGGAGTTGAATCGCCATGCGTGTCACACATTGGCTTGTCGGCTGTGCCTTGTGCCTTGCCGGTATCGGCAGCGCCGCCGCAGTGCAGTTGGATGCCAGCGGCCTGGACAGTTCAATGCACGCCACCGCCGCCGCCGACAGCAGCGCACACGACGATGGCAACCGCGGCAGCGGCGACGTGCCAGCGACGATCGGCGACGATCCCGCGCACGACACCAGCACCACCGGCAGCCACCGCAATGGCGACGATCGTTCCGGCGGTACGACCCCGGCACCGGCACGCCACTCCCGGCTCCACCTGGGCTGGCAATCGCTGCTGCCCGGCTCCATTCAGTAAGCGCCCGGCATCTGCAAGCCCTTTGCGGCGACTCAGGCAGGCGCCCACATCACGCTGAAGCGGGCACCACCGAGTTCCGGCGACCGATCGACCACCAGCTCCGCCTGGTAGGCGTGCACGATGTCCTGCACGATCGACAGGCCGATGCCATGCCCCTGGACCCGCTCGTCGCCACGCACCCCGCGCTGCAGGATACGTTCGATCTTGTCCGGCTCGATGCCGGGACCGTCGTCTTCCACGCTCAACCACAGCCCGGGACGCCGCCAGCCGGGTTGCCGTTGCGTCTTCACCACCAGCAGCACGCGGTGACGCGACCACTTGAAGGCGTTCTCCAGCAGGTTGCCCAGCAGCTCCAGCAGGTCGCCCTGCTCGCCGTAGAACACCGCACCATCCTCGATATCGAATTCGCAGAGAACATTTTTGGCGGCATGGACCTTTTCCAGGCTTTGCACCAGATCCTCGGCATGCCCGGCGATCGGCACCGCGCTGGCGAAAGTCTGCCGGCCCGACGTGGCGGCACGCGACAGCTGATAGGCAACCAGTTCGTCCATCCGGCGCACCTGATCGAGTACGCCATTGCGCAGGGACGACTCCCCGGCGACCGTCGATTCGAGCTGCGAGCGGATCACCGCCAGCGGCGTCTTCAGGCTGTGCGCCAGATCGGCCAGGGTATGGCGGTAGCGCTGGCGCTGTTCGCGTTCGTTTTCGATGAACGCGTTGATGCGTTCGGTCAGGCCGGTCAGCTCCAGCGGATACTGGCTGTCCAGATGCTCGCTGTCGCCGCGCTCGACCCGGCTCATGTCGCTGGCCACCTTGCGCAACGGCGTCAGGCTCCAACGCAGCAGCAACAGTTGCAGCGCGATCAGCATCACCCCGAGGATCGACAGCCAGATCACCAGGGTGCGCCGGAACACCGCATTGGCACCTTCGAACTGGTCCTCGGTCTGCGCCACCGTCACGGTGAGCCGCACCGACTTCTTGTCCGGAGCATCCAGTGCCACGCCGTAGCTGTAGTAATACAGGCGCCCCATACGCGTATCGACCGGACCGACGAACTGGCTCTGCCCCGGCTCCAGCGGTTTGAGGAAGGAGAAATCGCGACCGACCGCCGACGACGATTCCCAGTGATAACCGTGATCGCCCCGGGCCACCGCGTACAACCCGGAACCGGGTCGCGAAAAACTCGGATCCGGCACCGTGTCGGGCCACAGCAGCTTGCCGTAGCGGCTGACGTCGGTATTGGTGATGTACGCGATGGCAAAATTCTGCAGGCGGTCGTGCAGCGCGCTCAAGGCACGCTCCTTGTTCGCCTGCGACAGCGTCAGGCCGACCAGCCCGAGAAAACCGGCCAGCACGAACCCGGTCGCGATCGCCGCGCGCGCCGCCAGTGACAGCGGGCGGCGCGACGATGCGGGTTCATTCGTCGTCGCCGTCGGTGCGCGGGATGGCAAAGCGGTATCCGCGTCCACGTACCGTCTCAATGGGTTTGAGGGTGCCTTCCGGATCGAGCTTGCGCCGCAACCGGCCGATGAACACTTCGAGCACGTTGGAATCGCGGTCGAAATCCTGCTGGTAGATATGTTCGGTAAGGTCGGCCTTGGAGACCAGCTCGCCGGCGTGCAACATCAGGTATTCCAGCACCTTGTACTCGTAGCTGGTCAGGTCGACCAGCTTGCCTTCCACCGTCACCGACTGCGCGGTGGTGTCCAGCTTGATCATGCCGCAGGCAAGGATCGGCTTGGACCAGCCACTGGCGCGGCGCACCAGCGCGTTGATGCGCGCCAGCAACTCCTCCACATGGAACGGCTTCACCAGATAATCGTCGGCGCCGTTCTTCAGCCCCTCGACCTTGTCCTGCCAGCTGCCGCGCGCGGTGAGGATCAGGATCGGGTAGCGCTGGCCATGCTCGCGCAACGCCTTGACCAGTTCCATGCCGGACATCTTGGGCAGGCCCAGGTCGATGATCGCCAGATCGAACGGCACTTCGCGGCCGAGGTAGATACCCTCCTCGCCGTCCTGCGCCGCATCGACGGCGAAGCCGTCACGCTTCAGGCGTGCCGCCAGCGTCTCGCGCAACGGCGCTTCGTCCTCCACCAAAAGGATACGCATTCAATGTCCCCCTCTATGACCGACATCAATGATGACCGGTTGTTGGATTGGTTCAACCGGGTTGCCCCGGGGTAGGTCTGGCACCGTGCCACGGGGAACGTCGGGCACCACCGCAGGGGACGCACTGCCATGCGGGATATCGGCCGATACCGAGATCACCCGTACATGCCCATTCGCCGTGAGCACCTTGACGCGGTACTCCACCCGCCGGCCGATGCGATGCGGCTCGGCCGACAGCACGGTGCCGCCGGTCTGCTGCTGCACCTTGAGCACCGCCTGATCCAGCGTCACCACCTTTGCCGGTTGCGCCGATGCCGTCGCGGCAACACCCAGCCACAGCGATACCACCAGAGCGAGAGTGAAATTTACGTTGTCAGTCATATGTGATGATCCAGCCCGACACCTGCTTCCCAAGCTTAGGTTGTCGGGGCTGAATACTGACCGGATGACCGGCATCTGTCACGCCGCATCCAGACAGGGCGCCAGCGCCTGTTCCAGCAGCGCCCAGCCTGCTCCCGGCAGATGTGCGCCCTCGCTGATCGTGCGCCGGAACGCGCGAGCCCCCGGCTCGCCCTGGTACAGCCCCAGCAAGTGCCGGCTGATGTGCTTCAGCGCCGTGCCGCGCGCCAGCTCGGCCTCGACATACGGCCGCAGGCGGCGCAGCACATCGTCGCGCTGCGGCAACGGCTCGCCATGCAGCGCCGCCTCGATCCGCGCCAGCAGATACGGGTCGTGATACGCCGCGCGACCCAGCATCACTCCATCCACCTGCGCCAGATGCGCCTGCACCTGAGCGACCGTGCCGATGCCGCCGTTGATGACCACCACGAGCTGCGGGAATTCACGCTTGAGCCGGTAGACGCGCTCATGATCCAGCGGCGGAATTTCGCGATTCTCCTTCGGCGAGAGCCCCTTGAGCCACGCCTTGCGCGCGTGCACCACCAGCACCTCGACACCGGCGCCGAGCATCGTCTCGGTGAAGTGCTGCAGGCCGGCGTAATCGTCCTGGTCGTCCACGCCGATGCGGCACTTCACCGTCACAGGCACCTGCCGGCCCGCATCCGCCAGGGCGTCGCGCATCGCCTTGACGCAATCGCCGACCAGCGCCGGCTCGCGCATCAGGCAGGCGCCGAAGCGCCCCGACTGCACGCGGTCGGACGGGCAACCCACGTTGAGATTGATCTCGTCGTAGCCGGCCGCGGCACCCGCGCAGGCCGCCTGCGCCAACTCGTGCGGATCGCTGCCGCCAAGCTGCAACGCCAACGGGTGCTCCTGCTGGCTGTGTTCCAGCAGGCGCAGCTGCTTGCCGCGCACCAGCGCCGCACTGGTCACCATCTCGGTATACAGCCGCGCCCGCGGCGACAGCAGACGGTGGAAATAGCGGCAGTGCCGATCGGTCCAGTCCATCATCGGGGCAACCGACAGCTGCCAGGGCGAGGCCTGCCGTCCCGCGGATTCGGGTCGGTGGGCGCTTGCGGCGAGGGTGCTTTCCATCATTGCCGGACATGCTCGGAAGTTCTTTACCGGGCGAATGCTACGGCAACATCGGTGTCCGGCCCTATTTCCGTTGCGCGGCCGCATCCGCCCCACCGCCATGGACGGCCATGACCGCACGGCGGATCAGCGAGGCATCACGCCGGCTTGGTTGCGGCGTGTTTCTTCGCTGTTGCCTTCGTCTTCGCCGCCTTTTTCGCCGTGACGGGTGTCGCGGCAGCGGGCTGCGCCACCAGCATGGGAGCCGCGTCGAGCTGCCCGGTCTGCAGCTTTCGACTCGCCTGGATCAGGTCGCACAGGGTGCCGAAGCGGCAGCAGCATTCCTGATAGCCGCTGTTGGCGTCGGTGACGCCGAGTACGGCGTAGTGATGCAGACCGCGCGGCGGCAACGCGTCGGGTGCGGTGCCGGTCGATGGCCAGTCGAGCATGCCGCCGTCGGCTACCCGCGCGGGGATCAGCCAGTAGTCGCCGGTCGCGTACAGGCCGCCGGGCTCGAAGCTGATCTGGATGCCGTCTTCCAGGTCGATCGGCGCACCCTCGACCACCGCCACGACGCCTTGCACGCTCACCGCATCGCGCTGGTCCCAGCGGCGCAGCAGCGGGTGTTTGTGCGGATCGCCGGCAATTGGATACGGCGTGATGTTCTTCGGTACCGCGAGGGTGACGCTGCTGTCGGCGACCGCGATCGCGACCACCTGCAGCAGCGCAAAGGCGCGCTGCGCCAGCGTGTAATTGTCGTCCACCAGTTCGACCCAGTCGTTGATCGCCAGGCCGAGACGGGCGTCGCGCCCAAGCCCGGCCAGCGTCACCGTCAGCTGCGCGCTGCCGTCGGCCGCCGCGGCGCCGAGGGCGCTGCCGGCGATCGGGAATACCACCGAGCCGTTCTCGCGCGACCACTTGAAGCTGGCACCGGTCGTCGCCGCATCTGCGCCGCCGGCAAGGCCGCCCTGGTGGATCTCGACCCGATACAGCTGGTTTTCGCAGCCGCGGTAGCGCGCATCGGCGGCGATCACGCACGGATCGCTGTCGGCTTCGACCGGCCCCAGCTGGGCGCGCAGCTTCGGCAACGCATAAGCCGTGCGTGCGCCCAGCACTTGCCGCACCAGCTTGCAGGGATCGTCGTTGCCCGTGCCGGTGCCCGTGTCCTTGCTGTCGATGCTGTCGCGCAAGTTGCCCACGTCGATGATCTGCTGCTTGATGGCGGCGATCGCGGCGGTGTCGGTGGTGGCCTGCAGGCGCACGTTCAGCGCGGCATCGATGTCGTCCAGCTGCTGGCCCGCGCGGGGCGGGTCGAGCATCCGCAGTTGCCACACCACCTGCGCCCGCGAGGCGGTGCCGACGCCGTCGAGCGCGCTGTCGTCGATCGCCGGCGCCTCCACCGAACTCAGATGCCGTTCCCACACGTCCAGCCACAAGGCGTAAGTCGCCGGCGGATTCTCGAAGCCGCTCTTGCCGTCGGCCACGCCGTAGTCGGGCGTCGGCGCCTGCGGCTGCGCGGTCAGCGTAGTCACGGTTTCGTTCACGCACAGGATGCCATTGACGTAGAAATGTCCCGGCGCCAGCTGCCAGTCGGTCAGCGGCAGGTTCTTCAGCGTGCCGTTCGCATCGGTGCTGGAAGTGGCGAGGCCGAAGCCGCTGCCCGCCGCCCAGCACGGACCGAGCAGATCCTGCACCAGCGCGCGCAGCAAGTGAAGCTGGATGCCGGCCTGCTCGTTCCAGTCCGCCTCCAGCAGAACCCGGCCCTGTTGTTGCAGTACCTGGCTGTAATGCCGTGCCGGATCGAAGGTGACGCGTGCGAAGTCGCCTTTCATGGGAGATCTCCTAACTCGCGAAGAGGATGCCGGCGTCCGTCCCGGCGGGAACGTATTCATCCAGCCGCGCCGCGAGATTCGCCTCGCGTTGCGGTTCGTACAGGTCGTGATAGACGCCCATCGCCGCGCGATCGGACGCGCCGCCGCGAATCTCCCCGCAGCAGCTGTCGGCCAGCCGCAGATAGTGCGGCGCGGGGTAGCGCAGGCTGTCGAACTGCGGCACCACGCGCAGCCGTTCGCGTGCGCGCGCCGCCGCATCGCCCGCGGCGACCGCGGCCAGCGCCAGATCCGGTTGGCAGTGGAAGCGCCGCGGCGTGCGCGAGCCGTCCGGCACGTAGCAGAAGCGCACGCAACCGTGCTGGCGCCGCAGCACGCGCAACGCACTGGCGAAGATCGCATCCTCGGCCAGCGCGATGCCGTGCGCCTGCACTTCGCCGATCACCGTGCAGCGCCTGAAACTCGCTTCCACATAGGCCACCGCCTCGTCCGGCGCACCCAGTGCGACGCGGTCCGGGCCGGTGGCGTCGAGGATGCTGTCGCACAGTTCGAGCGGCGGCGGATCGCCGCGCCGCAGCGGGCTGATCACCGAGATCGCGCCCAGGATGCTGTGCTCGACGCGCAGCGCGGCGCGCGTGCCGTCGAGGGTCACGCTCGGCTCGCCCGGGCGCTTGGGGTCGCAGTCGCAATGCAGCGCCCAGCCGGGCACCAGGGTGCAGTGGCGGATCACGAGTTCGCACAGATCCTCCGTCGGCGGCGGCCCTTCGCCCTCGTCCGTCGGCCCCTGCACCTCGATGCCGCGCCCCACGATCAGCAGGCCGTCCAGCAGCACGCGGCTGCCGGCCTGGCCGGCGATGCTGAGCGCGTCGGGCTGGCTGGCGCGCACGTCGAGCAGGCGCAGCACCGGCCGCGTGCGTTCGGCGGCGCGCAGCTGGATCGCCTCGCCGGCGTCGAGCTGCAGGTCGATGCTGCCTTCGTACACGCCGCTCTCGGCCAGCTCGACGATCAGCGCGCGCAGCGCCGGTGCGGCGGCCTTGGCCTGCGTCCACGCGGCCAGCGCGTCGGCGATGTTGGCGAAGTGGCCGGGCGGCCATGCGATCTTCGGATCGCGATCCGGCAGCGCGGCGTGCACGACGTAGCGCGTCGCGTTTTCCAGTTCGGGCGTCACGCGTCCGTATTCGCCGCCGCCCAGATCGGCGGCAAAGCCGTATTGATAGGACACCCACACGCCGCGCTTGGGCCGCTGGTTGGCTGGAAACATCAACCGGCCGCGCTCGGGATCGATCGCCACGCGCCCGCGCGGCACCTGATAGCGCCAGCCGGCCAGATCGGCCGGAATCAGCGCCTCGCGCGGCACCGGCACACCCTGACCCTTGGCCGGCCAGTCCGGCGCATGGATCAGCACGCTGTTGCCGGCGCCGTAGAGCGCGGCCGCCACGCCGGCGTAATCGGCCTGCGCGCCGCGCGCGGCGAAACGATAACGCCGCAGCGGCACCGGCAGATTGATCTCCTGCGCGATGTGGGTCGGCGCGGTTTCCTGCAGCGGGCGCTGGAACAGCGGCGTGTCGTTGCCCAGGATGCTGAAGCTGAAACACTGCGGGCCGTTTTCCTCCACGCAGTACGCCGGCGTGGTGGTCACCGGATAACTGCGCAGGCGGAAAACGAACACGCCGACGTCCGGGATGTTGTAACGGCCGCGGCGGCGCCGCACGTCGACGCTGTGCGCGAACGGATCGAACGCGCCGTTGGCCCAGCCGATGCGTTGCAGCCGGCCCGGATCGCGCAGGTCGGCGGTGCCGCCGCGCCGCGGGTGCTGATGGTCCAGATGCTGCATCCAGCCCAGCCGGCGGTAGAACTCGACCGCGCGCGCCGGCCAGCCGGCCGCATCGCGGGCCAAGTCTTCCAGCAGCGACAACGTGCCTTTGCGGCGGCGCGCATCGATCGTGTTGGCGACGTCGGCGCGCGGTGCCAGCACCCGGCCGAGGCCGGACGCGCAGCCGGCTTCGGCGGCGTCGAGCGTCGCCGCTTCCGGCAGCAGCGTGTAGCCGAGCAGGTCGCCGATGTACGGCACCACCCAGTCGTCGCAAGTCTCGATGAACCAGTTGCCATAGAGCCCGGCGATGTCCTGCTCCAGCACGTCGGCCTGCGCGGCGAACACGCGCAGCAGGTCGCGCAGCGGATACCCTTGCTCCGCGTCGCGCATGCGGTAGATCACGGGCAGCAGGTCGTACAGGCGATCCGCTCGCGCGTTCATGGCGTGGCCTCCTGCAGCAGCAGCGTGTCGGGAACGTTCGGCGGCAGGTAGGCGAGCTGCGCCGGGCGCAGCGTACCGTCGCTGTCGTAGCGTGCGGGCAGTACCTGCACGCGCGCCGGTGGCCCGGAAGCGGTGGCGGGCGATGCATACATCAGCGGCGACGCCGAGCCGTCGCCCATCGCGTTCGCCTCCTTGTTGCGCTCGCCGAAGCTGGCCAGCAGCGTGGCCTCGTCGAGGCTGCCGAACGCGTCCACGTCGACCCACGCGACGCCGCGCACCGCTTGCATGCAGGCGACGATTTCGCTGAGGTAGACGTTCTGCGCCAGCGCGCGCCGCTCGAAGCCGAACGTATCGAGCAAGGCCGCGCGCAGCAGCGGCTCGACCGCCTCCCACATGTAATCGGCCGCGAGTCCGACCTTGGCGCTCAACGTCAGCGCCAGCAGTTCGCGCACGTCCAGATGCAGCGGCAGCAACGGATCGCCGTAGCGCTGCAGTGCCTGCAGCAGGTTGCGGTAGAGATCGGAGGTGACGTCGATCGGCGCATCGCCGGCGCCGGCGATGGTGACCTGCACTCTATTGCCGAGCTTGATCGCCGCCGCCTTGCCGACGCCGCCGAAACTGCGCGCGAAATCGGCGTAGTCCGGCACCGACACCAGCCGGTCCAGCGCCAGCACCGCCAGCGGCACGTTGCGGCGCGCCTGGTCGCGGGCCTCCGCATCGGCGCCGCCGGAAGCACGCAGCGGATTGATCACCGCCTTGACGCCGAGCGGCTTGGTCGCCACCAGGCTGATCTGCCGCGCGCGTACATTGCCCGGCGTGCCGATGCCGTTGCGATAGGTCGCCTTGATGTTCTCCACGCCGGTCGGCGCCCGCGCGCCGTGCGTGCCGTCGCCGAACTGCACGCGGGTCTTGCCGTCGTCGTCGGTGGCGGTGACGAAGCTGCGGCCGGCCGCGCCGACGAAGGCGAGGTTGCGCGTTTCGTGCCACTGCATGTCGTTGACGCGCACGCTGAGCGTGCTCTCGACGCCATCGACGGTGGCCGCCGAGACATAGGTCAGCGGCGACTGCTTCAGCGCGAACACCTGCATCGCCGTGGCGCCGCTGCCGCTGCCGAGCACTTCGTTGCGCGTCTCGCCGTGGGTGGCGCGCACCACGTTGGCGTAGATCGACACGGTGTCGCGTTTGTAGGTGTAAGCCAGGCCCTGGTTGGCGAACACCAGCGTGCTGTGCACCGTATCGCCGGGCAGCTGCGCATCCACGCCCTGTTCCACCGCTTCGAGCATCACCAGCTCGGCGGCGCTCACCGCGTCGGTGCCGGGCACGTCGGTGCGCTGGCCTTCGACGATTACCCAGCGGCCCGCCTTGAGGCCGTCGAGTGCGCCGTCGAGGGTGAGCCGGGTGGCGCTGCCTGCGGTGATCCGCGTCGCGGTGTCGTTCGCGGCGATGCTGCCGACGGTATCGGCGATCGCCAGCTCGGCCAGCGGCAGCGGTTCGCTCTGCGCGTAGACCTGGGTGGCACGCAGCGTGGCCATGTCCGGTTTCGGCCAGACCAGCGACCCGCCACTCTCAGCAGAATCATCGAGCAGCGTGATGTCGGTGGTCTTGCCGCTGATGCCGTAATCGCTGCGCGGATGCACGCGCACGCTTTTCGCCTGCGCCACGATGGGAACCGCGTCGCTCGACTGCAGCAGCAGATAGCTGCCGGCAAGCACGCCGTCGTAGGCGTTGTCCAGTTGCACGCGATCATCCTGCTCGACCGACGTCCAGTCGCCGTCGGGCTTCGATACGTACGGCACCGCCGTCTGGGTGGCAGTGTCCGGGTTCGCCCCCAGACCCATGATGCGCTGCGCGTTGTAGCCGAACAGCGGCGCCGCCACGCGCATCGCGTACACGCCGCTCAGCGTCGGCGAAGGCTGGCCTTGCGGCACGCTGGTCCAGGCGCGGTAGAAGGTGTCGGTCAGGCGTGCCTCGAAATTCAGCAGCAGCTGCGGGCGCGTATCGCTGGCCTGGCCCAACGCGGTGGCCACGCTGCGCTGCAGGCGGAAGCTGTTGGCCGGCTGCAATGCGGACGGCGCAGTGAGCGCGTCGATCAACGCCTTGAAGCCGCCGGGTGCGCTGCCCGACGAGGGGAGCGCGTCGAATGCCGCTTTCGCGTCGTCCATGAACGCGGCTGCCGCCGGCAGATCGGGCTGCAATCCTTCCAGTGCTGAGGTATCCAGGAGTTCGCTCAGACTCGCCCACGTCCTGCCCAGTAGCAGCTGCTGGCGCACGTCCTCGAGAGCCTGCAGCCATTGCGCCGCACCGGACTGCGAGGCAAGCGCCGCGATCGCGGTGTTGGCCGCCGCCACCAGCCTCACCGGGGTCGAACCCATCAGCTGCAGCACCACCTTGCTGCGCTGGCTCTGCTGTTGCACCTCGACCGATTGCACCAGGCGCAGAGCCTGCACGCCGCTGGCCAGATCGCCGAACAGGAACAGCAGGCGATCGTTCGGCTTGAGGTTGGTGGCGGTGTCGGCGACCCACAGTTCGCCGAGGCCGGCGATCGTGTCGAGCGAGATGCTCTGCGGCCGGGTCAGGCGCGGCCGCAGCGCGTTCCATTCGAAGCGCGCGTCCAGCGGATCGGCGGTCTCGAACGTCTGCATCTGCTCGCCGGGGGCGGGAATCGACTGCGCGCGCGCGCCGGCGGCGATCGTCACCGGCGGCGAATCTTTCTCGATGGTGTAGGCGAGATAGACGCTGGCCGCCACGCCGGGGCGCAGGCGGTAATCGACCAGCCGCGCCAGCTCCAGCACCGAGCGCCGCTCGGTGGCGGTGCGCAGATAACCTTCGTTGGCGATGCGCTCGGTGTAGAAGCTCAGTACGTCGGCGCCGACCGCCCACGCATCGAGCAGCGCCATCGCGGGGTCATCGCTCTCGCGCGTGCGCAGTCCGGCCAATGCCGGCAACGCGGCCGCGCTGAGATCGCGCTGCATGGTGGCGCGGAAGTCGGCGTAGCTGCCGACGCGATAGCTAAGGCGGTCCAGCCCCGGTCGGTTGGTCAGCGGCAACGGCGTGCCGGCGATGGCGCCGCACCCGCAGGCGCAGGCGTGCTTGCCACAGGCGCTACAGCAGCTCATCGGCCACCTCCCAGCGTGAACGCGATGCTTCCGTGGTCGGGATGGTCCGGATCGTTGTCGACCTGCGCGATCTCGCGCGCGGCCAGATGCAGCACGCCGTCGGCGGGCACGTCGCCCGTCTGCGCAACGTCGGCGCGCGCCAGCGTGACGACCTCGACGTGCGCGACCCCGACGACCGCCTGCGCCTCGGCCAGCAACGCGCTGACGAACACCGGCGCGCCCAGGCGCAGGCGATCGGGATGGAAGAAACCGGGCATGCCGTCGCGGCGCAGACCCGCGCTGAAATGATCGCGCAGCTCGGCCTCGACGTGCGCGACGAGAAACGCCGGCAGCACGCAGACGAACAGTTCGACCCGCAGCGGCACGTAGCAGGCGCCGCGGACCGCCACGTCGTGGCCGATCCGGCGATAGCGTTCGAGCCGGGCGGCGATGCGCCGCGCCAGCTCCGGCGGCAGGCTCTCGCGGCCCAGCGGATCGACCACCACCTCGGCCGCGTACCAGCTGCCGCTCCAGGCCAGCGCCGCGGCGGCGCCCTGCAGCTGCGGCGCCTGCGCCGCGAACATCGCGTAGTCGTCGGCGACGATCGCGCGCAGCGGATTCGCGCGAAACGCGCCCGGCGCATACAACTTCACCTCGGCGAGGCTTTCCGGATCGGTGCCGCCGCCGGCCGGCAGCGGGTTGCGCGGCTGCAGGTTGGCGGACAGCTCGCCCGACTTCAGCGCCAGCCACACGATGCTGTCGCGCCCGACGTTGCCGGCGCTGCCGTTGCCGATGCGCGGTGCAGCGCGGAAGAACTCGCCGGCCTGCGGCTGCCGGCCCAGCACGCCGTCGCCGAAGCGCAGATGCGCGGCGCCGTCGTCGTCCACCTCGACCACGAAGTGGCGATCGTCGGGGCCGCTCTCCAGCAGGTCGTAGCGGGACTCCCACTGCCAGCGCGCTTCCGGCGTGCCGGGCACCAGCACCGCGTCGAGCGAGCCGCCATGGACGGTCAGCTGCGGCAGCGCCAGGCGCGGTTCGCGCGCGAGCAACCGGCACACCGGCGCTTGCGCGGGCAGCGGTTCGGCCCAGGTCAGCGGCGCATCCGGCAACACGTGGCCGGTGTCGGCGGGCGGACGCGTCACGTCCTGCACCGCGCCCTCGCAGCGGCAGCAGCCGTACTGCGACGTGCCGGGCACCAGCCAGCAGTCTTCGGCCAGCGCACCGCAGCGCGCGCACGCATCCGGCATCGCGGCGAGTGCGGCGGCGAGGCCGGGATACTCGCCATCGCCGGCCGGCGCCGCGCAGATCGCGTCGCAATGGCATTGCCCGATGACGTGCTCGCCGTGATCGACCAGCAGCACGTTGCCGCGCGCCAGGCTGACGTCGTGCAGCCATGCGCAATCGGGCGACGGCTTGCGCACCGACAGGCACAGGTCGAACGGCAGCGCGTCGCACGGGTCCCAGGCGATGTCCAGCAGCAGCGTGCCGTCGAGCGGATCGACGGACGTCTGGACATCCGTCAGCCGCACCGCATGCCGATGCGCGGGATCGGCGTCGGCGGGGTTGCCGGTCTGCGGACCCAGCACTTCCTCGAAGATCAGCAGGTCGCCGGCCGCCAGCTTGAGCGCGCGCTGCGGCGCGCTGGCCACGACCGCGACCTCGACCGCTGCGGCATCGCCTGGCGTCGAGGGTGTCGCCGGCAGCGGCGCATCGACCAGCGTGGCGCGCGTGCTGCCGCGCGGCAGGCAGCACATCGCCTCGCCCCAGGTGTGCAGGCGGATCGCGCTGTGCGCGGCGACCGCGTTCAACGTGGCCGCACCATCCAGTGGCATCGGCTCGTAGATCAGCGCGCCCTGCGCACGGGCGGCGTCGAGTTGGACCGCGTCGATCACGCCGGGTTGTGGATTGCCCTGCCCCGGCGGCGGCACCACGAACAGCAGGTTGTCCAGCGCCAGCGGCAGGTCGTCGCCGGTCAAAGCCAGCGCGACCAGCGCGCGTGCGTTGCAGCCCTCGTGCATGCGGTAGTCCACCAGCCGCGCATGCCGGCGCACCGAGATGCGCCGGCGCGCGGTGCCCAGGTAGGCTTCAGTGGCGACTGCGTCCTGGTAGTAGCTGAGGTAATCGGCGGTGTACGCCAGCGTCTCGACCAGCACGATGCCGAGGTCCGGCACGTGGCGCTCCTGCCGCGCCGGCATGTCGAGCGCGATGCGGTCGAGCAGCAGCTGGCGGAAGCTGGCGTAATCCTTGGCCAGGTAGTTGATCTCGGGAAGCGGCGGCGACGCCTGCACGCAGAGTGCTTCCTCCGCACAATCGAGATTCTTCGCGCAGTCCAGACGGAAGTGCAGCGCGGTGCAGGCATAGCGCGGATCGAAACCCGGGTACGCCAGCCAGCCGGCCGGGTCGCGGCCCGAGGCCGCATCCACCAGGCACAGGCAATACGCGGTGTGGTCGCCTTCGCGATCGAGCACCACGCGCAGGCAGGCGTCGTCGTGCAGTTCCGGCTCGGTCTCGGCGTTGACGCTGAGCACGCGCAGGCCGGTGATGCGGTCGCCGCCGCTGATGCGCACGTTCGCCACGCCCAGCTCCGGCGGGATGGCGCCGAACAGATGCACGCACAGGCTGACGCCGTCGTCGCCGACCTCGACGTAGTCGATACCGTTGAGCGTGCCGGCCAGGCGCAGCCGTTCGCGCCGCGCCGGCACGCTGCACAGCGGCAGCGGCGCGCAGCCGATCGCGCCGAGGCTCATGGTGTTGCTCGTGCTGTTGCTCGCGGTATTCATGGCAGGCTCCGCGTGAAGCTGTCGCTGCGGCTGTCGCCGCTGGCGCGCACGGTGTAGCTGAGATCCACACGCAACGTGGAATCTTCGCTGCTCACCGCCAGCGCACCGACGTCGATTACGTCGCCGAGCCAGCGCTGCAGCGCCGCCTGCAAGGTGAACTGCAGCGCGGCCGCAAGCTCCGGACTGTTCGGCGCGAACACCAGCTGCAGCAGGCCGCTGCCGAAGTCCGGCCGGTTGACGCGCTCGCCCGGGCTGGTGAACAGCAACTGCTCGATCATGTCGCGCACGTGATCGTCGTCGCCGGTCTCGGCGCTGCGGCCGCGGTTGTCGAAATGGAACGGGTAGTCGATGTTCATGGCTTTCGTCCTCACATCGCGGTGACGCGCGTCTGGCTGGCCACGATCAGCAGCGGCGTGCCGGTCGGTGCGCAGATCGCCTGGCTGTCCAGCAGCAGCAGCGGCTGGCCGTTGGAAGTCACGCGGGTGGCGGCGGTGACGAACTGCGCGCTCACGCACGGCCCGTTCGCGGCCGGCGGCGGCGGCAGCGCGCAGCCGGCGACCAGCCACGGTGGCGGCATCGTCACGCTGGGCTGGCCGCTGACCGTGACGCGCGGATTCGGCGCCGTGGCCTGCGCCTGTCCGCCGTGCGCACAGAGCACGCTGGCACCGACATGGATGACGAAACCCGGCATCGCGTTCTCCTCAGGTCACCACCAGCGCACCGTTGTTGATCGTCACCGTCGGGCCCGCGAGCACGATGGTGGCACCCTTGCCGTTGGAGATCGTGATGCCGATGTCGTTGACCACGATCATCGCGCCGGTCACGCTCTTCAACAGGATTCCGCCGGTCGGTCCGGGCAGGTCGCTGATCGAGATCGCGTTCTGCAAACCCGACTGCAGCACCAGGCTCGGACTGGCCGGATTGCCGGCCAGCGCCAGCGCCGGCACCTCGGCCGCAATGCCCCAGAAGCCGCCTACCCAGACCGGATAATCCGGATCGCCCTGCTCGAATTCGATCCACACGCCCGCGCCGATCTGCGGCACCACGTACACGCCGCTTTGCTTGCCGGCAATCGGCACGCACGGCAGCGCCCAGCTCGACGGCAGCAGGCCGGACACGTCCGGCACCATCGCCTGGATGCGGCCGCGCTGCTCCGGGTCCACGTTCTGGATCACCGTGCCGCGGTACTTGCCGTAGTACTTGCTCATGACGGCACCAGCGGCACGGTGGAGAGCAGCCCCTTGCGCGACAGCTCGAAGCTCTGCTTGTACTCGCCGCGCTTGATCGTGTGGCGCACCTGGCTGACGTAGTGCAGGCCGTCGAACGCGGGGCCGACGCCGCGCACGCCGACCAGCTGGCGCGCCTTCAGCACGCGTCCGTAGCGGGTCACGTCGAGGCTGCCGCGGCCGGTGACGGTGTCGGCGGATTTGGCCGCCTCGGCCATGCCCAGCAGCAGCGCACGCACCGGCGAATACTTCGCCGTCTCGGGCAGCTGGCGAAACTGCTGCGGCGGCGGATCGATCAGGCCTAGCGGCGGATTGAGCGGGCCGATGTCCGGAATCGGGATCGGGATCGGCACCTTGGTCTGCTCGTTCTGGATGTACACGATCGGCAGGCTGCGCGCGTTGCCGTTGTAGCTGAAGCTGAGCTGCTCGACATTGCTGGCCGCGTCCATGTCGGCATTCAGCGCCGGCTGCGGCACGCCAACCTTCACCTTCGGCCCCCAGTACGCGGTGCTCATGCCGGGCGCCGGGCCGGGGTCGATATAGAACACGTAACCGACGCGCTCGGCCAGCGTGCGGATGTATTCGAGGTCGTTGCCCTGCTGCGTCGGGATGCGGTCGGTCGGGATCGGCACGTCGATCGCGATGCTGGGGATCACCAGCGGCACGATGCCGAGAAACGCGTACTTGGCCAGCAGCAGCGCCACGATCGCCTCGGCCGGCATCGCCGGATACGGCAGGCCGGGCAGGCCGGAGAACTCCAGCTTGGTCATCACCGCGGTGAGGTCGTCGCCGGTGACCTGCAGCGTGGTGTGGCGCTGGTCCGCGCCCGGCACCACCTCGGTGCGGGTCACCACGCCGTCGATCAGCACCTCGGGCATGCCGTTCAAGGTAACTACCACGATCACCCGCAGCAGCGGCACCACGCCGCCGCCCGAGAGCAGGAACAGCGTGTGCAGCGGCGACTGCACGCTCAGCGTGAACTGCAGGGTGAACGCGCCGGCCGCCTCGTCCGGCGCGACCACCTCGATCTGGGTCAGCGCATCGAGCACGGCCTGCGGCACCGGCACCGGCACCACCGGTCCGACCAGCAAGGTCAAGTGCACGCCCCCAAGGCAACGCTGGCCAAGTATCGCCATCGTCATGACCCTTGGAAGGCTCGCAGGCCGCGCTGCGTGGCGCAGGGAAGACTGGCTGTCTTGGCAAGCCGTGCGGCGCGGCCTGCGAGCCTTCCAGGGGTCACCCCGTCATTGAGAATCTCATGCGTGGGGGCCAACCCTGCCTGTCCGCATGCCTTCGGCCCGCCGTCTCGACAGACAGCCAGTCTGCCTTCGCCGACGGTCCTGCGGCCTGCGAACAGACAGGGTTGGTGACGATGGTGATACTTGGCCAGCGTTGCCTTAGGCATGCGGCACCCCTGGTATGCCCTCGGGCAAAGTGATGCGCAGCTCCCGGCCGATCGTTTCGGTCAGCTCCTCGGGGCGTAGCGCGCGGTTCGCGTCGCACAGGCGCCAGAACTGTTCGGGATCGCCCAGGTACTGCGCCGCGATGTTGTCCAGCCGCTCGTTCTGCAGCACTCGGTGCCGCTGCAGCAGCGCGAAGCTTTCCGGCGCCGGCACGAAGCGGCGCTTCAGATACGTCACTGCCGTACCGTCGGCGCGCACGAACGTGGCGGTGGGGATCAGCGCGTAACGGCTGGTGGGTGGAAAGATCACGTCCATCAGGGCACTCCGGTGAGGCCGAACGCGGACAGCTGGCCGCTGCTGCCGCCGGCCAGCCGCTCCTTCTGCTGCAGGTAGTTCATGAACAGGCTGGCCGCCTTGTGGCCGGATGGCACGTCGTTCACCGACAGCACGCGCAGGCCCAGGCTGACCTTGGCGCGGATCGGATTCAGCGCCACGTCGAACGCCTCTTCGGTGATGCTGAACTCGGTGATGCGCACCGGCAGGATGCGCGACTTGCTCCACACGAACAGCGCCAGCGGCATCTCCATCGGCACGATCTCCAGCGTGCCGATCTGCGCCAGCGCATCGTTCGCGCGCAGTTGCGCGCTGGTCGGATAGACCATCGTCTCCAGCGTCGCCAGCTGCGCGAACAGGCCGGACTGCACGACCGCGCCGTTCTGTTCGGGAAATTCCAGCTGGTCGGTGGCATCGATGTCGGCCTCCAGCTTCAGCGTTTCCACCGGTGGCCCCTTCAGGCGCAGCACCTCGGAACGGTCGCCGCCGTCCGCGCTGACCGCCTGTGCCTGCAGCGTGCGGGTCAGCGAATCGGGGTTGTACTGCAGCGCGATCACGCGCAGCACCGCCGAACTGGCCGCGTCGATCAGCACGATGCCGCCCTTGAGGATGCGCGGGGAACCGGGGAAGCCGCTCATGGCACATGTCCATAGCCGAGCAGCTTGTCCATGCGGCTCAGCACATAGGAGAAGCCCTGCACGCGCGGGCTGCGGTTGCCTTCGATCGTGTAGAGCATGCCGTCCTGCACCGAGTGCACCAGACCGACGTGGCCCAGCCAGCCGGCCAGGCTCACCCGCCACCACACCACGATGTCGCCCGGCACCGGCACGTAGCCGCTGCCCGGCGCGCTGGACCACCCCTTGCGCTTGAACTGCGCCAGCAGGGTGCGCGCACTGGGCGAGTAGGCGAACGGCATGGCCGGCTTGCTGCCGCCCGCGGCTTGCAGGAAGCACCAGCTGACGAAGCTGGCGCACCAGGCATTGCCTTCGTCGACGCCGGCCGGCGCCAGATACTTGCGCACGAACGGGCCGCGATTGTTGCCGCCGAGTTCGCCCGCGCCGGCCTTCAATTCGCCGATCGCCGCCGCCAGCGCGGCGCGCCCGAGGATGCTTCCGCCGCTGGCCGGCAACACGCCGTAATCGACCGCAGTCGGCGTTTCGATGAACGGCTTCGGATGCTGCAGGCTCCACCAGGTCAGCGGCCCGGCCACGCCATCGACCACCAACGGCTGGCCATGCTGGTCCAGGTTCTGCGTCTGGAATGCGCGCAATGCCTGCCAGGTCCGTGTATCGAACGTTGCGTTGACGTCCGCCGCATAGCCGCGCTGCACCAGCAGCTGCTGCAACTGCCGAACCTGCGAACCCTGCTCGCCCTTGCGCAAGGTATTCATCATCATGGCTCCAGCGGAATCGGTATGTGCATGCCGGCCACCTCAGTGCGCCACGCTCGCGGCGGACCGCAGCGTGCGTTCCAGCAGTGGGCTGAGGCGCAGCCGCGGATCGAGCCGGCGCGCCTGCTCGACATTCGTCTTCGCCTTCTGCGGCTCGCCCAGTTTCACGTAGGCATTGGCCAGCGCGACGTGCGAGGCCGCCGGCAAGGGCGCGGCCACGGTCTGCAGCTGGCTGGCAATGTCGGCAATCTCGCGCCGCTTGGCGCTGGTCACCGGCGGAGTCGGCGGCGCAGCGGCGGGCGCGGCGGCAGCGAAACCGCCGGTGACCAGCCCAGCCGGCGCGGCGGCCACCGGCGCCGTACCGGCCGTGCCGCCCGAAGCCGCCGGTGCCGGTGCCGCCCCTGCTGGCGCCGGTACGCTCGGCGGCGTCCCCTGCACCTGATTGAGCTTGGCGGTCAGCACCGGGATCAGCGTCTGCTGCACCGCGGCCGATGGCTTGTCGTGCAACACCGAGCTGGCCAGGTCGTACGCCTTGTTCACGTCGCCGATGGCGCGGTAGCCGTCGGACACCCGGGCCAGCAGCTGCGGATTGTCGCCGGCACGTTGCTGCAGATCGCTCAAGGTCTGCTGGTCCTGCTGCTTCTGCGCCGGATCGGTCGGAGCGTTCGGTTGCGCGCGGATGCGGTCCAGCTCGACCATGCCCTGGCTGAACTTGACCGCCTGGATACCCGGGAACCCCATCAATACGATGGCGATCACGATCAGCAGCACCGCCGCCTTGAAATCGCGCCGCTGCACGATCATCACCGTGATCGCCAGCAGCGCGAAAACGAATAGGATGAAGCCGCAGATCAGCATCAGCTTTTCGTAGCCGAGCAGTCCGTCGAAGATGCTGTTGATCGCGCTCATGGCGCAGGTGACACGACATTTTCGTGATCGGCGAAGGCGCGATACCGATGTGCCACGTGGCGCTGTACGCGTACCCCGTGAGCCGGTGTGCGGCTACCGACCCAGAATTCGTGCGGCAACCGATCCACCGACTGCCCTGCATTGGGCACACCCATCGCAAGCGGGGGTGGATTGCCGCAGGCAATGAACCAGTTGTCCACGAAGGTACCGTTGGTATCGGGCCAGAACGGTACCGTGGCGAACGCCGCTGGATTGGGCCAGTTGTTGGGCTGATCGTTGGTCTTGGCACCGGGAAAGTTTTCGTTGACCGTGGCGCCTACGATCGTGCCGCCCACGTTGTCCTTGATACGATATTTGAACTCGTCCCACCAAGCCGGGCAGGCGGCGGCACAATGTCCCCAGGTCGGACACGCGGCATGGTTCGTGCGGCCTTCACGCACGAGGTGATGCGGCTTGCGCACAGTCAGATGGCCAACATGCGCCGGCGCGCTTGCCCCGCCGCCTTCCTTGAGTTCCACCGCAACGTCGTTGGCCCGGGCGCTGCCCTCCAGGCTGTCGAGCACCACCTCGGCGCCGGTGGCCGGGCCGTGGAAGGCAACTTTGTCAGCACCATGGAGAATGCGCCAGCGCAATTGCGTGGCATCGGTGAAGCCGCTCGCACGCAAATGAGTGTCGGTCGAAAACCAGCGGGGATGTTCGCCACCGAAATACCACAAGGCGTCATGCGTATGTCGCAAATGCTGAGTCCAGCTCAGCACCGGGCGAGTGGTACCTGCGGATGCGCCGACATCTGCGCTGGCGTTGCCAGCCTCCTTCGCGGCAGCCGAAACACCGGTGTCGTCCGCTTGACGCCCAGCGGCCCTCGTGCCCGCCGGGCGACCAGCGTCGGCGGAATCGGCGTGTCCAACCGGTACGCCGGCATCGGCAGATCCGCCGCCGAAAGCGGAGCGTTGCGCCGCTGCAAACACCGGTACCCGCGTCAACTCAAGGCCGGAAACGGCACGCTGCATTGTCGGTCCGATCAATCGGTTCATGGCTGAATTGCCGCCCGTGGCACTTCGCTGGCGACAGGCGGTGCACTGACCGCCACCGGGCACATGCGTGCCGCAGGCACACTTGCGTTTCAGCGTGCCACCAACGGAGAGGGGCGAAGTCGCCTTCGCAGCCGCCTTGGTCTGTTGCACGTTCATTGCGGCTTCGCCTCCCGAGGTTTGCGCGCCGACATCCGCTTTGCCGCGGCAGGTTTCCTGGTGCGCAATGCACGCGGGTACGCATCGAGTTTGACCGCGTCAAGCGCGCGCTTCTTCTTCGGCGTGTCGATCGCGTCGATGATCGCGTAGGCCTCGTCGCAGTATTTGATGAGGAACGGCCAGGTCATCTGCTGCTTGC
Source organism: Rhodanobacter sp. (assembly GCA_035530315.1). GTDB lineage: Bacteria > Pseudomonadota > Gammaproteobacteria > Xanthomonadales > Rhodanobacteraceae > Rhodanobacter. Next base: position 61,528 of record DATKVA010000058.1, on the reverse strand, counting down.
GGCCCCAGGTGACGCAGACCGGGCCGCTCTTGGTGTAGCCGGGCACGTAGACGTAGTGGCCGTTGTGCGGATTCGGCCGGCCGGCCTTGCCGCTGACCACCGCCCACGGCTTGCCGGCGTAGAACTGGGTCAACGCCGCATTGGGCAGGGTGGAGCCGAGGCCCACGCCGATGTCCATGAACACCGCGCGCTTGACCTCGCTGCGCCTGGCCTGGTCGATCTGCGCGAAGGCCTTGATCGTGTAGCGCCGCTTCGCCGCGAGCCGGCCCTTGCTGCGCCATTCCTTCAGCGAATCGAGCACGACCAGGCCGCTGTCCGTCCCGCCGGTTTCACCGAAGTATTCGTGCAGCACGTCGTTGTCGCTGATCGCGATCAGCTTGTTCTGCTCGGCCTTCTCGAAGCGCAGGGTCTGGTGCGCGCGGCCGGCGATCACGCAGTCGCCGTACTCGGCGTTGCCGAACATCGGGGTGGGGATGCCGTGATGCGCCACGTCGAAGTCGTACTCGGCCGACAGTGCCGGCGGCGCCTTCAGCAATGCGGCTAACATCAGGTTGCGGTCATCGCGTTTGGCCTTCCGTTTGCCGAAACGCACGATGCCGTCGGGTCGGGGTTTGGGGATCGCTTTCATGTCAATGCTCCTTGCCCGCGACGCGCGCGGCGGGGGAGATGCCGAGGCCGTGCTGCACCGCCGTCGCGATGCGCGGACCGAGGCGTTCGTGCGGGTGGCCGGCAGTCGGCAGTGTCGCCGGCGGCAGCGTGACCACCGCGCCAAGGCCGCGCAGCGCGTCGGCCGCGCCGGGTTGTGCCAGCAGGCGCCCCAGCTCGCATTCGAGTGCGGCACGCACGTTGCCTGCGCGTTCGCCGCCGAGCGCGACTTCGTCGATCACCAGCCGTTCGATATGCAGCTCGATGCTCATGCCTTGCCTCCCGCGCTTTCCAGCCAGCGGAAGTCCGCTTCGTTGACCGGCTTGTCGAGCTTGCGGAACTCGGCGCGCGCCGCTTCCAGCAGCAGCGGCATGCCGACCTGCACGCCGGCTTTGGCCGCCATGAACGCGGCGTTCACGGCGATGCCCTGGATGCTGCCGCCGGTGAGCGCCAGCCGCGCCAGGCGTTCGAGATCCAGCGGCGCGATCGCCATCTGCGCGGGAAACACCGAGGCCCAGATCGCCTTGCGTTCGGCCACGCCGGGGAACGGAAAATTGACCACGAAGCGCAGCCGGCGCAGGAACGCGCTATCCAGCGCGCCCTTCTGGTTGGTGGCGAGGATGGCCAGGCCGCGGAACGACTCCAGCCGCTGCAGCAGGTAGTTCACTTCGATGTTGGCGTAGCGGTCGTGGCTGTCCTTCACTTCGCTGCGCTTGCCGAACAGCGCGTCGGCCTCGTCGAAGAACAGGATCGCGCCGCCGTCCTCGGCCGCGTCGAACAGCTTGCGCAGGTTCTTCTCGGTCTCGCCGATGTACTTGCTGACCACCGCGGACAGGTCGATGCGGTACAGCGACAGGCCCAGTTCCTGCGCGATGACTTCCGCCGCCATGGTCTTGCCGGTGCCGCTCTCGCCGGCGAACAGCGCGCTGATCGACAGGCCGCGATTCATGCGCGCGCGAAAACCCCAGTCGTCGTAGACGGTGCTGCGCTGGGATACCTGGTCGGCGATCTGCCGCAGCAGGTTCTTCTCGCTGTCGGGCAGCTTGAGGTCGGCCCAGCCGGCCTTCGGTTCGATCCGTTGCGCCAGCTGATCCAGCGCCGGCCGCGTGCGCGCCAGCGCGCCCTGCCATAGCGACTGCGCCAGCGCCTCGGGCTGCTGCTCGACGGCGCGGAGCGCGCTGTGCGCGACCTGTTCGATCCGGCCGAAGTTGAAATCGAAATGGCCGGCCAGATGCTGCGGCTGTTTTCCCGCGATGTCGCCGAGCAGCCGCTGCCACAGCGAACGCTGCTCGATCGCGGTGGGCTTGGCGACGTCCACGCTGAGCGTGTCGCTCGCCGTGCCCGTCCACGGCTCATGCGCATCGACGAAGGCGAGCCCGCCGGCACGCGCGACGAAACGCCGGACCGGTGCCGCCGCCGCGTCGTCGCGTTCGACGTCGGCGGCGTCGATGTACAGCGCCAGCGGCAGCAGCTGGCTCTCGCGCTGCCACAGGCGGACCAGTGTTTCCTGCTCGGCCACGCTGCCGGGCAGCAGCGCGGCGGAAAGACGGTACGCCTGCGCCCCGAACGCCTCGGCGATCGCCTGCGCGATGCCCTGCTTGCTGACGCTGTCGCTGCCCAGCAGCTGCACCGCCGGCAGCGCCTCGCCCACCGGCACGCGGCGCAAGCCGTCCACGATCCGCTCGGCGATCGCGCGCTGCGAGGGCGGCAGCGTGGCCGGCGCCAGCGCGCTGAGCAGCGGCATCAGGCGGTCGTCCAGATAGTTCATGCCCTTGACGAAATTGACCACGCGTTCGTCGGCGCTAAGCGCGGCGCCGGTCAGCGGCTGCGCGCCGGGCTGGTGGATGTCGAGCAGGTGCCAGTAGCGCAGCGGCCGCTCCGGCGACAGCGCATCCCAGCTCGGCGCATCGAGCACGGCGAATGCGAGCGCGAACGTCGGATACGGCTTGGCCGGATCGTGCTGCGCCTGCGCGCACAGCGCCGGCATGCGCGTGTCCAGCTCCATGCCGACGCACAGCAGCAGCAGGTCGCGCTCGAACGCGGACAGGCCGAGCCGATTCGCGAGCACGCTCAACGCCGGCGTATGAGTGCTGCCATCGGTGACGCTGCTGACCGGCGACGTCACGGCACCTGCTGCTGTCGTGCCGACATCCGGTACATCGACGACGAGCGGCTGTGCCGCCGGCGGCGTGTCGACGATCTTCATCTGCGCGTTCGACAGCGGCGTGCGCGCCGGCTGGCTGCTGAACATCCGTGCGAACCACGAGTGCTTCTGTCCGCCCGGCGCACTCACCGCCGGCGCGGATTCCATCAGGGCGGTGGCCGCCGCGGCCGGTGGCGTGGCAGGCGCGTCATGCGACTGTGCGGCGCGCTGCAACCGCGCGCGCAGATCCGCCAGCGCCGCGGCGAGATACTGGTCGTTCGCTTCCAGCCATGGTGCGTAGTCGCTCATGTCACGACCACCTGCTGGTTGGCGGCGAACGCCGGCACGCTGCCGCTGTAATCGACCGGGATGCTGTCGGCGCCATCCACGCGCAAACGCAGCGTGTACGTGCCCGCGCTCACCGCCGGCACCTGGAACGCCAGCGCGGTGGGCTGATGCGCGTCGGCCGGATTGCTCATGCTTTGCGGCGTCACCAGCCGGTCGCCGAACAGCAGGTACACGCGCTGCCCGTCGCGGATGCGCGGCAGGCAGGTGAGGTTCACCGCGATGTCGCCGGCCGCCGCGGCCAGCGCGCCCAGCGTGATGGTCGGCGCCAGCACCAGCGGCAGTTCGTTGCTGAGCAGCGGCGGCAGCCCGGGCGGCTGCAGCAGCAGCGCCACGGTGTAGATGCCCGGCGCCCAGCGCGCGGCGGCATCGGTATCCTCGACGGTGTCGGCCAGACGCACGCCCAGCGTGCCGGCCGCGTCGCCGGCCAGCGGCGGCAGATCGACCGGCGTGTCGAGGCGCAGGCTGCTCAAGCGCACCAGCGCGTGATCGGTGCTGAGCTGACGCCCGCCCAGCACGATGTTCTCGCCCAGCCGCAGCGCCGTCTGCGCACGCGGATACGTCAATGTGTCCAGCACCGGCGCCGCGCCGGCGGTGGCGATCACACCGCGGTCCTGCGGGCCGCGCCGCAGCACCGGCAGCGGTGCGCGCGCCGCCGCCTGGCTGTCGATCAGCACCACCGTCGCCTCGTAGGCGGCGGACACGCGGTAGTTGGTCTGGAACGCGGTCCACAGTTTGGACAACTCTTCGATACTCTGCGGCAGCAGCGTGATGCGCACGCGCTCGACCTGCGCGGCCAGATCGTTGTCCGGCAGCGCGTTGCGGATATCGTTGCCGTCGAGCACGGCGCGATCGTGCAGCGTGCTCATCGCCGCGGCGAGCACGCGATGGCTGAGCGCTTCGCTGTCGCTCTCGCCGCGGCCCCAGGCGGTGATCAGGTAATGCAGGTTCAACGCCAGCGCCGGTGGCGCGCTCTCGCCCGGACGCACCCGCCCCGGCATGTCGAGGTTGCTCCAGGCGGCGTTGCCGACCACCTGATACAGGAACAGGTTGAGCTGTGCCTTGCTGATGCCCTTGCGCGCGAGATCCGGCGGCTGCAGGGTGACCTCGAGGTCGCTCAGCTCGGTATCCAGCGCCGGCATCTGCGCCAGCAGCAGGTTGCGCAGCGTACGCGTGGCGGCGGCGATCGCGAGCACGTTGCTCATGGCGACACCTTGCCGCGCTGGCGCAGATAGTCGTCGAGGCTGCCCGGCCGCGGCCCGTCCCGGCGGCGCGGCGGCGCGGCGGCCGGTGCGGCGCGCACTTCGAGCCGGCCGATGCTGACCCGCACCACCGGCTCGCCCGATGGACTGCCCGCGCCGGCTTGTGCGGCGAGTGTGCGTATCGCGGCCGCATGGATGGATCGACTCGGTGCGTCCGCCGTGCGCGCTGCGCCGAACACCGGCGAAGACACAGGCAGCAAGGCGCCGTTCGACGAATGCGGCGGCGCGGGCGCCTCCTGTTGCTTCGCTGCGATGCGCGTCTGGCGCGGCTGCACCGGCTGCAGCGGTACGAAAGCCTCTGCCGGGTGTGGCGGCGCGGGTGACTCCACGGAGCGTTCGACGACAGACGATGGAGCTGGTGCGGCGATCGGTGCCGGCGGCACCACGGTGCGCGACGTACTTGCGGCGACCTGCACTGGCGTCAACGCAGCCATCGGCGCGACCGCAGCCGGCGCGGCATGCGATGTATCCGTCAGCGCGATTGCCGGCGCATGCGGCGAGCGCAGCGGCGCGACCGCCAGCGCCGCCGTGGAGGCCGGCACTGCTTCGCGCTGCAGTGCCGACGTCTCGCCATCGTCGGACAACGGCATGATCGGCGCGCGCTGCAGCGGCTCGAACAGCGACGGCAGCCGCGGCGCCAGCAGCGGCTCGCTGCCGATCGCCCTGCCCACCAGCCGGTCGAGAAAATCGCTCATGGCGCGCACAGCTCCAGATAGGCCTGCCGGCGGCGCGCGCTCAGGCTCAGGATGTCGGCCTCGCGCCAGTGGTAGGCATGCGCCAGCGTGTCGACGTCGCGCAGCATGCGCAGCGCCCATGCGTGCAGTTCGCGCCACAGGAACCCGGCGACATCGAACAGCGGCTGCCAGCTGTGCGCGCAGCTCGGGCAAATGAAGGCCAGCTGCAGGTCGGCCTGCGGATCGGCGGCCGCCATCGCCTGCGCGATTTCCGCCTGCACCGCGGCGGGCAGCTCACCGGGCTGTGCGTCGAGCACGCAGCGTTCGAGCAAAACCCGCCGCGCCGCCACGGCATCGGCGCAGTTCTCCAGCGCCAGCAGATCGTTGCTGTCGGGCAAGCGGAAATGCACGTGGAAACCGTGCGCCGACGAGACATGTTCGAGGGTCGCTGCGCTCGCGGCGCAGGCGTCTTGTGCCGACAGCAGATCCTCGCAGCGGAACGTCGCCTCGACCGCAGCGGCGCATTGCGGACAATTCGCCACGCCGCAGATCTCCTCGCCGAACAGGCGCGCGCGCAGCTGCAGCAGCAAGGCATCGCGCCGCCCCAGCGGCAACGCCGCGATGGCCTCGGCGGAGTACTCGTCGCAACCGATGCCGAGCAGCAGCAGACCGCACGCCGCGGCGGATTGCTCGCCTCCGCGTTCCCATACCTGCAGCAGTTGTGCGGGCGTGGGCGTGCGCATGGCGTTCAGCCGGCGGGCACGGTGAAGCTGGGCTCGGCCGGCTCCGGTACGCCGACGTCGCGCTCCCAGCCCTCGTTCTCCAGTTTCAGGTGCTGGATCGCCACCGCGTTCGCGTTGGCGTCCAGGTCGGACAGCGCCTGGAACTCCGAAACCCAGCAGCGATACAGCTTGTAGGCCAGTGCGAGCTGGCCGGCTTCGTTGTAGACCTCCAGGATCAGATCCTTGCGGAAGTCCTTCAGCGAGACTTCCGCGCCGAGGCCGGCACCGAAGTTCCATACCTTGTTCGCCCACTTCTCGAACTCGCTGTCGTGGGTGACGCCGCGCTCGATGGTGATCGCCTCGTACTCGGTGCGGCCCGGCGACTTGCGGCTGCTGCTGGGGTCGCCGCCCTCGCGGTGCTTGACCACTTCGGTGGTGCGCTTGAGGCCGGACACCTTGCTGACGCCGGCCACATAGCGGCCGTCCCACTTCACCCGGAATTTGAAGTTCTTGTAGGGATCGAAACGCTGCGCGTTGACGCTGAACTGAGCCATGACGTTTTCCTCAGAGCCTGTTTGTGACCTTCGCGTAGCCCGCATCGGGAGCTGTTTGCGCGCAGATCGAGGAAGAGTGAGGGAGTGGACGTCCGTCCACGACCGAACGATGACGAAGGGATGCGGGCAAACAGACCCGACCCGGAGGGTTGCCGTTGACTGACCACCTCTTGTGGTCAGTCAACGGCAATGCGAGCCACGTGGAGGTCATAAACAGGCTCTCAAGTCTGGATCTGGCCGGCCATCTGCTGCAGCTGGATGACCACGAACTCGGCGGGCTTGAGCGGCGCGAAGCCAACCACGATGTTGACGATGCCGAGGTTGATATCGTTCTGCGTGGTGGTCTCCTTGTCGCACTTGACGAAGTAGGCGTCCTGCGGGGTCTTGCCCTGGAATGCGCCCTGGCGGAACAGGTTCTGCATGAACGCGCCGACGTTGAGGCGGATCTGCGCCCACAGCGGCTCGTCGTTCGGCTCGAACACCACCCACTGGGTGCCGCGATACAGGCTCTCCTCGATGAACAGCGCGGTGCGGCGCACCGGCACGTATTTCCATTCCGAGCCGCGCTCGTCGTTGCCCTGCAGCGTGCGTGCGCCCCAGATCACCGTGCCGTAGACCGGGAAGTTGCGGATGCAGTTGATCGCCAGCGGATTGAGCACGCCGTTCTCGCCGTTGGTGAGCATGCTGCTGGCCCCGAGCGCGCCGGTGACGCTGGCATCGCTGCCCGCCGGCGCCTTCCACACGCCGCGGGCGGCATCGGTGCGGGCGTAAATACCGGCCACGAACCCGCACGGCGGGAATGCGCGCGGCCGGTTCTGCTGCAGCGGGTCGGCGGCGACGATCCAGGGGTAATAGAACGCGGCGTTGATCGCATCGTTGCCGGTGATGTCGCCCGGACCGTTCTGCAGCGTGTCGACGGTGACGCCGTCGACGCTGTCGGCGATCAGGAACGCGCGCCGGTCGTGACAGAACTTCTGCAAGGTGGAGATCGTGCCGGTGCCGGTTTCGCCGGGTACGCACAACAGATTGAACAGGTTGACGCGGTCAAGTCGATACAGGCCACCGGTACCCGACAAGGGCAACAGCGCGGTATCGAACGCGGGATCGTTCGGCGCCAGCACCGTGCCGTCGAGGCCACCCGCCAGTTTCGCCGCGTCGGGAATGTTGCCGGCCGCGGTATCCGCCGGGGGATCGGTGGCGCCGCCCTGCACGGCGGCAATGACGTAGGCGGACTGGTCGGCCAGCACGCTGGTGACGAAGCGCGCATCGTCGGTCTTCATCGACAGGTTGTCGAACACTTCCACCGCCACGCCGGTCGGATCGAGCTTCCAGTTGGCGACGGTCAGCCGGAAGCGGGTGGCGTCGAAGGTCGACTTCTTGATGACGATGGCGAAATCGTTGGCCCACAGACCCTCGCTGCTGGCGGTCACCAGCAGCTTGCCGTCGAGGGTGACTTTCGCCGCCTTCGCCGTGCCGTCGACCAGCCGCACGATGTAGGCCTGCTGGCCGCCGTTGGCGAAGAACTGGTTCACCGCGTAGCCGAGCACGCTGCGGCTGTCGATGCCGCCGAACTTGCGCGCGAAATCGGTGTAGCTCAACACCAGCTCGGCGCGGCTGGTCGGACCGGCGGGCGCCCATCCGGCAAACGCCGCGATCGACGTGGCCACCCCGGTGATCGTGCGTACGCCGCTGGGGATTTCCTCGATATAGACGCCCGGATATGAGAGCGCAGATGGCATGAGATCAGTCCTCCGTCGTGAAAACACACATTGCAGTCAATGCGGCTGCGGTGGCCCCGTGCGGTTGTTCAGCGCGTATAGCACCTCCCCGTCCGGCAGGCGGTCGCGCCGCAACTCGCCTTTCGCTACCAGCGTGTCCAATGCCCGCTCGATGCGCTGGCATCCGCTCTCGTAGCGCTGCCGCGGCAGCCACCAGCTGACGATGCCGCGCAAGGTGTCCGCCGCCAGCGGACGGCGGTGCAGGTAGGCGAGCAGCGTCAATTCGATTTCTTCCCCGCCCCCGGCCTCGCCTGCCGCGCCATTGCCCTGCGGTTTCGTCATGGCACTCTGCGCACACGTGTACGGTGTCTGGTGCTAGGCAACGAGCGTGCCACGCACGAAATCCCGCAAGAGCCTGCAGGACAAGGGTTCGCGCGTGCGACGCCGATCGCATCCGGGTCAGGCATGACCCGGTTCGTCGGTGCAGTGGGACTCATTGCACCCGCATCGGCGCGGCCGTTCGGGCACAGTGCGGTTGCCCCCGAATCAGCGGGAACGGAACGGCTTGGCCCCGATACCGTGTTTGCTGAGCAGCTTGCCGAGCTGGCGGCGCTCCGTACCGGACAGGCGCGCAGCGGCACTGATGTTGCCGTAGGTCTGTCGCATCAGCTGGGTCAGATAATCGCGTTCGAACTTCCGGATGGCTTGCGTCTTCGCGGCGCTGAAACTGCCGTCAGGCTGATGCGTGCTGGCCTGGGCGACCTGCGCATGCTTGGCAAACGCCGGCTCCGCGGCTACCAGCTCGGCGAGCCCGATGACCGGACCTTCGGTGCGCAGGTAAGCGCGCAGCACGACGTTGTCCAGCTCGCGCACGTTGCCGGGCCAGGCATAGGCCGCGAGTGCCTGCATGGCATCCTCGCCCCAGCGCTTGGGGGGGCCTTGCAGCCTTTGGGCAACGGCATCGATGAAGTGTTCGGCGATCAAGGCCACGTCGCCCGCACGCTCGTGCAATGGGGGCAGGTACACGTACAAGGTATTGAGGCGGTACTGCAGGTCGCGGCGAAAATGTCCGGCGGCGACCTCCCGCTCCAGGCAGACATTGGTCGCGGAAATGATGCGTGCGTTCGATACGCGCGCGGCGCCGCCGCCCACCGGCCGGTATTCCTTGTCCTGCAGGAAGCGCAGCAGAGTCACCTGCCCCTTGCAGGAAAGCGTGTCCACCTCATCCAGAAACAGCGTTCCGCCGCGCGCGTGATCGATCAGCCCCGGCTGCGCACCCCTGGCGTCGGTGAATGCGCCGCGATCGTGTCCGAACAGTTCGTTCTCGATCAGGCTGTCGGGGATCGCGCCGCAGTTGACCGGCACGAACGGGTAATCGCGGCGTACGCTGGCGTAATGGATCTCCCGCGCGGCGAGCTCCTTGCCGGTGCCGGTCTCGCCCTCGATCAACACCTGCACATCGCAGCCGGCGTAGCACCGCAATTGCGCGCGCACGCCATCGATTGCCTGGGACTGACCGAGCATGTTCGGCATCATCCATCCCCAAAGTCGCCGTCAAGGCACTTGGCACGCCATCGTCGCCATCCAGCGGACTACTGCAGTAGTCCAACCCGCTCCAGCCGCAGCGCACCGGATCGAGGGCGACGTCAAAGTATGCGCAGTTTCGGCTCGACAGTCTATTGATTCGCTTGAAGTAATAACGGACACCCGTCACACGATGGCGCCCCGCTTCCGCAAGCCATCGGTGGCTTGCCATGCTGGTCGCCAGGTGCCTCTGGAAGGCCTTGCACCGCACGAACCGGACCTTCTCGCGGAGGCGCATCTGACGAATGCTGGCGCATGACTGTGTCAATCATTCGTGAAGCCGCGCGACGACATTTCGATTCCCGCGATGCCGCGCAAACGAGCCTGTCCGCGTGGAGACGAATGCACGCACGGCGAGCCGCGTACCACTTGCCGTGAGACTTCCGCTTCGTTGATCCAGATCAACATTCTCCCGCACCTTGCGCGGAGTATTGGCAGTTCCCGAACAACTCACTGGAGCCTGGCAATGAACGACAAAGACTTGCGTCAAAACGTTCTGGACGAACTCGATTTCGAGCCGAGCATCGATTCAGCGGACATCGGCGTGGCGGCGGAAAACGGCGTGGTCACGCTTACCGGCCATGTCCCCAACTACACGCAGAAGATGGCCGCCGAACGCGCCACGTGGCGGGTGAAGGGGGTCAAGGCGATCGCGCAGAAGATCGACGTGCGCTTCCCCGGCGAGAAGAAGATCAACGACGACGAGATCGCCCAGCGGGCGCTCAACATCCTGGCCTGGAATACTGCGGTCCCGCGTGACGCGGTGCGCGTCAAGGTGCAGAACGGCTGGGTTTCGCTGACTGGCCAGGTGAAATGGAACTATCAACGCGCAGCGGCCGAATCCGAAGTGCGCAAACTTTCCGGCGTGACCGGCGTCAGCAACGACATCGCCCTCTCGACCATGGTGGATGCCGTCGACGTCAAACAGCGCATCCTCGATTCATTGAAACGCCATGCCGCCGTCGAGGCCAATCGCATCAGCATCGACATTCGCGAGGGCGGCACGGTCAAGATCGAAGGCGAAGTCGACAACTGGGACGAACGTCAGGCCGTCGAACACGCCGTGTGGTCGGCACCCGGAGTGCGCGCGGTCGAGGATCATATCCGCATCTGCTGATCTGCCAGCCCGGCCCTCTTGATCGATCGTCGACGGACGCTGCGCAAACGTCGACGCAGGGTTTCCGATCCCGGCAAGCCGCCGGACGAGTGCCGTGCGCAACGATTTTGGCGACGCCTGGCAACCGGCCAGGCAGCCAGGGTGCACGCCTCGCATCCTGGCTGATCGCGCTGTCCCTATCCCTGCCTCGCACCCTGATGTCGCCGGCTGCCGCCCAGCCGCAGACGTATCGCCACCGGATCGCCTACAATAAGCGTTTGCCACCGCGGCTCTTCCGGCACTCGCAAGGCACGGCGGCATCGCCACCCTGCCCGCGAATCTCGCCTGCGGCTTCGCCGGATGGCCGAGCGTGACCCCGCGCCCGATAAGGCAACGTGCCCTGATACGGCAACAACATCGAGACGACCAACATGGTGGCACTGGCGACCGAGCGCGTGATCGACGTGCATCACTGGAACGACAGTCTTTTCAGTTTCCGCACCACGCGCGATCCCGGCTTCCGCTTCGACAGCGGCCAGTTCGTGATGATCGGGCTGGAGGCCGACAGCCGTCCGCTGATGCGCGCCTACTCGATCGCCAGCGCGAACTGGGAGGAGCACCTGGAGTTCTTCTCGATCAAGGTGCCCGACGGCCCGCTCACCTCGCGCCTGCAGTACCTCAAGCCCGGCGATCCGCTGATCGTCAGCCGCAAACCCACCGGCACGCTGGTGCTCGACGACCTCAAGCCCGGCAAGCACCTGTACCTGCTCGGCACCGGTACCGGGCTGGCGCCGTTCCTGAGCATCATCCGCGACCCGGAAACCTACGAACGCTTCGATCGGATCGTGCTGGCCCACGGCGTACGCGAAGTCGTCGACCTCGCCTATGCCGACTACCTCGAGCGCGAACTGCCGCAACACGAATACCTCGGCGCGCTGGTGCGCGAGAAACTGATCTACTATCCCACCGTCACCCGCGAACCCTTTCGCCACCGCGGCCGCATCACCGATGCGATCGTCAACGACGCGATGAGCACGGCCTGCGGCCTGCCGCCGCTCGATCCGGCCACCGACCGCGTGATGCTGTGCGGCAGCCCGGCGATGCTGGACGATCTGCGCGCCCTGCTCGACGGGCGCGGTTTCCACGCCTCGCCACGCACGCGCGAGCCGGGCGACTACGTGATCGAACGGGCCTTCGTGGAAAAGTGATGCCGCGGCCCGGCCACGTCCGCTGGCGCCGACGACGGGTTCCTGGAATGCCCGGCGCATCATTTGGCCCGAAGCTCCAAGGGAGAAACCCCTGATGGACGTCGCGTTATACGTGCTCGCCGCGGTGCTGATCGCCGGCGGCCTGGCCGGCTCGGTGCTGCCGGCGCTGCCGGGCATCCCGATGGTCTTCGGCGGCATCTGGCTGGTCGCGGCGGTGGACAGCTACCGGCACCTGGGCCTGTGGTGGCTGCTGGGTATCGGTGCGCTGGGAACGATCGGAGTAATCGTGGATTTCATCGCCGCGTCGCTCGGCGCCAAACGTGTGGGCGCCAGCCCCGGCGCGTTGTGGGGTGCCGGCGCCGGTACCCTGATCGGGATGTTCTTCGGTATCCCGGGACTCCTGCTCGGCCCGTTCGTCGGCGCGCTGCTGGGCGAGCTGGCATCGGGCAGCAGCGCGCTGCGCTCGGCCCATGTCGGCGTGGGCACCTGGCTCGGCCTGCTGGCCGGCGCGCTGTTCAAACTGGTGATCTCGTTCGTGATGGTGGGCCTGTTCGGCCTGGCGATGCTGGTCGGCTAGGAGCCTGTCGGGCTTTGCTGGTCGAGGCGAGAATTCGGCTGTGTGAGGACAGATTTTCGACGCTTCGCCGGCCCATGGTGGTTCCATGGGTCAAGAAGCGGCGGAAATAGGGACCGCACAGCCGGATTCGCAGCCCGGCCGAGCAAAGTCCGACAGGCTGCCAGGAGCATGGCATCGGACACGGCGGCGTTTCATCCCTGGTGCGGCGGGCATCGCGCTCGGGATGCGCGCACGATCACGGCTCGATGATGAAGGCGCCGAACGCCACCCCAAGATTCCAGCCGCGGCCCTTGCCGCTGAGCGCCAGCGATACGTTGCCCTTGGTTACGACCTGGGCGTCGGCCGACTTCTCGGCACCGGCGTGGGCCTCGGCATTCGCGTAATGGCCGAGGATCTCGCGGATGTTCTCGACGCCGGTGAACTTGCCGACACCGTGATCGATGCGGGTCTTGCCGAAGGTCAGGCCGCCGCCCTTGGCGCGCAGATGCACGTGCATGCTCTGGCCGTTGCTGCAGCTGACCGTGCCGGAACCACTGGCGGTCTTGTAGAAGATCGACCAGCCGGACATCTGGAAATTCATCCTGCAGGAAATTTCACCGTTCGCCCGCGCCGGCACCGCTGCCAGCAACCCGGCGCATGCCAGCGCTGCCACGCCAGCCCATTTGACCATGCTCATGTCGTTAGCTCCTGTACTGACGCGGCCCATTGCCGCGGCGATTATTGCAGACCGATGCTGAACTGCGCGACATAACGCAATGAAACCGCCTTCACGCCGATGCCTTGTCCCGACCATACGCACGCGGTCATCGCGATGCCGCGAACGTCTCCTCCGCGGCAAAGTCCGCACAAGCCTCCGTTTGGCCATCCAGCCGTCCACTTGCGCAATGCCGAACAACCGGCATGCGCTGCGGTTACGGCCTCGCGATTGCAGATCGTTCGAAGTGCAGCGTGACGTTTCCAGCGGGCGCAGGTCCGCCGGCAGATGGTTCGTGCGTGGGCGCGGGTGCCGATAAGTTTCGATCTGCACGCGCGGTAGCACCACCGCAAGCAGTCTGCCGGACTTTGGCCGGCCGGGTCCCCAGGAATCCGGCCGGCACGTCGATGCCCGCTCCGGCCGGGACGCAGGTTGCACGTACGAAGGTTCGAGCCGGCGCCACGACCGTCCGCGAACCCGGTATCCGCAGGAACGCAAACCCTGCCTGCAGGCGACCCCTTGGCGGAAAGGCCAGGCGGGTTTTGCCCTCGCCGGCTCACGCGAAATTAACCATACGCCTGCTCCACTCGCGAGCACGCGTCCGGCCGGCGCCGGTCGAAGCACGACACGGCCCGCACTTCACGCCGGCGGCAGCGATCTGGCACAGTAACTTGCCTGCGCGCCGGCCGGACCGGTTGGCCGCCGGATTGCGCACTCGCACGAACCGCTATCGTTGATCGTCTGCACGGCCGGGCTACGCGACACCATCACGCGTTCGAGGAGTTCCATGTTTCAACGGGTCGCCATCATCGGCGGTGGCGCCGCAGCCGCCACCTTGCTCAGCGAACTGCTGGGACGCCGGCCGCCGCGGATGCTGCACCTGGACTGGTACACCGGTGGTGGCGCGCAGGGGCGCGGGGTCGCCTATGACACCCGCTCGCCGCGCCACCTGCTCAACGTCCGCGCCGCCTCGATGAGCATGTTCGCCGGCAAGCCGCGCGGCTTCCTGGATTTCGTCCAGCGCGACGATCCCTCCATCGCCGGCACCGATTTCCTGCCCCGCTTCCGCTATGGCGATTACCTGGAGGCCGAAGTGGCGCACGCGCTGCAGCAGGGCACGGTCCATGGTCACGACGTGCACGTCATTCCGCTGGCGGTCGACGCGCTGGTACCGGAGCGCGACAAGGTCACCGTGATCTGCGGCGACAGAGCCCGTTGCGTCGGCGCAGCCGTGCTGGCGCTGGGTGCGCTGCCGCCGCAACCGCTGGACGGCGTCAGCGCGGACGTGCTGGCCAGCGACCGTTATGTAGTCGACCCGTGGCCCCTGCTGGCCGGCGCCGGCGTCGATCCGTCGCCACGCAAGGTGGTGCTGATCGGACTCGGGTTGACCGCGGTCGACGTGCTGCTGGAGCTCTCCGCGCAATGGCCGCGGGCCGAATTTACCGCGATTTCGCGCCACGGCCTGCTGCCCGAAGCACATCTGAACGCGGCTGCCGCCCCCTTCGGCGACAGCGCCGAGCTGGTCGAGTCGATGCGCGAGACCCCGGATATACGTCGCTGGCTTCGCCTGGTGCGCGAGGCGACCCGGCAAGGTGCCGACTGGCGCACCATCGTCGACAGCCTGCGACCGCATACACCCGGGCTGTGGAACGAGCTGCCGATCCCCCAGCGCGCACGCTTCCTGCGCCATTTGCGCTGGGCCTGGGAGCGCGCCAGGCACCGCATGCCGCCACAGGTGTGCAGGGCGATCGCCGCGCTCGAACAGGCCGGCCGCCTGCAACGCAGGCGCGGATACGTGCAGGCGGTGGATCTGTCCGGCGATGCGCTGCAGCTGACGCTGACACGCGCAGGCGCCATGCAGACCATGCGTGCCGACCTGGTGATCCAGACCACCGGTCTGAACCTGGACGTCAGCCGGGCCGATCATCCGCTGGTGCGCCAGCTGATCACCAATATGCATGTCACACCGGATCCGCTCGGCCTTGGCATGCAGGCCGGCAGCGATGGCCGGCTGCTGCACGACGGCCAGTGCTGGCCGAACCTGTTCGCCATCGGCAGCCTGCTGCGCGGCAGCCGATGGGAATCCATCGCGATGCCCGAAATCAGCCAGCAGGCACGCTCCCTGGCCGATCAATTGCTGGCCGACTGAACGGATCATCCGCCCATGCTGTTCAGCCTGCTCGCCCTGTTCGCCCTGCTGCTGCACGTCGTGGGCGTGTTCACCGCCATGCACGCCGTGGTGCATACGCGTACCCCGCAGGGCGCCATCGGCTGGGCACTGGGACTGGTGCTGCTGCCGTACTTCACCCTGGTGCCTTACCTGTACCTCGGCGCGAGCCGCTTCCGCGGCAAATGGAGCGCGCATCGGGCGCGCGTGCCGCAACCCGCGCCACTGTCGAACACCCCCCATCCGGTCTGCGTGCGCTATGCCGCGATCGCGGCAATGCTGGGGCACGACTTCCGCGGTGGCCACCGGCTGCGCCTGCTGATCGATGGGACGGCCGCGTTCGAAGCCATGTTCAGCGCCATGGCTGCCGCCAGGCAGAGCCTGCTGGTGCAGTTCTTCGTGATCCACGACGACGGGCTCGGCCGCCGCCTGCAGCAGTTGCTGCTGGAGCGGGCGGCTGCCGGCGTGGCAGTCTGCGTGCTGTTCGACAGTGTCGGCAGCCACGCCCTGCCGCGGCATTACGTGGACACGCTGCGCGCCGGCGGGGTGGCGATCCACCCGTTCGCGACCCATCGCTGGCGCAACCGCTTCCAGCTGAATTTCCGCAACCACCGCAAGATCGTGGTGGTGGATGGTGTGTGCGGGTTCATCGGCGGGCTCAACGTCGGCGACGAATACCTGGGCCTGAAACCGCCGCTGGCGCCCTGGCGCGATACCCAACTGGAACTGCAGGGTCCGGCGGTGGCCGACCTGCGGCAACTGTTTTCCGATGACTGGCAGTGGATCACCGGCACGCCGCTGCCGCCGCTGCCGCCCGCCTGCTGCGACGGCGACAGCAATGTGCTGCTGGTCGCCACCGGGCCGGCCGACCGACTGGAAACCGGCTCGCTGTTTTTCGCCGCGGCGATCAATGCGGCGCGCGAACGGCTGTGGTTGAGCACGCCCTACTTCGTGCCCGATCGGGCCGTGCTGAGCGCGCTGCAGCTGGCGGTGCTGCGCGGCGTCGATGTGCGCGTGCTGATTCCGGCACGTGCGGACCACCGCACCGTGTTTCTCGCCTCCACGCTGCACGCCCACCATGCACTGCGCGCCGGCATCCGCGTTTTCCGCTATCAGCCCGGCTTCCTGCATCAGAAGGCGCTGCTGATCGACCATGATAGTGCGGCTATCGGCAGCATGAACCTCGACAGCCGTTCGTTCCGGCTCAATTTCGAGGTCGGCGCACTGGTCGTCGACCGCGCGTTTGCCGCCGACGTGGCCACGATGCTGGAGGCGGACTTCGCCCGCGCGATTGCCATCGACAAGCGCGAATACCACGACGCGCCCTACCTGCGCCGGGTGGCGATGCACGTGGCACGGCTGTTCGATCCGCTGCTGTGACGGCGGCGCCCTGCCATCACGCCGCGGTCCGCGTCGGGCAGACGGTGCCGCCGATGTCCCTTCGGCAACGACCGTTGGCAACTTGCGTTATCGGCGCTTGGTGAAGCGTCGCCGCCAGTCGCCTTTGCCCAGGATCCAGCCCGCATAGATGCCCACGCTCACCCCAAGCAATTCGCACAGCACCCGTGTGCCGATGTCCCCCGGATCGTGCACCTGCGCCAGCTTCGCCCGCAGCAGTTGCAGCGACTGCAGCCGCGCGTAGTTGAAATAGAACAGGTCCCACAGGTCGCCGCTGGCAGTCAGCAGCGTCGCCAGCAGGAACGAGCAGCCGATCTGCGGACCCAGGCTCCAGCCCTGGCGCCGGCCCAGCCAGCGGAACACCCCGAACAGCAGCAGCCCCGCCAGCGCGGAAATCAACCCGGCCTGCAGGGCGCCGATCCAGCCGTCGCCCATCCATGTCTGGTCGTAGTGCATCGAGTTCGCCTGCTTCAACCGGTCATCGGTGCGGGCATTATGCATGGCGGTATCACGCAGTTCGCCTCCAACGACCCCGATTCGTAGAACGCACTTGTGGGAGCTTGCTTTTGTGGGAGCTTCAGCCGCGATGCTTCTGTTGGATAGTGAAAGAGCATCGCGGCTGAAGCCGCTCCCACAAAATCCGCTCCATATCCGCTGGTGTTGTTGCATTTGACAGCACTTCGTGAATGTTGGTATGTTCTCCAACATGAAAGCCAGACTGCTGCTTCGCGAGCGCCAAAGCCTGACGGAAACAGCGTTCATCGAAGTAGTCATCTGGCGCGTGCCCAAGCCGGTGTCCGGCAGTGGCCACGACTACAAGTACAGCATGGCGCTTATTGCTGAAGGCGCCTGCGTACTGCGCTACGACAACGAAGCCGGCAAGGGCGACCACAAGCATGCGGCCGGTCGCGAGGTGGCCTATCGCTTCACCAGCCTGGCCACGTTGCAAACCGATTTCTGGAACGACGTTGATAGGTGGAGGGCAGAGCAATGAAAACAGTAACGCTAGGCGTATCTTCCGTTGAGGCAACCAGGCGCCGAACGGCCGCCGCATTTCAAGGGGAAACGCAGGGCGCGTTCATTTCGTTCACGTCGATCGAATTGCTCTGGAAAGTGCTGACTGCCAAGCGGTGGGAGATCCTGCATGCCATGACGGGTCAAGGTGAACTCGCGATCCGCGAGGTGGCCCGCCGTGTCGGCCGCGATGTCAAGGCCGTTCATGGCGATGTGACGGCGCTCATCGAGGCCGGCGTACTCGAACGCTCGGACAACGGAGTCGTGTTCCCTTATGATGCCGTGCATGTCGATTTCACTCTGCGCAAAGCGGCGTAGCCACGCACGCAGCCCATGATTTCGCCCCAAGCCGCCCTGATCGTCGTCGACATGCAGCCGGACTTCATGCCCGGCGGTGCCCTGGCCTGCCATCAGGGCGACGCGATCGTGCCGGGCATCGACGCGCTGCTGCGACGCCAGGCGTTCCGCCATGTGGTGGCTACGCAGGACTGGCACCCGCGCGAGCACGCGTCGTTCGTCGACGCGCATCCGGGCCAGGCACCGTTCGCCCAGATCCAGCTGTACGGCCAGCCGCAGACCCTGTGGCCGGCGCACTGCGTGCAGGGTACGCCGGGTGCGGCGCTGCATCCGGCCATCGATTGGTCGCCGCTGGACCTGATCCTGCGCAAGGGCAGCGATGCGCGCGTGGATTCGTACAGCGGTTTCCGCGAGAACGTCGGACCGCACGGCCACCGCCCGGATACCGGGCTGGCCGGCTGGCTGCGCGGGCGCGGCGTGGACGAGGTCTTCGTGTGCGGGCTGGCGCGTGACGTATGCGTGCTGTGGACGGCGCAGGACGCCGCCGCGCTGGGTTTTCGCACGCACCTGCTGTGGGATCTCAGTCGCCCGGTGACGCCGGCCGGCGACGCGCCCACGCGCGCGGCGCTGGACGCGCGCGGAATCGGCATCGTCGACAGCGTGGCGCTGGCCGGCTGAGCCGCGCCGCGTACCCGGACCCATGCTCCCTGCGCGCGCTCAGGGCTGGACGAGGTCGCCTGCCGCCATCGGCTGGTGGCGGTTCAGTGCGGCGAGCACGGCCGCATCGCGCCGATAGATGTCGGGCCGGAAACCGAGCGTGCCGTCGTCATCCAGGTGCACCGTCCAGTACGCCAGCAGCAGCGGTACCGGCCGGCGCAGGCTCACCGTCTGCGTCTGGTTGGTGTCGATCGCGCGGTCGAGCGCGGCGCGGCTCCACTGTTGCGGATCGTCCAGCAGCAGCACGGCCAGTTCGCGCGGCCGCTCGACCCGGATGCAGCCGGAGCTGAAGGCGCGCCGCTCGCGCGCAAAGAGTTCCTTGTGCGGGGTGTCATGCATGTACACCGAGTAGTCGTTGGGAAACCGGATTGCCAGCCGGCCCAGCGCGCCGCCGGGGCCCGCGTCCTGGCGCAGCACGATGCCGCGCGGGTGGTTCCAGTCCACGCTGGACGGCGCCACCGGCCGCCCCTGGCTGTCCAGCACGCGCAGCCGGTTGGCGGCAAGATAACCCAGGCCCTTGCGCAGCTTGGGCAGGATGTCGTGGCGCAGGATGGTGGGCGGTACGGTCCAGGTCGGGTTGAGCGTGAGGTAGGTGATCTGCGACTTGAATACCGGCGTCCTGCGGTAGGGCTTGCCCACCTGTACGCGCGAGCGCCATACCGGCGCGCCGTCGCGGTAGTAGGTCACCTGGTAGCCGGCGATGTCGACCACCACGAAGTTCCCTTGCAGGTGGTGCAGCAGCCAGCGCGCGCGTTCCAGGTTCACCCGCAGCTGGTCGATGCGCGCGCTCACCGGCACGTCCAGTGCCGCGCGCGTGGCCTCGCCCAGCACACCGTCGGCTGGCAGGTATTGCGCCTGCTGGAAACGCCGCACGGCATCGACCAGCGCCGCGTCGTAGTGCTCGCCCGGCGGCTGCGTTGCGGACAGGTAACCGCCCAGCTGCAGGCGCTGGCGCAGCAGCGGCACCCGTGGATCGTCCATCCCCGGCTTGAGTACGGCACCGGCCGGTATCGACGGCCAGCCGCCCTGCGCCGCCAGGGTGAGCAGCTGCACCAACGCGGCACGCAGGCGCGCATAGATCGGGTGCTGCGGGCGGGCACGCTCGAAGCTCTCCGCCACGCGCCCCTCGTCCACCGCCGCCCGCGCCGCCTGCACGCCCTGGACGGGATCGAGCTGGTGCGCATCGAAATTCCAGTGCGGGTCCAGCGTGGCCGGGTCGACCTTGCCGCGCTGCAGATCCATCAGGGCGCTGAGATAGGCTTCCGTGGCTAGCAGGTCGAACTGCGCACGCTGCTGCGGCGTGGCCGCGGCCAGCGCAGCTTGCCCCTGCGCCAGCTGCGACAAACCGTAATCCTGCGGATCGAGCCCGTCGTCGGTCATGCCTTGCAGCGCAAGCAGCAACTGCTCGACCGTATCGGCACGCCCCCAGGCGGGCGCGAAAGCATGCTGTTCGTAGAACTGCGCCTCGGCTTCCGACAGGGTGCCCGTGGCCGCAGGTGTCGTGCTGCGCCACTGCTCGATGCGCTCGCGGATCTGTCCGGCCACCGGATCCGGTGGCGGCTGCGCTTGCAGCGATGCGGCCAGGATCAGCAGCAAGCCCATCCATGCCCAACGCATGCGCGATCGATTGCGGATCGCCACTGCACTTTCTCCCGTCGGCCTCGATCTCCGTTCCTGTCTTAGCACATGCACTGCGCGACGCAAGCCGCTGCGGCAGCGGGTCGCGCCCCTTGGCCCTGCCGAGCCTGGATGGCCGGGCCGCTTGACAACTCCTTAACGGAGCGCTGCTAGGCTGCGGATTTTTCTGGCCACCCGAACCGCCGATGCCCTGCCTGCGCCATGCCATCTGCGCCCTCCTGCTGTCCGCCGCCTGCGCCGTACCCGCCGCGCACGCGACCGATGCCACGCTGCTCGATGCCTTGCAGCGGCTGGCGCCGCAGGCCAATCCGAAAGTGCTCGGCCTGGCACTCGACGCCACGCGCTGCGCGGTGGCGCATGGCCAGCCCGCCTCCGACCGGCTGGCGGTGATCGACTACTCGCTGCCGTCCACCCGCCCTCGGCTGTGGGTGTTCGACCTGGCACGGCGCAAGCTGCTGTTCAACGTGCTGGTGGCGCACGGCCGCAACACCGGCAACAATCTGGCCCGCCACTTCTCCAACCGTGACGGCAGCCTCGAATCCAGCCTCGGCCTGTTCCGCACGCTGGACACCTACGAAGGGCACAACGGCTACTCGCTGCGTCTGGCCGGTCTGGAACCGGGCACCAACGACCACGCCCTGGAACGCGCCCTGGTGATCCACGGCGCCAGCTACGTGAGCCGGGCGTTCGCCAAACGCGAGGGCCGCATCGGCCGCAGCTGGGGCTGCCCGGCCGTGCGCACCGCCGTGGCACGACCGCTGATCGACACGTTGAAGGGCGGTCAGTACGTGTTCTCCTACTATCCCGATGCGCGCTGGCTGAGTTCCTCGCCGTATCTCGCCTGCGATACCGTGCGCACCGCGGCGGCCAACGCCCCCTGAGCGCGAATGCACGCTGGCCATTGGCGGCCATCCCGTCCACTCAGACGTCGTTCTCGCCGGTTGCCGCCACCAGCAACTCGCCGTCGGCATCGATCTCCACCCGCACGGTGATCGGCCGGCAGCACACCTGGCAATCCTCGATATAGCGCTGAGGGGCGACCGATTCATCGATCAGGATCTCGATCGACTCGCCGCAATACGGACAATCGATGCTGACGGGCGTGAGCATGGCGCTGTCTCCGCTGACCGGTGCCGAGGATGATGCTACCGCGCCGCGCCCGAGGGCAACATCAACCCAGAGGCTGCTGGCAAACCCGTAGGAGCGCGCTTGCACGCGATGGCTCTTTGGCAGGAGCGGCTTCAGCCGCGATGCTCTTGCTCCAGCCCTTGCAAAGAGCATCGCGCGCAAGCGCGCTCCTACGGGGGCGAGTCCATGCGATTACGCAGCGAAAACGATGCGACCTCGTCGGCATCCAGTGTGCCGTCGCGCGCAGCATGGCAGGTCGGCACAAGTCATCGCGCCATGATGGGCCACGGTGGCGACGCTATACACTGCACGCTTTCCGACCGGAGTCGACGACCATGGCCGAGCGCGAGTTCGACAACTACCTTGCCCGCTCCGGCGCCACGCTCGAAGGCTCGCGCTATACCGCGTACCTCGCGATCACCCCGCGCCGGCACGGCTTCCCGATCTACTTCGCGATCTGCGAAAACCGCAGCTTCCGCGCCAAGGACGTCGCCGAGGCCGCCGCCGCCAAGGCGCTGGCCGACATGTCGGGGCTGGAGGACGACGGCACGCCGATCTTCCCCGAGGGCTATACCGGCTTCGACGACGAACCCGCCGACGCGCCCTGAGCGCACGAGCAGCCTGTCGGGCATTGGTCGGCCGGGCTGCTCAGCTCACTTCACTGCCCAGGCGCAAGTTGATCTCCAGCGCCGTGGCCAGTTCGCGCAACGGTTCGCGGTCGCGCGTCAGCGTGATCCAGCCGGCATAGCTGTCGCCCTCGGTTTCCCACGCCCACAGCGTGTAGCCGAACTCGGCCAGGCGGTCGTGGGCAATCGCGAACAACGCGGCCGCGTCGAGGTCGTCGAAGAATTCGTCGTCATCCGGATCGCCATTCCAGTCGATCGCCAGGTTCCAGCGCGAGGTCAGCTCGTCGATCGCCTGCACCAGCGAACGCAGGTCGTGCGCGTCGACGATGAAGCCGGAGCGCCAGTCGATCACCCGGCCGATCACCGCGATCGGCACCACGTCATCGGGATCGACCCCGGCGACCGCCTCGCGATAGTCGGCGAACTGCTGCAGCGCGGCTTCCTCGTCGCCCGGGTTGATCAGCTGCAGCAACTGCCAGACCCGCGCCTCCAGCGAATCGTCGCCGTCCTCGTCGAAGTCGTGGTCGTGGTCTTGCTCGAAGTCGTCGTCGAAACTGCTCATGCGCGCATCACTGGTAGCCGGGCCAGCATGGTGCGCGTGCGGGCCGCATTTGGAAAGCGCGGCCGCGCCGGCAGGCTCCGCACACGAGGCGGCACGCGCTGATCGCAGTCGGCGCGGCAGTGGGATAATCCCCGCCACTGCCGCTCCCCGGATTGCCATGCACGACGACGCCAGTGCGTATCCCTGCCATCCGATCGCCTTCGTCCGCTCGCCCTACGCGCAGCGCATCGACGCACCGCATCAGGCCACGGTGGTGCAAGGCACCGCAAGCGGGGATGCGGCCGAAGCGGTCATCGAGTTCGTGCCCGGTTTCCCCGCGGCGGCGTTTCGCGACCTGGCCGGCTTCGAACGGATCTGGCTGGTGTTCGTGTTCCATCGCAGCGAGGGCTGGAAACCCGAAGTGCGGCCGCCGCGCGGTGGCGGCAAGCGCAGCGTGCTGGCCACCCGCTCGCCGCATCGCCCCAACCCGATCGGCCTGTCCGCGGTCGAGCTGGTAGCCGTCGACGGACACGCGTTGCGCGTGCGCGGAATCGATCTGCTGGACAGCACGCCGATCCTCGACATCAAGCCTTACGTGCCCTACGCCGATGCGTTCGCGCAGTCCCGCGCCGGCTGGATCGATCAGATCGACGCCGCACAGGGACGCCACTCCGCACCGGGGCCGCGCCGACCGCGCAAGGGCGGCGGTTGAGGCAGGGCCGCAACGCCGCGGTGCCTGGTCCATGGCCATTACGCCATGAACCCGAACCGGCCTATGTGAGCGGCCCGTGCAAGAAAAAACAAAACCGCCCTCCGCCTCAAATGGTTTCGCGCTCGCCGTCGGCACCGCGCGTCGGCGACTTCACCCGCATTGTGCCCGGCCCGCGGCTCGCCTCACAATCGGCCAAGCAGCCACAGCACAAGCAGGATCACCAGGATCAGGCCCAGAATACCGCTGGGCCCATAGCCCCACGAGCGCGAATGCGGCCAGGTCGGCAAGCCGCCGATGAGTGCCAGCACAAGTACGATTATCAGAATGGTCATGAGCATGGACAGGTTCTCCGTGGACGGCGTCGACGCAACGACAACGTAGATGGCAATGGTGCCTCCCGACCGCGTCGAGACCGTGTGATGGAAACCGCAGGGGCAACCTCAGCGCATAGGTTGGGCTGCCCAACATTCCACACCACGCACCACGCGTCCCAAACGTTGGGGTTTGCTTGCCGGCTCACCCCAACCTCGCTACTCGCTGCCGGCCTCCCTCCCCTGCTTGCAGGGGAGGGCCGGGGTGGGGGCGCTCTTGATCTCCCGATGGCGTGTACTGCGCGCGGCTGTCGGGGGCATGGCGGCAACTTGACCTCCCCTCCTCAATCCTCCCCCAAGGGGGAGGAGGCGATGGGGTGCGCTGCGCGCACGGTTTTATTATCAATGGGCGTGGTGCGGCTCATGCAGCAGCTGCTGCATCTTCAGATACACCCCGTTGGTCCAGCCGAAGCCGATCACGTTGGCCTTGTAGCCGGCGCGGATGGTCACATCGGCATTGCCGCTGGCCATGTTGTATTTCTCGCGGATGGTGCCGTCGGCGGCGAGGCTGCGGTCGATGGTGGCGGTGAATTCGCGTGCGATACGGCGCGCATCGCCGTGATAGCCGTAGGCATCGAGGCCGGCCACGGCCAGCCAGTTGGTGGGCGCCCAGCCGAACGGCGCATCCCACTGCGCACCGCTGTCGTGGTCGCTCATCTGCAGGCCGCCCATCTTCTCGAAGAGGCCCAGGTGGCCGCGCAGCGCGGCGGCCTGCGCCTTCGATGCCACGCCGGCCCACAGCGGATAGTAGGTGCTGACGAATGGGTAGTCGGACGGCTTGCCGGCGACGAAGTCGTAGTCCATGTACAGGCCCCGCTCGGGCCGCCACAGGTATTTGTCGATCGCCGCATGGCGCGCGGCGGCGGCAGCGGCCCAGCGCTGCGCATCCGCCGTCAGCCCCAGCTGCACGGCAAAGTCGTGCAGGTCGGTCTCGTAGCGGTACAGCAGGCTGTTCAAATCCACCGGCGCGTAGTGGTGGGTGGAGCCGCCGAACGGGCCCATGCGAAAGGTGGTGTCGAAGCCCGACTCGCGCATCGCGCGGTCGCCGCGGTAGAAGTCGGCGCTGAGGCGATAACCCTTCGACCACGCGCCCGCGCACACCGTCGAAGCCTGCACGTCGGTCGCTCCCGGCTTCCTGCCTCCCGCGACACTAGTGCTTCCCTGCACGTCGGTCGCTCCCGGCTTCCTGCCTCCCGCGACACTAGTGCCTCCCTGCACGTCGGTCGCTCCCGGCTTCCTGCCTCCCGCGACACTAGTGCCTCCCTGCACGTCGCAGCTGGTGGTTTTCAGGCGGGCTCTCTCGGCGGCGTCCGGATGCTGCGATGCCTTGACCAGATAGCCGCGATCCTGCGACGGATGCGCCAGCAGCCAGTCGATCACCCCGCGCAGGTAGGTGCTGCTTTTCATCTCCAGTACCGGAGCGGCGCCGCCGTAGTCGTAGTAGCGGGCCAGGCCGGTGGCCCCGGCCAGATGCTGCTTGCGCGTCCACGTGGAGTAGTCGCGCACAGCCAGCGGATAGGCCTTTCGCAGCCATGCGCGCGCGTCGGCCTTGTCGCGGAAGCTGGCCGGATCGTCGAGCACTGCGCGGATCATCGATGACAGGAACGGCGGCTGCGAGCGCGTGAGGTAATAGGTGCGGTTGGCGTTGAGCACCGCGCCGTAGTGCGCGACCTCGAACAGCGCGTTGTCGACCATGCCACGCGCCATCGCCTCGCGATGATCGGCAACCAGCCCGAGCACGATGAAATAGCTGTCCCAGCCGTACATCTCGTTGAAGAAACCGCCCGGCACCACATACGGATGCGGCAGGTACAGCAGCCCCTGCTGCGGCAGTTGCGTGGGCGAGAAATCGCCGAGCCGGTCGATGACCCGCGGCAGCACCCGCACGTCGACGTGGCAGTGGCGGCTGATCGCATCGATCCGCGCAGGCTTCGGCAGATCCGCCGGCAGATACAGCACGGCGCGGGTACCGACCTTGCTGTCGGCCAGCGCCGAGCAATCGTCCATCGAACGCGTGAGCGTGCCCCAGGCGTGATCGATATAGGCGCGGGTCTTGTGCGGATCGGCTTTGCCGGCCACCGCAGTATGGGCGAACGCCATGGCGAGGACAGCGCAGAGCGCGGTGAACGGCGACAGTGATTTCATCGGGGCCAGCCGGTAGATGGACAGGGATGCACGAACGCGAGACTTGGGGCGATGACAGCGGGTCCGGACACTGCGCTAGAACACACTCGCATGCGTCGCGAAAAACTGCTGCAGGAAGGCCTGCCGTGCTGCGCCGCGATCGACCTCGGTATGGGTGTGTACGCCGATGACCTGACGCAGCAGGCCACCGCCGGATGCGCGCACCGCGGGCCAGTGCGGCAGGCCCGCGCCGTTCGGATTGCCGGTGCGGATGAACTGCGCGAAATAGCCCTCCATCGTCTTCGACACCCGATGATCAGCCGGCGTCCATGCGTACACCCGGTTGGTGTCGAGGTTGCCCAGCGCGTACTCGATCTCGCCGCTGTGCACCGCGCCGACATCGGGCCGCTCGCCCGGCGCGGGATGCCGCTTGGCCGGACGCGGCTGGGCGAAGTAGTAGAAGTACACCGGCGCCTTGCCGGTGCGACGCTGCAAGTCCATCCAGCGCCACGTAGTGTGGGCGATGAACAGGTCGCCGGCCAGCGCCGTGGCCGAACGCATCACCTCCGCCGCGCTACCGCCGGGGTACAGCGCCAGCGCGCGCCCGGCCTGCGCGCCGAACAGGCGTTGCAGCGCCGCGCGATAATGCGCCGGCGTCGGCGACTGTTGTTTCAGGATCGCGGTGTAGAAACCCTCCTGCGAATTCGATCCCAGCAGCAGCGGCACGTGCGCCTGCGCGCCGCGGGCAAACGTCGTCGCCGGTGGTTCGGTGAGGAACCAGCCATCGATATCGGGATCGGCATCGCCTTGCTGGTCGCTGGTGGCCTGCAGCAGCTGTGCAGCCGGCATGGCACGCAGGTCGGCCAGCGAACGGGCGCCGACCTTGCCGGCGAACGCGGTGCCGCGCTGCTGCGCCTGCGCCAGCGTCAGCGGTGCGATCGGCGCGATCAGCGCGCCGCTCTCGCCGATCGCACGCACGAACAGATGCTTCGACAACGGCGAGGTCATCAGCGCGCTCACCGAGATCGAGCCGGCCGACTCGCCGGCGATCGTCACCTTCGCCGGATCGCCGCCGAATGCCGCGATGTTCGCCTGCACCCAGCCCAACGCCGCGACCTGGTCGAGCAGGCCGTAGTTGCCGGCCGCGTGCTGGGGCGACTCCTCGGCCAGCGCCGGCAGTGCGAAGAAACCGAACACCCCGAGGCGATAGTTCACCGTCACCGTGACGATGCCCCGTGCCGCGAGACTGGCGCCGTCGTAACGCAACTCGGAGCCGTCGCCGGCGACAAAACCGCCGCCGTAGAAATACACCAGCACCGGCAGCTTCGCGGGCTTGCGGGCTGCGGTGAAACTGGCCGGCGCCCACACATTGAGGTACAGGCAGTCCTCGCTCATGCCGCTGGCGCGGAACACCATGTCGCTGAACAGCGGCAGCTGCATGCAGCGCGGCCCGAACTGCCGCGCCTGGCGCGTGCCGTCCCAGTGCGCCACCGGCTGCGGCGGCTTCCAGCGCAGCGCCCCGACCGGCGGTGCCGCGTAGGGAATGCCCTGGAACTCGCGCAGCGTCACACCGTCGACCCGCGCCAGCTTGCCTTCGATGGCGCCGGCAGCTACCTGCACGCGCGGAGCCGTGGGTACCGTGGCGAGTGCCGCCGCGCGTGCATCCAGCGCGGCACCGTTCGCCAGCACCACGGCCAGCATGCAGGCGGCGCCGCGCCGCAAGCGCCGGCCCGACGGGAACGAGATCGAAATCATCATGACGACATCCTGCGAAAACCCATGCCTGTTGATCGAGCCGGTACAGCGTACGAAAGCCCGTTCGCCCAGAGCGTAGCGCAGCGAAGTCGAAAGGTGCTGGCGACACTGCCGCTCGTGGGTCCAATCCATAGACTAGCGGACTGCAATACGCGTTTCACCGGCGACGTGTTTTTCGCTGCCGTCGATCAACGGCCCGCCCTTGTCGGCCCCGTGTCGGACCCGCTGCCTGCCCCGGGCATGCGCAGCACGACGATGATCGCAATCACCGCGATGCCGGCAAACAGCCACGGCAGCCATGCGTGATCGTGCGCCAGCCACATCGGAACGACCAGCGACAGGACAATCACGCCGATCGAGAGCAGCTTGATCCGCCATGGCAATACCGGGTCGCGCTCCCACTGCGCCATCATCGGTCCGATCCGCGGCAAGGCAAGCAGCCGGCGATGCAGCCGCGGCGACGCCTTCGACCAGCACGCGGCCGCCACCAGCAGGAACGGTACGGTGGGCATCACCGGCAACAGCAATCCGATGACGCCCAGCGCCAGCGACACGCTGCCGGCAATGATCAGCAGCAACTTCCCGATCGGGGACAACGATGCATTCACGGGTGTATCCACAGGGTTGGCGGAGAAGCGTCACGGATCGGCGGGATCGATTGCTTGCCGCATGAAGGCGGTGACCGTGATGATGCTCGACCAACCGCAGCCTCGTGACAAGCGAAGCCGCCCTCGCCGGCCATCCGCGAAAAACAAAAATGGCCCGATCGTTGCCGATCGGGCCATGGGATTTGCCGGATGCACCTGCTGTGCGTGCATCGGCGCGGTGCCGATCCGGCCCGGACCGTACCCTATGCACGCATTGCCGTTACAGGACGATCGGGTGCGAGATATCGCACTCGACGGTGTCGTTCGACCAGGTGCTCTGCATCGCAAACGTGCCGCTGTTCATGACCACGTTCGCCGAAGCGCCCTGGCCGGAGCTGATCCACGCGCACTCGTCGCCGTTCTCCTGGCCTTTGCTCCTGGAACCCTTGACGTGGTTGGTCCAGCCGCCGGCCGGATTCTGGTCGGTCACGGTCTCGGCGTATTCGTGGCCTTCGACGATGGAGAAGCCATCGAGAATGCCGGCCGATCCGGCGTTGACGAAGTTCTCGCCGCAGCTGGTGCCCATGTCGTAGACGTAGGGCATGTTGGTGAAGGCGACGTCGCCGACCGTCGAGGTGACCGAGTAGCCGTCACCCTGCCAGTCGTGCCACGCGCAGAACTGGCCGGTCGAGGTGTTGAAGCCATCCGGATGCGTGCCGGTCGGCGACAGGATCACGTACTGCACGTAGCGGTTGGAAGCCGCGGTGGTATTGCCGAAGTGAGCGGCGGCGTCGAGCGCTTCCTGCGCCAGCTGCGTGCCGGTGGCATTGGACGGCGAGGCCACCGAATTGTCGTACCAGATGCCGGCCAGGTTGCCGCCGGTCGGATAACCCACGTGCGCGGCGCTGGACGAGCAGGAGGTGGCGCCGGTGGCCACACCGGCGCCGTCGCAATACTGGGTCATCGTGCCCGACCACAGCTCGCCACCGGTGCCCAGGCCCTTGAACAGGTTCTGCAGGTAAGGCAAGGCGCCGACCGGGTCACCGGTAAAAGTCATGTTGCCGTTGGCATCGGTACCGGCGCTGCCCCACTGGCTGCCGTAGACGACCAGATACACCTTCGGGGTGCCGCTGGTGACGCCGATGCCGTCGACGCCGCCGCCGTAGCTGAGCGTTTTCGAGCTGCCGCCGGTTTTCCCGCCCGCCGAGTGCAGCGCCTCGTACTGCTTCATCCGGTCATGAGCTTCCCTGGTGGGCAACACGCCGTGGCGGTATTCATGCCCGTAAGCGGGCGAATAAGGGTTCTGTGTTTGCGGCACGAACTCATTGCCGCCGCTGGCCAATGCGGCAGCTCCGGCAGTCAGACTGATCAAGGCCGTCGCCGCGACGGCTTTCAACAAGCTGTGCTTCGAATATTTCGACATGTGAATCCCCATGGATTTTGAGCATTAACGGACCCATGCGGCCAGACCGACCACATGAGGAGGGTTGCGCCTGAAGCGCGCCGAACGTAATGCACGGGCGATCCCGCTTGATCCGGCAACGGCGGCCCCCGCTTCCCCCGAAGCTTCCCCATGGGCGCAACCCTGACCGGCTGAGATGACGTATAGCTTGCCCCGACGCCACCCCGGCGAAATCGTCCACCTGTCTGGTGCAAGGTGGACCCCTGAACGATATATTTTTTCAAATGATGGCGTCAACGACTGTTTCACTCCCCAGTGATCGCGTTCTCGCAATCTGCGGCGAGTACGCTGTCAAACCGCGAGGCTCGTTGCGGACAGGCCTCGCGCAATCGCACCAGTCGTGCGGTAAACCCGCCTTCCGCGCGCGCGCTTGGTTGCGCCGGAACACAAGGCCGCGTGTCGGCCCGGGCACGATAGCGCCAACCAAGCATGCTTCCGGCCCCGGCAAGGCATGGCCGCTACCGCAGAAATCCGCTTACACTTCATTAACGAACTGTCCAGTACAGTAAGCCCGTGTCGTGAGACATCCTTCCCCCGCTTGGCCAGGCCCCCTCCTGCGCCCCGCACCAGATGGAACCCCCCGAACCCGCAGACTCCCCTCTGCGGGTTTTTTTATGTCCCCACCCCGGGCGCGCCCCGTCCACCGATGCCGCGCAAAAGCGGCGAGTGCGATCGCATGTGCGCCGTCCGTTCCTGTCACCGGCGCGCCGGATGAAGGCCGGGCTCATCCCTCAATCCGTTGCCTTACCGATGGCTACGCCGGCAAAAACACCTGCAGCAGTTCCCAGTCGCCGGAACAGTCGGCGAAGCGCTGCCGCATGCCGGTCGGGATGACGAACGCATCGCCCGGCGACAGGCGCGTAGCGGGCAGTTGATCGACATGCAGGCTCATGTTTCCCTGCAGCACGAAGGCAAAGGCGAAGGTCCTGTCCTGCCGCGTCGCCACACTGTCCCGTGGTGCGCCGCCCGCCCAGCGCACCACGCGGGCACCGGCCAGTCCGCCGGTGGCACCTGCGATGCCGAGATCGCGCACCTGCCAGCCGGCATCGTGGTCGTGACGCCAGCGCGCTTGCGCCGCCTGGTGAAACACGAAAGCCTGGCCGTCGCCGTAGGCGCGCTGCGGCAGAGCGCGGCCGGTCGGCAGCGTCATCGCGTGATCCAGATGGGTCATGTGCTCGGCCGGACTGCCGATCTCGATGACCTCCAGCCCGGCGGAAGCCTCCAGCACCCGATGCCGGATCTGCGGCGGCTGCAGCACGCAGTCGCCGGCATGCATCACGAACGGTTCGCCCTGGTCTTCATACACCAGACGCACCCAGCCGCGATGGCAGTAGATGAGCTGCAGGCGGATATCGTGGTAATGCACGTTGTCGCCCACCGGGCCACCGGCGGGGATGCGGATGTGCGAGGCGATGAACTGGCCGCCCTGCCGGCCCGGGATCAGGTCGCGGTAGTGCATGCCGGCGCGGCCGCACTTCCAGTCGTCGTGCCCGCCGTCGAGGCGCTGGATGCACAGGCTCGCCTGCAGCGCGGGCAAGTGCAGCGCGGGCCGTGCAGGCCCGAACTCGATACGCGTGCGGTTGGGAGCGACGATCGCCTCGCGGCCACCGTCGTGCGCGGTGCCCAGCCGGATCACGCCCGGATCGCCGCTGCAGGCGGCATCCAGCCGCAGCCGCAGGCCGTGGCCGCTCAGCTGGGCCATCCGCGGATTGTCGGCAGGGATGATGCTGTCGAGACGGAAACCCAGATCCCCGATGAAAAAGCGCAGCGTTTCGGGGAAATTGCCGGCCGGCAAAACGACCTCCGCCAGCTCGATGCACAGGTCGGAAAAATCTGCAGGCATGCGCGAGGATCTCCGTCGGGCTTCGCTTCGCAGACCCAGGGACGGACTGCTTTCCCTTGAGTCTAATCGACGCCGCCCTCTCCCAGACAAGCATGGCCCGCGGCGACATCGAGTGCCTGCAGCGAGACGGTCTTGCTGCCGCCGGCGAGCTGCTGCCGGCCGACTTCGTGAAATCCGAGCCGGGCATGAAAGCGTGCGGACGCCGGGTTGGGCGGCACGAGGTCGAACTCGCAGGTGAGCAACGGCACCGCGTGCCGCAACGCCAGCGCATGGGCGTCGCCGTAAAGCCTGCGGCCGGCACCGCGTGCCTGCATCGTGCCGGCGACCACAATGCGATCCACATACAGGAAGCGCGGATAGTGCCGCGCAAACCACCGGTAATTCGCACTGTCGTAGTCCGCGTCCTCGCGCAAGGCCAGCAGGAACGCCTCGATCCGACCGTCCTGCTCGATCACCCGGTGCAGCGCCGCCTGCGCATGCAGCCGCGCCAGGCGTTCGCCATCCAGCGGACTGAGTACGGCCACGAAAGCCTCGTTGAGATCGAGGATGGCGGCGAAGTCGGCGGGTGTCGCGTCGCGAAGCATCGGGCGTTTCCGGTGGAGCAGTGCGGGGAAAGGGTGGGCCGCCGACCCTCGGTCGATGACCTGTTCCGCCCGCCCCTACACCAGGTAGTTGATCCAGGTCAAGACTCCCGCGTGAGGGGCAGGCTAGCTTTGTTCATCTCACTGGACCGAGAATGGGTGCTGCAGGGGGCGACAACCGAGGGTCCGGAAATCCGATGGCGATGATGCCATCACCCTGATGAAAAGGAGAAGACTTATGGTCAGCACCTTATCGCGCATCGCATTCGTTGCACTGGGCTTTACCGCCATCGCACTGAGTGGCTGCAGCCAGTACGTGAAAAAAACGGACTACGACGCTGCCATTGCCGAGCTTCGCGCCAACGACCAGAAACAGCAGCAGCAACTCGATGCGTTGACGCAGGAAATGCAGCAGAAGTTCGCCGCATACGATGCCAAGATCGCCGAAATGGGCGGCCGCGTGCGAGTGGACTCGATCGCGCACTTCGCCTTCAATGAGGCGACATTGCGCGACGAGGACAAGCCCCTGCTCGACGACTTCGCCAAAGTGATCAGCCAGCACCATCCCGACGCGCTGGTCACGGTCGAAGGCTTTGCCGATCCGGCCGGTTCTGCGGGTTATAACCGGCGCCTGGGCATGAAGCGCGCGGATGCCGTGCGCGACTACCTGGTCAACACGGACGGGCTGTCCGCGGACAAGGTGCGCACGGTGAGCTACGGCGAGGCGGTGAACCGCCAGGTCGATCCGGGCAAGACGCACGACGAAGGGATGCCCAACCGCCGGGTGACCCTGGTGGTCGATTTTGCCGGTAACCCGAGCGCGGCACCCGACGCGACATCGGGCGCGGCATCGTCATAACGCGGGTTGCGCCGGAAGGATCCATCACCGGCCATACCGGTGACGGGCAGTCAACGGAATGACTGCCCCGCCATCGACGGTCAGTACGAACGCCGCCCTGATCGGTGGATTTACCGTGCGACTGACGCCCTCGCCGGATGCGCCAGCGCGAAATCGATCGCCGCACACACCGCCGCCACCTGCGCGGCGTTGCATTGCTCGGCCGTGGCCCGCGGGCTGTCGGGATAGACCTCGGTGGTCGTCTTGTACGGTGCGCCGGTGATGCTCGCGCAGAGGCCAAGCTGCTCGAGCGCGTACTCGATGACGCCCGGCGCGACCATCGGCGAACCGATGATCTCACCGTGCCGATCGGCCTGGGCGATGTGGGTGACTTTCGCCACCGCCGCGATCACCGCCTGCTGGAACGCCGGTTGCGGATGCTCGCTGTCGTCGACCAGATAGAAGCCGTCGGGGATCTCGCCCGGCACGTACGCCACGCCGTCGCGGGCGGCCAGCGCCGGGCGGAACTCGGACTCGTCGCTGTCGGTGGTTTCATGCAGATCGACATGCACGAGCACACGATCGCCGAAGGGGGCGACCAGGCGCATCAGGGCCGCCGCTTCCTGCGCCGGGCTGTCGGCGCGGAACGAACGGTTCGGGTCGATCGCATTCGCGTTCCAGCGATGACTCCGCTCGTAGCCCCAGGGGCTGACGCACGGCGCCACGATCAGGTTGATCCGCCCGGCATAGCTCGACGCGTGCAGCTCGACGAATTGCAGTGCGCCGTGCACGCCGCTGGTTTCATAGCCATGCACGCCGCCGGTCACCAGCACGCAGGGCCGTTCGTCGCGCCAGTGGCGGCTCTTGATCGCCAGCAGCGGGTAGTTGTCGGAGCGGTCATCCAGCTGGCCGTACTCCACCACATCGAAGCGCTCGCGCAGGGTCTCGATCACGCTCAGCACGTCCGCCCGGTAGCTGCGCTTGATGGTCTGCCGCGACCGCCAGGCAGCGACTTCCGCCGTGCCCCACGGCGTTCCGGGTGTGCCGATCGGATAGGGTGCCTGGGTCGTCATCACGTCGCTCGCTCTGTCGTGGCATCGAAGAAACGCGAAGCACTCTATCACCGACTGAAGTATCCCCGTGTCCTGACAGAGCAAGGGCGACCGGTAGTCGCGCCGGTTCATCTCGAAACAACGCCTTGAAGCGCACGCTGCCCCCGGTTTCGGGACCGGATCCATCCGCGCAGGCAGCGCGCCGCGCGCTTACTCGCAACGCCGGAGCTGGGCGCCGTATTCGCGGGCAAGGTGGTCGACACCGTCGGCGGTTTGCAGCAGGTGGCGGTCGTGTCGCCAGTGGCCGCTACGGTATCCGCCGATACCTTCGTGATAGGCGATATACAGGTGTCTGGGGTCCCACTTGGAGATGCCCAGCTCGCGATGGATCCGGTCGGTATACCAGCCGAGGAAATCCAGTGAATCGTCCATGTCCTTGCGGCTCTTGAACCAGCGGCCGTTCGCTTTCCGGTACTCCTGCCACACCGGATCCTGCGCCTGCGCATAGCCATAGGCGCTGGACCGGCGCGGCAGCGGAATGAACAGGAAACGCGGCCGGGCCGGACGCGCCTTTTCGCGAAACCCGGATTCACGCTGCACGAACGCCATCAGCACGTTCACCGGCGTGCCCCAGCGCTTCTGCGCGTCACGCGCATCGCGGTACCAGTGGGGGTACTGGTCGAAGACCGCGCAGATGTTCTGGCTGTTGCGCGGCGGCGCGGTGGCACAGCCGCCCAGGGCCAGCAGGCCGACAGCGAAAAGGGCCAGGCCGAGACGGCGAGCCGTCGTGGCATTCCATGCTCTGATCATGCTCGAAGGGTAGCAGCCGGCGGGGCGCGCAGTGGGCTGTGCAAGGCGGAAAATGTTCCTGAAATCTCATGTGCCGCCTCCTGCGCCAGGCGGTACGTTGGAACTGCCACGGTTTCGACGTCGCCCAACGACAGAAGGCAGCCGTGTCACTATTGACCGGGCCCGCAAATAGTACGAAAGCCCGTTCGCCCTGAGCGCAGCGAAGTCGAAGGGCTCTGGCAACACTACTGTTTATGGGCCAAATCAATATTACGCAGCCATTTTCTTTCGCGGCATGGGTCGGAGCCGCCGCCGGCAGGTGATGACTTCCCCTCTTGCAACAATCGGCCCTGGTTCGCGGGCGTATAGTCATGGGTTGCGCCGGAAAAGACATGGTCAACCCGAATGAAAATCTTTCAACCGCAAAACAACAGCGCAAGCCCCGAGCACGAACGGATCTATGCCATCTATGAAGTCTGGTACACGACAGTGGATTTCCTGGCCGCGACGCTGTTCCTGATCGGCAGCGTGATGTTCTTCTGGAGCAGCACGCAGAGGCCCGCCACCTGGCTGTTTGTCATCGGCTCGCTCTGCTTCGCGCTGAAACCGACCCTTCGATTGATGCGCGAACTGACTTATCTGCGCATGAAGAAATATGCGGCGCTGGCCCGGCACGAGCAGTATTAGCCCGAAAAACAGGGACAAGGAAACCACTATTTCGTTCGCGGCCCAGCGGAGAAAGCGTCCCGGACACCTTTATCGTGCACGCGCTGCGCAAGGCCGGCGTGCAGTTGCTGGCAGGCAGCCAGGCGCTGGCCGGACAGGGCCTGCTCGACAGCGCGGTCGACCCGGACGTGACGGTGTCGCTGTCCGGTGTCACCGACCCGGTGATCCATGGCCAGCGCGGCTACAGCTACATGCAGCCGCAAGTGCGCTGAAACGATGCGGCACCTGCGGGGGAGTGCGTGACTACCCTGCCCTGGCGATGGCCGAGGTCAGCGCGATCATCAGCGGGCCTCCGTCCACGCCGCCTCGATGTCGCGCTTCACCGCCTCCTCCAGCGCTTCCCCGTGCATGTCCTGCATGCCATGCACGCAACCATGCCGCATGCCGACGAAATCGCCGTTGTGGCGAAATGTCACCGACCAGTGGACGCGGCCCACTCTCGGCAGCTGGTAGTCCCCCTCGTAGGTAAACCCATTGCGGGCCTTGCCGGAAATATCAGCCATGGCAGAACTCCTTGCGCGTGATCGCCCTGCAGCATAGGCCTTTACCGGCAATCGGCCACAGCGCGGCGGCGGGATGCAACGCTGGCGCCCCCCCCGGCGCCGTTATCGGGCCATCACACAGGGACGGCTAAGCTCAGTGGGTGGCGCAACACTGTGGTGCGTCGCAATGGATGGAAGGAGAAACCGATGCACACCATTCCTGCCGGGCCTGGGTCGTCGTTGCCGATGGAACCAACGCGCGTCTGTTTCACAACGTCGGCAAGCAGAACGCCCTGCAGTTGACGCAGGACGATCTGATCACCGCCGATGCGCCTGACGCGCAGGGCCAGGGGCCCTCAGGTCACCGCCCACCGGAGGCAAGCACCGAACAGACCCGTGAGGCCACATTCGCCAAGCAACTGGCCAATCGACTGAACGCTGCCGCGCTGAAGCAGGAGTTCGAGCATCTGTTTCTGATTGCCGACCCGACAACGCTGGGCGAGATCCGCCCCCAGCTGCACGCCGAGACGAGCAAACGCATCACTGGCGAGTTGACCAGGACACTGACCAACTCGACCCTGGAAGACATCGAGAAAATTCTGAAAGCGAACACGTGACTGGAGCCATCGGGGTCGGGGCG
Organism: Rhodanobacter sp.; assembly: GCA_035530315.1. Lineage (GTDB taxonomy): Bacteria > Pseudomonadota > Gammaproteobacteria > Xanthomonadales > Rhodanobacteraceae > Rhodanobacter. The sequence continues at coordinate 24,818 of DATKVA010000058.1, read as the reverse complement.
CCGCTTTCAGAAAGCGCGCCCTGAGCTGCCCTTTTTTTCCTGAGTGGCCGGGTCAACTGCCCTGTGCCATCGCCGCTACGCGCTCCCACGTCGTCGCCCGCATGCTGGGGCGTTGCTGCATCCGATCCAGCCACCTCTGCAGGCTTTCCCTTCCGGCCACGAGCGGCGCCCATTCGGGCGTGGCGCACAGGAAGTCGAGCTGCGGTGCCAGCAGGATGTCGGCCAAGCTGATCGAATCGCCCGCGAAATACGGCTGGTCGGCGAGCAGATCCGAAAGCTCCTCGAACACGGCATGCCCCTTGGGCATGGCGGCGGCGATGGCGGCCTCGTCGGGCGTGAGGCCGAGCAGGCGCGGACCGACAATGCGCTGGAAGGCGATGACATTGGCCTCCCCCTGGAACAGGTACCTGTCGTTGATGTTCATCAACTGATCCATGCGCGCGGCCGCCTGCGGATGCGCCGGCGTGAGGCTCGGCCCCGGCAGCGCGCGGTCGGCGTAGCGCAGGATCGCCTGGGCCTCGTAGAGCCTGAAGTCGCCGTGCTCGATGACCGGCACGCGACCAAACGGATGCCGCGCCAGATGGGCCGGCCCGCGCAGGGTTCCCGCGGCAACCGCGGCAAACCGATACGTCGCGCCCTTACTCTTCCAGCACCATCAGCACGGCGCGACCGAACGGACTACCGGGGATGCTGTGGACGATGATGTCATTCATGGGCATGCACTCCAGGGAAAAGATGCCAGGGACAATTTCGCAAAAATTGTCCCGAAAATCTGAAACATCGTCCCATGACACGAAGGGCACCATTTCCCCCGGGCTTCAGGCTTTCCGTGACAGCAGGTACGCCACCGTCTCCAGCGCGCTCACGCCTTCCGCGACGAAGCCCGGCTGCTGCGCAAGGATGTCGCGGCGCGCCAGCGCCAGCACGTCCCAGTCGCGCGCGTACAGTTCGCGCACCTCGGCTTCCGGCACGGAAAACGGCGGGCCCTGCTTCTCGTGCTGCGGATACTCCAGCGTGATCAGCAGGCCGCGGCAGCCGGCCGGGAGCAGCGCGTACAACGCATGCACGTAGCGGCGGCGCAGCAGTGGTGGCAGCGCGATCAGCGCGGCGCGGTCGTAGACCGCCGTGCAATCAGCCAGGACGTCGGCGCCGAGGGCGAACACGTCGCCGCAGATCAACTCGATGCTGCCGGCGCGGTAGTGGCGGCCGTAGCGCGAGTCGTGCAGCTGCGGCGTCAGCCCCTGCTCGGCGAAGAACTGCGCCACCGCCAGCGGCGACAGCTCCACCCCCAGCACGCGGTGGCCCTGCGCCGCCAGCCAGACGAGATCCAGCGACTTGCCGGCCAGCGGCACGAACACCTGGCTGCCGGGCGCGAGCCCCAGCGCCGGCCAGTGCTCCAGCAGCAGCGACGTGGGCCTGTCCTGGTGAAAACCAATGCGGCCTTCGTGCCAGCGCCGGTGCCAGAAGTCGGGATCCATGGCGCCTCCTGTCGATGGGGAGCGGGCGAGTCAAACGGTGCCAGGTTCACGTCGCTTCCTCGTGCCCTTGGTCCCGGACTCAAGCGCAGCTTACATCTGCTCCACCGGCAGCACACGGCGGCGGGCACGCTCGCGCAGCGAGCAATCGCGAAGCGTTTCGGCCATCGCCTCGAGCCCCGGTATGCCGTACAGGGACGCCAACGGCATGTCCTGATCGGACGAGTGCAGATGCACCCGGCACTGGCCCAGCAGCCGCATGCCGAACGGCTTCAACACGTCGAAGTGGTCGACCCGGAACAGTTCGAGGTTGTCCTTCACCTTGGAGAACAGCCCGCGCTCGATCTGCACGCGCTGCGTGGTGACGGTGAACGTGGTGCTCAGGCTGCGGATCCAGTAGACCAGCAACGCGATGCCGAGCGTGCAAACCGCCAGCACATACTGACCGAACGTGTAGACGACTTTCGGGTGCCCCGAGAACAGCGTCTTCTCCACCGTCGCTTCGTGCGCCGCCACGTAGGCGTCGATGTCCGTTCCGCAAAACCGGCACTTGTGCGCAGCCGCCTGGATCTCTTCGGCGCACGCCGGGCATCGCTTCATTGCCTGTTCCATGACTGCTTCCCGTTGGAATGTTCGGGCAGAGCCTAGCAGGCTGCCGCGCTTTCCATTTGGCGCTGCGGCTTGCCGCAAGCCACGCACAAATGGTCATCGGGCCGGTTGGCGGGCCTGGGCGGGCTGCCGGAATACGACCTTGCACGCCCCCGTCACGCGGCAGGGTATTAACTATTTGTTGTGACCTCGACGGGGTTCCCGGCAACACGTCGATACTCGGTGTCACAACTTCTCCTCCCGGACAAACCCTTGGAGCGACCGACTGACAGAGGCCCTGGGCCGCTGCGCCGGCTGCTTGCTGCAGGACGGGCAGCGTTTGTCCGGATCTCGGCAACCAGGCGTTCGGAAGACACGTCAGCGGCGCCCTGATGGCGCCGGCCAACAGGGCGAAGGCCGCGCCCCTACCTTGTCAAACACGTTTACCTCGGGGTGATACGCCAAACGAGGATCGACGGGCATCGCACATTCCTGCTGACCCAGCAGGCAAGGCACCACCGCGAACCTGCTCACCCTACCGCTCTGAGGCGACCCCATGAAGAAAAGATTGATCCTTCCCCTGTTCGGTACGGCCCTGGTGGCATGGCTGCCGCTGGCGGTGGCACGCGAAGTGGTGGTGCTGCCCGGCGTCGTCGGCCCGGTCGGCGTCACCAGCGGCGTCGATACGCAAGGGCCGGGAACCTTGCTGGTCGGCAACCAGGACATCAACACGAGCAATGATCCGGGCGGCGCGATCACCACCGACGCCGCCAACACCGCCAGCATCCAGTTCAACGACAGCTCGACGGTGACCGGTTTCGTCGGTGCGACGGGCTCGACGTTCCTCGCCATTTCCGCCGGCACCAACGCCAACACCGTGACCTTCAACGGCCCGGTCTACGCGACGACGTTCTCGGTGGCCGGCACCGGCACCGTCAACTTCAACGGCGGCTTCACCAGCAACACCGGCTCGACCATGGATTTTGCCGGCGACGGCTTCATCAACGTGGGCGCAGGCCGGACCGTCAAGGCGGCGATCACCAACACGGCCGGTGCCGGTACCGGCACGCTGACGCTCAACAACAACAGCATCCTCGATGGCGCGGTCGGTGCGGCGAGCGGGCTGAAGCAGATCAACGTGGTGGGCGGCAATGCGCTGATCACCGGCCAGGCCAATGCGGCCAGCTACACGCTGGACACCAACACCCTGAATGTCGCCGGCGCCTTCGCGATCCCGGTGGCGGGCACCATCAACACCACGATCTTCAGCCCCTCGCTGTACGGCAAGATCGTGCCGGTCGGCGCGGCCAGCATCGGCAATGCGCTGCAGGTCAACGTGACCGTCACCGGGCCGATTCCGGTGGGCAGCATCTTCAACATCGTCGACGCCACCAGCGGCACCAGCGGCAGCACCGTGACCGCGACCAGCAACACCACCCGTTACCTGTTCTCGGCGGCACCGACCACCAATGGCCTGGTGCAGATCGTGGCGACCCAGATCCCGCTCGCCGATGTCGTGGCCCCGGTGGGCAACCCGACCGCACCGATCATCGCACCGGTCGTCGATGCCCTGCCCCTGGCTCCCGTCACCGCGCCCCTGCTGACCGCGATCACCCTGCTGCCGGATGCGCAGCAAGTCGCCGATGCCCTGGCGCAGCTCCAACCCGGCGCCGCCAGCCTCGCTGCACCCCAGGCCGGTTATCGCGTGACCCAGCAATTTCAGGGGCTGTTGAACTCGCACCTGGCGGAGGCCGCGTCGCCATGCAGGCAAAACGACCCGTCCGACGAGCGGAACGTGCCAAACCGCGCAGACGGCAGCAGCTGCCAACCAGGGCAGAAACGCTCGCAGTTGTGGGGGGCCGCGTTTGGCTATGCCGGCACCCAGGACAGCGCCAACGGCTACGAGGGTTATAGCGACAACAGTGATGGCGCGATGCTTGCGTACGACATCCCGCTCGGCAGCGCGACCACGGCCGGTGTCGGCGTTCGCTACGCCAATACGGCACTGGACGGCCGCAGTGCGATGAGCCACGGCAACATCAAGTCGTATCAGGCGATTGCCTACCTTGGCTTTGCGCCAGGCCGTTCCTGGTTCGCCAATGGCTCCCTGGTGTACGGCAGGGACGACTACTCGACCTCGCGCGATGTCGCCTTCCCGGGCTTCAGCGGCCATGCCAGCGCCGACTACAGCGGCCATCAATACACCGCGTCGGCCGCCACCGGCTATCACTTCCACGTCGGTGACGGGCGCACCACCATTACCCCGATGGGCACCCTGCAGTACACCCGCCTGGATACGCCGGCTTATACCGAAGTGGGCAATGACGCGCTCGATCTGCACGTCCATGCGCAGCGCCACTATTTCACGCAATCCGGCCTGGGGGTGAAATTCGCCCGCGACCTCGGCGTTTCCGATACCCGGATCATCCGCCCGGAGCTGCATGTCAACTGGCTGCATTCGTTCAGCGGCAACACGATGCGCGACACCGCCGCCTTCGCCAGCGGCGGCCCGACGTTCACCACACTCGGCGTGACCCCGCAACGCAACGTGTTCGATGTGGGCGCCGGTCTCCTGCTTGCCGGCAACGACACCTGGTCCCTGGAAACCGTGTACGACTACCAGTGGAACCACGGCTACCGGGCAGGACAGGCGATGTTCAAGTTCACCATGCACCTGTAAACCACCCGGCCGTCGTTCGCCCCGGCGGCGACGGCCGGGTCAGCGCGACCAAGGCCCGGACGGCGACGTTCGGGCCTTTTCATCAACGGGGCACGTCCACCTGCCGACGAAAACGAGAAGGGGAGCCCGAATTGTCCCGGACGCCATTCCCCGACCTCGCTTTGGCTTGACCAGGATCAGGACGGCAATCGCACTGGCGGGGGAACATGCGATCTTGCATCACCCCGACGATTTGCAAGAAGCGAGACCCTACGATGGAATTCCATATCGCACTCACCGATGCCTGCCCCGACCCCGACGTCGTCCAGGACGTCATGTTCGATGTCGATCCGAACGCGGTAGTCGACCTCGACATGAGCGGCCTGGTGATGCGGATTTCCTCCTACGTGACAGTGACCGACCTGATCGAGACACTGCAGCGAACCGGCTGGACCGTGGCACCGGCACAGGTGGTGCAGCTGCCGACCATATGTTGCGGCGGCTGCGCCGGCTGAAGTGGATATTGGCCGCTGCCCTGCGGACCGAGGCCAATGCGGACTGACAATGCGGTCGCAGGTCGTGGACCATCCGTAGATTCGGGCACTGGGCCCTGGCCTCCCGATCCATGACTGTGTTCATGTCCATCGCGAGCGCCTCTATGCCGGTGCAGACCTCCGGGCCGAGCATCTCGAAGAACGGCCGCATATCGTTGCGCGAGACACCCTCGCCCACCCATGACACCTGTTGGGTATCAGCGCAGATGGCCACTGTGGTGTAGCGGTGACCTTTCTGCAGGGCGGACGCGTCCATGCTGAGTCGGCGCACCCGCGACAGATCCGGTGGCGTCACCTCGCGCGTCAAAGCGGATCAGAACCACTTCCACTTTCGGCAGCACCATGCTGCCATCGTGGCCCGTGCCGGTCCGCAGGGGGCTTTGACCCGGTTACTTCGCGCAGGATGAATTGCGCGGTCTGCGTGGCGGTGGAGTCGCCGCCGACGTAGATGTCGTAGCTGCCCGGTTCGGTGCCGACGCTGCCGTCGGCGCGATAGAACGCCAGATCGGCGGGCGTGAGCATGAACCGCACCACGGCCGAGGCGCCTGGCTTCAGGGAGACTCGCTGGAAACCTTTCAGCAAACGCAGCGGTGGACTCACGCTGGCGACGCGGTCGTGCACGTACAGTTGCGCGACCTCGGTGCCTGCGCGCTGGCCGACGTTGGTCACTTTCGCACTAACGTGCAGCGTGCCGCCGGCGGTCAGCGTATCACTGCCCAGATGCACCGGACCGAAGCGGAACCGGGTGTAGCCGAGGCCATAACCGAACGGATACAGCGGCGAGTTCGCCACGTCTTCGTAATGGCTGGTGTAATGCGGGTCCCGCTGCGTGCCGGGATCATACGGACGGCCGGTTTCGGTGTGCGCGTAGTACAGCGGCACCTGGCCGACGTCCCGCGGGAAGGTCATCGGCAGTTTGCCGGACGGATCGGCCTGGCCGAACAGCAGGTCGGCCACGGCGGGACCGGCCTCGTCGCCGGGCACCCAGGCTTCGAGGATGGCGCCGGCATGAGCGGCCAGATACGGCAGCGCCAGCGGTCGACCGTTGACCAGCACGACCACGGTCGGCTTGCCGGTCGCGATCACCGCCCTGGCCAGCGCGAGCTGCTTGCCTGGCAGGCCGATGTGCGAACGGCTGTGGCCTTCGCCAAACAGGTTTTCGTCTTCACCCAGCACCAGCACGGCGACGTCGGCCTGCGACGCCGCGATCACTGCATGGGCGATGCCAGCATCGTCACCACCACGTACCGGCACGCCCTGCACGTAGCTGACCTGGCCTTGTTTGCCGACCGCCTGGCGGATGCCGTCGACGATGGGTACGACGTCCTGCGGCTCGCCTTCGGCCGGCATCTGCCCGAGCATGGCCTGGTGCGCATCGGCCAGCGGGCCGATCACCGCAATGCGCTGTTTGGGCGACAGCGGCAGCAGCTTGTCGTCGTTCTTCAGCAACACCATCGACTCGCGCGCGGCCTGCCGGGCCAGGGCACGATGCGCCGGCGACAGCGTGACCTTGCGCAGGCGCCTGGCATCGCCGTAACGGAACGGGTCATCGAACAGGCCGAGCTTGTACTTGGCCTCCAGCACGCGGCGCACGGCAGTATCCAGCGCCGACTCGGGCACCTTGCCACTGCGCACCAGCGCCGGCAGTCGATCCATGTAGGTGCCGCTGTGCAGGTCGATATCCACGCCCGCCAGCAGCGCGATGCGCGCGGCGTCGGCAGGACTGGAGGTGACACCGTGCAGTTGCAGTTCCGGCACGGCATCGAAGTCGGAGACGACCAGTCCGTCAAAACCCCAGTCATGCCGCAGCGTGCCTTGCAGCAAGGCGCGATCGGCGGTGGCGGGGATGTCGTTGAGGGTGGTCAACGACGGCATGATCGAACCGATGCCCGCCTTCACCAAGGCGTGGAATGGTGGCAGATAGATGTCGTGCAACTGGCCCTGCGACAGGTAGGCCGGGTTGTAGTCGCGACCGGCCTCGGCGGCGCCGTAGCCGGCAAAGTGCTTGGCCGTGGCCAGCATGGTGTCGGGCCGCGACAGGTCGTCGCCCTGGAAACCGCGCAACTGTGCCAGCGCCATTGCCGTGCCCAGATACGGATCCTCCCCCGCGCCTTCGACCACGCGACCCCAGCGCGGATCGCGGGTGATGTCGACCATCGGGCTGAAGGTCCAGTCGACGCCGGCGGCGGTGGCTTCCTCGGCGGCGGCGTGATGCACGCGCGTGACCAGCGCCGTATCCCAACTCGACGCCAGCGCCAGCGGCACCGGGAAGATGGTGCGGAAGCCGTGGCTGGTATCGCCCATGAACAACAGCGGGATCTTCAGCCGTGACTGCATCGCCAGCTTCTGCATGCGCCGGGTATAGGCCAGCACATCCTGGCCCGGCAGCACGCCGTTGGTGCCGCCCAGCCGGCCGTCGCGGATCAGCGTGTCCATGTCTTTGCTGCCCGCACCGAGGATGGTGAGCTGGCCGACTTTTTCCTCCAGCGTCATGCGCGCCAGGAGCTGATCGACGAAAGCGTGCATGCGCTGCACGTCCGCCCGTTTCGGCGCGGTGCCCGTCGATGCGGCGGCGGCAGTAGCGAGCAGCAGCAGACAAGCAGGCAGGAGGTGACGCACGAACATGGCAAGCGGCTCCCCGAATCGAAATCAGCCCCATCTTAGCGACCTTTCGATGGGTCAAGGATGTGGACTGTCCCGATTTCCTGAAGGGCACCGCCGGTCAGCCACTGGAGCGAAAACAAAGGCCATGCCTTGGCATGCCGCTCCATAGCAACCGCTCATCCCTTCCAAAGCTCTGGCCCGAGCAACTGCCCAGTCGAAGAGACGTTCCTGTTCCCCTCGAAGCAAGACGGCCGAGGTCAATTTTAATGAACCTGCCCCCGCTGTTGCAGCCGGACATCGCCCAATGACGGGAAGCTACGCCGTCCCCTTGGGCTGTCCGCCTGGCTTGAGCGGGACGCGCATGCGTTGCCTGCGCTTGCTTCGCCGCATCAATGCGGTCACTGCCGCAGCCATGCTCTCGTCGCCGGCCAGGCGATAGTCGCGATAGTCCAGGAATGCATCCATCAGGACGCCGGCATCCACTTCAAGGGCCTCGCAATAACGAACGAACTCCATGACGTCGATGCGACGTTCACCACGTTCACACTTCGATACGTAGGACTGGGTGGAGCGAAGTCTGTGGGCGAGCGCTACCTGGGTAATGCCTGCAGTTTCCCTGACCTGCTGCATGAAACCCAGGAGCAGGCGGTAGTCGTCGTTGTGGATGGTACGCGTCATTGCGCTGCTTCTTCCGGTCAGCGCACCGTAGAATCGAAGCACGAATAGTCCAAAATGGAATATTTTTCGCTTAAGATCGAACTGCCGAGGTCGTTAACCACCAGGTCAGTCGGCGGAAAACGGACCGGGAGTCCCGGCCGCTGAACAAGGTGTTGCGCCATCGCAGGCCCCTCCTTCAGAAACGGCAATACATGTAACTCGAACCACCCGAACAACCCGGCGTTGCTGATTTGCCGCGTATCCATTCGGGTCCTCTTTACCTGGAGAACGGGCATGCATTTCCCCCAGTGGTCGATCAAGGTTAGGTTGATAGTTACGCTTGGCACTCTTTCCGTTTTGCTCGCCATGGTTGGATCCATGGGCATGGTGAACCTGGGCAGCAGTAATGCGGCGTTGCGCGACATGCGTGCGAACAAACTGGTTCCTGCCATGGCGTTGGCGCGAGGGCTGGACTTGCTTGGCAACGAACGAACTTCCGTGCACCGCGCCATCGGGACGCGCGACCAGGATCGCGCCGTCGCGGCCGAACATATGCTGAATAACGATGAGGTCGATCTGACGCGGCTTTTCGGAGTATTCCACGCGGCGAATCTTTCGCCGAGAGAAACGGCCATCAGCACCCATCTGGACAAGGACAAGAGTGCGTTCCAGGAGGCAATGGCAACCGCAGTGTCCGACCTTGCCGCGAAGCAGTACGACCAGGCAACCCAGGCCATGGACGGTGCAGGTGAAAAGAGTTACCTCGCCCTGCGCGGTGACATTGGAACCCTCTTCACGCTCCAGGACAAGATTGCCAGCGCGGCGTTCTCGGCCGACGAGGCGAGGGTGTCAAGAGCCTCTTACACGACCATCCTCTCTATCGCGCTGGGGCTGCTCCTGAGTGGCGGCATCGGTTTTCAGCTCGTGCGCTCGATTTTGCGGTCGCTTGCCGAAGCGATGCGGGTGGCGGACAACATCGCCGGAGGCAAGCTCAACAACCGCATTGCCCACATTTCGCAGGATGAAGTCGGACGCCTCCTGCTTTCACTGTCGCACATGGATACGAAACTGGCTGAAGTCGTGGCCGACGTTCGCGCAGGCTCAGAGTCCGTGAGCGCTGCAGCGCGGCAGATCGCTCAAGGCAACGATGACCTGAGCCAGCGCACCCAGGAGCAGGCATCAAGCTTGGAGGAGACAGCGTCATCCATGGAAGAGATGACCGCCACGGTACGACAGAACGCGGACAACGCATTGCACGCCAACCACCTGGCGCGCGGAGCGCGCGAGCAGGCGGAGCATGGCGGCACCGTGGTCCAGCGCACAGTAGAAGCCATGGGGCAGATCTCCGCCTCCAGCCAGAAGATCGCCGATATCGTCGGCCTGATCGACGAAATCGCCTTCCAGACCAATCTCCTGGCACTCAATGCCGCCGTGGAGGCGGCGCGGGCCGGCGACCAGGGACGAGGCTTTGCCGTGGTTGCATCGGAGGTGCGCAATCTCGCGCAGCGAAGTGCATCCGCGGCCAAAGAGATCAAGACGCTCATCGGTGACAGCACCGAACGGGTCAAGCTGGGTTCCGAACTGGTCGACGAATCCGGGCGTTCTCTCGCCGCCATCGTCGACAGCGTGAAGAAAGTCACCGACATTGTCTCGGAGATTGCCGCCGCAAGCACGGAACAGTCGGCCGGCATCGAGCAGGTGAACATGGCAGTGACACAGATGGACGAAGTCACTCAGCAGAACGCCGCCCTGGTGGAAGAGGCCGCCTCCGCGAGCCGGGCCATGGAGGAGCAGGCCTTGAGTCTTCGGCAGCAGGTAGCCTATTTCCGAATCGGGGACGAAACTCCCGACGCCTCGGCGCAGGAGCCGCATGCATCGCCCCATAGCGCCGGGACCAGCCTTCGGACGCCCACGCATGCAGAGAGCGCAGCGCCCCTGGCTGCGGGCCAGGCGGCCTGGAAGGAGTTCTAGCCCACCTGGAGTACATCCATGCCAACGCGCGCGCCTGATCGGGATGCCCCGCCACTTCCACTGGAGTGTTTGAGCGATGCAGAAGGACAAGGACACATGGGGCGAGTTGAAACAGCAGCCTGGATTGCTTGCAAAGCGCTATCTGTTGTTCGGAGTGGTTTGGCTGGCCATATCGGACTCCATCGCCGAATGGCTTCCATCGGGCAGGTGGCAGGAACTCTACCTGGTGTCCAAGGGACTGTTGTATGTCGTTCTTTCGGCGCTCTTCATTCATGCCCTCCAAAGGCACGCCATCCGCCGATTCCTGGACAGCCGGGTAGCGTTGGAGCAGCTCGAGAGAAGCTATTCGAAGCTGGTCGACAACCTGCCGCTCCCCTGCTTCGTGGTGCACCCCCGGCAGGGCCTCATCCTGGAAGCTAACCGGGCCGCTGATGACACTTATGGCATCAATGGATCTGCCCGGCGTGTAAGGAGCCTGGCGGATCTTGAGGTGTCACCTCGAGCACCTCCGCCAGTGATGAATTCGTCCATGGACCAGTGCGACAGTCTGGCGAGGCATCGCCGCGCCGACGGGAGCGATGTGGATGTACGCCTTTTGACGACTCGTCTCGGCCGCGCCGAAGGGGACGTCGATCTGGTGATCTGTTTCGACATCACCGCCCAGTTACGAGAGCAGGAACTCCAGCGCCTGCGGGCCGGCACCGATCCCTTGACCGGCCTCCCGACACGTGGGGTATTGCACGAACGTATCGGGCGAGCGATACGGGATGCGTACGGCGACCACCAGATGGCCGTACTCTTCATTGGCATGGACCATTTCAAGCTGATCAATGACGTGCAGGGACATCCTGCCGGCGACCTGTACCTTCGCGACATCGCAATCCGGATCGGCGCCTTTGCGGATCAGGACATCACCGTCGGCAGGTTCGGCGGCGACGAGTTCATCGTACTGATGACGAACCTCAAGGACTCCGGTACTCCCGTTACCCTGGCCCAGCACATCCGCACAGCCGTCGCGAACACGGATGCGGGAGACCCATTCGGGGTGGCGCGAACCTGCAGCATCGGCATAGCTCGCTGGCCGGAGCATGGCACGGATGCCGACACCTTGCTCAGCGCGGGCGATGCCGCGCTGTCTCAGGCGAAGCAAACCGGACGGGACCGCGTCGTGCTGTTCGACCCATGCATGCGTCGTGAGGCTTCGCGCTACGTCGCCCTCGTCCAAGGCTTGCGGCAGGCGCTCGCACTGGGCCACCTCAAGCTCCGCTATCAGCCTCAGTTCTGCCTATCGACCGGAAAGGTGGTCGGTATCGAAGCGCTGAGCACGTGGAAAGAGACAGATGGCTCCGAAATCAAGGCCAGTGAATTCATCCCTGTGGCCGAACGCAGCGGGCAAATCGTCGAACTCGGGCAATGGGCCCTGCGCGAGGCGCTGAAGCAGCTTTCCAACTGGATCGTGGGCGGCACCTATCACGGACCGATCTCCGTCAACGTCTCACCGGTTCAGCTACGGCATCCAGGCTTCGTCGACATGGTCCATGCCACGATCATCTCGACCGGCCTGAGGACTGATATGGTCGAGCTTGAGATTACCGAGACGGTCGCACTTCACCTGGACGAGGATTTGCGAACCAGCCTGATCCGGCTGGCCGGGTTGGGTGTGGCGATCGCCATCGACGACTTTGGAAGAGGCTATTCCAGCCTCTCGCATTTCAAATGCCTGCCGATCAGCAGGGTCAAGATAGATGTGTCCTTTGTCCGCAACGTCGACCGACTCGCCGATAGCCAGGCAATCGTGACCTCGATGCTGCAGATGGCCCGCGCACTGGGCATCGGGACAGTTGCCGAAGGCGTGGAGCGCATCGAAGAGGCTCGCTGGCTGAAAGACCACGGGTGTGATGTGGTTCAAGGCTACCTCCATGCCCGGCCGTCTTCAGCGAACTGCCTGGATCTGGCCCGGAACACCATGCTCGACCCTGATCCGTAGGAATTAAGTGAACTTGATCCCATTTTCGTGGAATCCGCACGTCTTGTGACGTAATAAAATGCGATCCTTTGCGCGAAATTTTGTGAACCCGACGTAGGAGTCAATCATCCGCAGACATGGAGTTCAGCTATGGATGCAATCCACTCCAAGAGTGCGTTTGTGTATGGACAGGTCAGACGCGCCCTGCGGTCAGGGCGCTACGCACCCGGGCAGCGGATCGATCCGGCCCGGCTCGCTACAGAGTTCAAGACCAGTCCCACACCGGTTCGATTCGCCCTGTACCGTCTCGTCGGCGAAGCCCTGATCGTCGATCATGCCCGCGACGGACTGCACGTCCCGCTGCTCAATGAAGTCGCACTGCGCGACCTCTACGACTGGATGGAACGCTTGTTGCTGATGGCATGCGATATCGGCGTGGCACCGATAGTCCGGAAGACAGGGCAGCCGGAGCTTGCGTCCGCTGGCGACGACCTGGTCAAGCTGACGTGGCAGTTGTTCGACGCGATCGCGCACGCGACAGCCCACCGGTCCCTGCACCATGCCGTGAAGCAGGCCAACGACCGGCTGGCGCCGATACGCCGGGCCAAGCAAGCATTGCTCAAGAACGGCTTCGAAGAGCTTTCGCAGTTGAACCGGCATTGGCAGGCACGCGACATGCCAGCGCTGAAGTCCGCACTGGGCGAGTATCACGAGCGCCGCAAGCACATCGTGCCGTGCATCGTGGCCTTGCTGAGCGAAGGCAGCGATTACCTCCACTGACTTGCGTCGACCGAAGAAGCATCGAAGCCGAGCCCGGCATTGCGGGACGTCCATCACGTTCCGGGATTAATCACCGGCTGATAGCGCACTAATCATTTGAAAATCAAAATTCCCGCCTCCTACGCTGCTCGCGTCATGGGACTGCCATGACGTGACCGAAGGAGACTGAGATGAACACGAACGAAAACATCCGCACCGACACGCAGGAAGATGTCATCGAGCTTGGCGTCGCCAGTGTCGAGACGCAGGGACCTGGCGGCACCATCGAACCCGTTGGGCTCGATGTCCTCCCGGGGATTTCCGAGGACTGAACCAACGAGGCGCACCGAAAGGTGCGCCTCTCTGGCCAGTGATTACGCCGTGCCCTACACGCTACGCAACGACCTATCTTTCTGCCAGGTAGACGGTCGCCTCATCTTTCTGGACATCAGGGACGACCGCTACTTTCGTCTACCGGAAGGTCTGGAACGCTCTTTCATCGCCCACGCCAACGGCAATGGGAATGCTGACATTGGCGATCTGGTGGAACGAAATATCCTTGTACCGGCCCCAGGCCGGCAAGACCGAGTGGCAGCGGTGAACGTTGAAAGTGCCTCTCGAAGTGCCATTGAACAGTTCTGCCCAGCCAAGCTTCATCTCAGCTCACTGGTCGAGGTGTTCATGGCAGTCTGCACGATACGCAGGCAGCTCAAGACGCGCCCGCTGAAGGAGGTCATCGATGCGGCGACGACCCTCAAGTCGGACGGATTTCCTCATCGAGGCGAAAACTACGATTCAACGAATGAGCAGTTGCTGATCGAAGCCTCCAGCGAGTTCAGACTCGCACGCGCCTACACACCCGTTGAAACTCGCTGTTTGCTCGACTCTCTCGCAATGATCAGGTTCCTTGCCAGGCGAGAACTTCACGCAAGCATTGTCTTTGGCGTCACCTCCGATCCGTTCTCGGCGCATTGCTGGGTGCAAACCGGACACCTGGTTCTCAACGACACTGTCGGGCACGCCAATGCCCATACTCCGATACGGGTGGTCTGATGAGCTACCGCTACCTCGCGCTTATCGACGCCAGTCGCCGGTGGGACCTCGCGAACCTCCCCGGTATCGAGACCGCGTTGCGGATGGTTGGCATGCAGGAACGTTTCACATCGGGATCGATCAGGCTCTTTCTCTCGGAAGAAACACCGTGCCAACCGTTGCATGGAGGCGGATTCGCAATCGGACACCTGTTCTCGCACACCTTCTCACCACTTGATGCCATCGCCCACCTTTCCGCGTTTCCGGACGGCAAGCGTCTGCGCGAACACATCGTTGCGAACTGCTGGGGTGAGTATCTCCTAGTTCAATCTGACGAGAGACTTGGCGCGGACACCATCGTCACTCGCGATCCATCCGGCGGCGTCCCCTGCGTCTATTCACTGCGCAACGGCAGTGGTTTCATCACGTCCAACATTTCGCTGGCCACCCGTCTTGAGCTTTACCGGACGCGGATCGACTGGGCCTTCCTCGCCCAGTGCCTGACCTACCCCAACCTCAAGACTCGCCGCACGGGCCTTGCCGACATCTGCGAGTTGCTGCCGGGGTCATCGCTGAACATCGGCCAGAAAAATCTCACGACGGATTCGAACTGGTCGCCATGGAAATTTGTCGCGCAGGAGCAACGCCACACCAACCTCTCCGACGCAGCGACAGATATCCGGAAAGCCGTGGCTTCGGTGGTCGGCACCTGGTCCGATATCGACGAATCCATTCTCATGGAGCTGTCCGGAGGGCTCGACTCCTCCATTGTCGCGGCCTGCCTGAAGGACGCCCGGCCACGGGTCACCTGCTTCAACTTGGCAACATCGGTACCTGGTGCCGACGAACGCCAGTACGCCAGGCAGATGGCTGCCTATCTTGGTGTGGAGCTTCAGACCGAACAGCTCGATCTCGACCTGGCCTGTAGGGACGTCAGGCCCTTTCCGGACGCCGTCTCCCCCAGGATGGGCATCCTGCAATACGCAGTGTCCAGGGCGATGGAAGCTGCGGCTCTGCGGTACGGAGCTTCAAGCTCTTACATGGGTGCAGGTGGCGACACAGTATTCGGCCTCCTGACCAATGCGGTCCCTGCTGCAGACGCGATAAGAGAACGCGGCCCGATCGCCGGCTTCTCTGCAATCAGAGAACTTTCCCTCTTGCATCAGTGCACGATCTGGAAAGCCGCAAGGCTCACCGCGCGAAAAATGATGAGGGGACCCAAAGTCGCCTGCGCCCCAGACCGCAGCTTCTTGAGCGCATCGCTTGCCGTCGCCCCAGCAGAAGCTCACCCGTGGTTCGATGCCCCGCCCGACGCGCTGCCTGGCGATCGGGAAAGGATCGCCGACCTTGCCAGCAACCAGTTGTTCAGGGACATCGTCTATCGAGGCGAGCACGGCTGGGTTCGCATGCCCCTGCTTTCCCAGCCCGTCGTCGAAGCGTGTCTCCGAGTGCCCTCCTGGATGTCGATAGCCGGCGGCCACAACCGGGTTGTTGCCAGAGCCGCGTTCGCCGACATGCTACCCCGAGACATTCTCAACCGCAGAAGCAAAGGATCTTTCGTCAGCTACCTCGGCGCCCTCTTCAGGCGCAACAAGCACGAGATCCGTGAGATCCTGCTGTCAGGCGGATTGCACGAGCATCGCCTGCTGGATTCCGATGCGCTGGCGCACTTTTTCAACGCAGAGCTTCCGCCGCGCGACAAGTCATTCACGCGGATACTTGCCCTGTTCGCGGTTGAAAACTGGTTGCTGCACCAGGTCTAGTTCCCGTGCTTGTCACTGGCGGGTTTATCATCGCGACGGGAAACATGCGCCCGCATGTCACGCCAATGCGCATATTGAGCGCGTTTTCCCGGAGTGGGATCCTCGTAATCCTGTAGCCAGAATCTGAACCAGTCGACGTTCCGCTTGTTCGCGGCCAGCAGCTGCTTCGGTTGAAATTTGAAGTGCGGCGCCTGGGGGAACACGTACATGTCCGCCTTGTGCTCGAGTATCAACGGCACCGCAGAGTCGAGCAGCCACTCGTACTCCTGCTCGGGCACCTGCATCAGAACGGGCGCCTTCATCTTGTCCAGGTTGAATTGCAGGCCGATCCGCTCCCATTGCCTCGGCGTCTCCTCAAGTGACCCGAGCTGCCACACCTTCCGGGCGCGCGAAGTGAACTCCTTTCCTTTCAGGCTTCCGTCCAGATACATGCTCTGCGACATCACGGCACCCGTGATTGATGTCGCGGCGAGAAGATCGGAGTTGAATGCCGTCCACATGGTGACCTCCGTGCCAAAACTCAGCTCCCCCATGCCGACCCGGGTTCGATCGATCTTCCCGGACGACGCCAGCATGTCCACCGCACTTCTAACGGCTGACAGCCCCTCGTTGAAACGCCTGACCGCATCGAAGTAGAGGGGTCCGTAGTTGATGCACAGCGCCGAGATTCCGTGCTCGGCAAATGTCTCCAACGGCCACTCGCCGCCATACCCGCTGCGCAGGAATCCCGGGCAGAAGTAGTACGCCACGAACAATGGAGGCGGACGGTCGTTTGTCTGGTGTGCGGCAAAGTATTGTCCGGTGAACAACTGCCCGCTCGCATCCTGCCAACGAAGCAGCTGCACAGGTGGCGCGGCTGAAACATCGGCGGCGAGCGCCACGTTCGGATCGAACAGCAGCCGGCGGTCACCCGTTGCCAGGTCGATCCGCTCTACGTGGGGCGGCCGATTCGCATCGGCGGCGACACAAGCCAACGCTGCGGGGGATGCACCGCAGCCGGCGTCCGCCAGACCGTAGCGATCCCCACCGTTGAGCAGGCCCGCGGAATGTGCCACCGGGACCACGGCACCACTTTTCACGTTCCACCGAAAGAGGGACTGAGCCATCCCCTCCGCCGGGTCAGTCACCGTGTAGATCACTTCGTCGCTGTTCGGTCGCCATTGAACACCCGATATCGCCTTGCCGACGCACAGCTCGGCCTTACACTTGATCTGCTTGGAAGGTTTTCCCAGCACAGCCGACAGCTCCACGTCCGGCTTTCGCACCCGGTCGCCCCGCTTCCCCACGCGCGTCAGCAAGGCAGCGCGACGATGCGCGGCATCAAGCACATATCTCCAGGGCCTGGGCAGCCCATCCGGCAATACCGACGTGATGGTTTCAGGCGATGGCACCTGGGATGGCGCAAGGTCTCGCGTCTTTCCCGTCGCCAGATCGACCGCCTTCCAGTGGTCCGGTACATCGGAAAGCAGCGGAACGCGCGCGAATCCATCGCCTTTGACATCCAGGCGCTGCGTCGCAAGCCGGCCTCCCACGTTGCCGGACCGGAACAGGCTGCCCTGGCCGATGGGCACCGAACTGTCGATATGAATGCCTCGCTCGTATTCCGACTGCTCTGCCGCCATAACCTCGGCACGCGTCGCTCCCACGCTGTAGTCGAGTGCTTTGCCATTTGCGCCGAGCGAAAAATCGCGTACATCCGCCGGGTCGATGGTGATCGGTTTGGCACTCGAACCGTCGGCGCTGGCACGCCATACGGCCACCTTTCCATGCATGAACGCCCGGTAGTAGATCCAATGCCCGTCCGGCGACCACACGGCGTGGGCCGGCAGCGACAGCCCGGCGGAACTGCGCAAGGGGGCTCCGCCCTCACCGACCCTATGGGCCGGCGTTTTGCCGTCCATCGCCTGCACGTACCACACCGAGTCGTAGGTGTTGCGCTCAACCGATGCCTGCTCGGTCCGGAACGCCACATATCTGCCGTCAGGTGATACCACCGGACCGCTGATATCCACCACTTCGATCAGGCGTCGCGGCGAGATCGCCTCACCGGCCTGCCCGCAGGCCACCACGCCCAGCCACATGCCCAGCACCCACAGCAGGATGGTTACGAGCCTCGACACACGCACAGCGAATCCCTCGCCTTTTTGCGATCTACTCATGACATTTGCTCCGAATGGGAAGGCGGCATCACCAGTGCTTGGAGATGCTGACGTTCACGAATCGCCCGATGGGCGAATAGTTGGTAGAGTCGTAGGGTGGGTTGCTGGTGGCCGGCGCATACATCGGCGGCGCGCGGTCGAACAGATTCGTCACCGACAGCGCAAGGTCCAGGCCCGAGAAAACGTCCGCGCGATCGCCGGTGAGATAACGCAGCGTGGCGTCCACGGTCGGAAAAGAGCCGGACTTGTGGCCGTTTACCGTATCGGTCACACCACTGATGTAGTTGACGAACGTCGAGGCGGATAACCCGCCTTCACTCCAGACGGCACCGACGCGGCTATGCAACTTGGCCGGATAAAACAACGTGCCCGCCAGATCGCGACTGCGATCCGACGCGGTGGTCTGTTGCGAGCTGTCCAGCCAACTGAGTGCCCCACGTATCGTCAATCGGCTGCGGCCGACATCGACCCTGTACGACCCCGAGAGGTCTAGCCCTCTGACGCGTTGAGCGACCGTGTTCACGTACCGGTTGAATGCGATCGCCACGACGTTGGCGGGATCATAGGGAGCGCCGGTGTAGTTTCGGAACGTCGAGTTCGCAATGATGTCGGCCTGCTCGCCCGCCGTCGGCGAATAGTCGATGAACTGCGCGTATATGGGATTTCTCAGGGCTTCCGCCTGATAGACGATCGGTTGCGCGATGCGGCCGGTAAAGTCGATGTCGAACCAGCCCAGCTCCGCGTCGAGTGCAGGTAGTGCCTCGGGGTGAAACGCAATCGAAGCACTCCAGGTGCGCGCCCGTTCGGGTTTGAGATCGGGGTTTCCGCCATACGGAATCAGTACTGTTGCATCGCTGGCGTAGCCGGTGCCGCCCACCGTGGCCGCTGGATACAGATAGGCCGACTGGGTTTGATATCGCTGCAGCAGCGTCGGCGCCTTGAACGATTTGCCCCAGGACGCCTTCAGCGTGAAATCGGTACCGGGCCCATAGATCACGCCAAGCTTGGGGGTAGTGACCCCGCCGAAACTGGCGTAATCCTCCCCGCGCACGGCCGCGGTGAACGCCAGCCGCCTTACGCCGGAAATGCCCTGGTCCGCGCCAATCAGCGGCAGATTGAGTTCAGCATAGGCAAAGCGACTGCTGTCGTCGCCATCGGCGCTGACGGTTCCGCTGATGAGGCTGCCTTGCCGGAACGTATTCGTCCGGTATCCGGCGCCTACGGCCAGTCGTGCATCTCCACCGGGCAGAGCGAACAGCGGCCCCTCGGCACCCAGCTCATAGCTGCGACTCTTGTTGCGGTAGAGGCTGCGGGCGACCGGCGTCACCTGCCCTGTCGCGCGATTGCCTATCGAAAGCCCCGAAACGGTATCGTCCTTGCCCCAGGTTCCCGCCAGGGAGAGCGTCCAGTCGTTCGGCAGCGTAATCTCCGCGCTGGGAGCAACAAAAGACGTCGTCGTTTTCGAGGTGGCTGGATAGAACTGGGTGGGGATTGCCGTGTAGTACCTGAGTTGCTCGCGCCTGGTTTTGAAGGCATCCATGTGCAGTTCCAGGCGACTTCCCACCGACTGGTGAATGCTGAACAACCCACTATGGAGGTCGTTCTGCGGGTAAAGCGTAGTGGGCTCGGACAAGTCTTGGGTGTAGTCGCGCTGATCGGAATAGATCGGTTGCCCGGCCGATTTCTTCCAGGTTGCGATAAAGCCACCGGTGGACCAGTAGGTGCCTGCTGTGGCGGTGTAGTCACGCGTGAACAGGCCGCCGTCCGTTGCCCCACCGTAACGAGTGCCCAGTGTCACGCCGTCGTAGTCGCGCTTCAGTATCACATTGCCCACACCGCCCACGGCATCGGAGCCGTAGATGGCCGAAGCCCCATCCGGAATTATTTCGAGGCGATCCACCGCCTCGACCGGGATGGCATCGATATCGACCGCCTGTACGAAGCCGCTGTAAGCGAGCCGCCGGCCGTTGAGCAAGGTAAGCGTCGCGTCGGGCCCAAGGCCACGTAGGTTCAGCGACGACCCACCCGAGATGTTCTGGTTGGCGATGCCGCCACCCTCCGCTCCACTGACCACACCCGGGTTCTGCCCCCCTCCGAAGTTCTGCGGCACGCTGCGGATCACTTCGCCGAGGTCGGTAAAACCCTCTTCCTGGATCTGCTCGCTGCCGATAGTGATGACCGGCGAAGGTGTGCTGCCGCCGCGGATACGGGTGCCGGTGACGGTCACGGTCGGCAGGCTGGTTGCCGCTGGCGCCGCGGACTTTTCGGTCGCTTTTTTCGGTTGCGACTTGGCCGGCGTCTTGGTCACCGGCGCCCTGCCCTGCGTGACCGTGTCTGTCGTGGTGTCCTGGGCCATGGCCCACTCGCTGGTGCCGGTGATGGCTACGAGCAGAGCGATGGAAATGGCGTTGCGTAACGTGCTTGTCTTCATGCTGTGTTTCTCCCCTTGGTTGGCCCTCCTCGCCTGCCGTTCCGGTCATCTCCTGGAGTTGGCAATGTCGTCGGGCTAGATCTGTCACACGTATGGCTTGCACAGGGAGCGGAAGGTTGCTGGCGCGAACGCCCATCGCCACGCCATCTACTCCTTCACCTCCCCTGCTAACTTCCCGCCCCTTTTGTCTAGATAGATACGGGAACCCAAATAGCTACATTTACTGTAGCTATCTAGGCAGCATTTCGCCCCGCACGCGCCCTTCCCAACGGCAACATGGCGAGCTCCTAAAGTGCCGCTCTCCAAGTTCATCATGCACCAATGCTACATATAATGTAGCATACGTATGGAGCTAAGCAAGCCATCCTGTGGACAAGTACAGGAACGGCTTGCTACAGCTCATGTCGCCTCCCAACTCCCGCAGCATGTTCATCAAGCGCCTGAAGAAGGCTCGCTTGGCCTTGGACATCTCACAGCGCGAGCTTGGCAGGAGGATTGGACTCTTGGAGGACGTGGTGTCCAGCAGGGTTACAAGGTACGAGCGAGGGACTTCTGAGCCAGACTTCGTAACAGCAAGCAAGCTGGCCAGGGAACTTGGCGTCCCGTTGGCCTATCTCGTGGCAGACAACGATACCCTAGCGGATATCATTCTTGCGGTAGCAAGTATGTCGCCGGCTGAGCAACGACGGTTGGCTGCCGAGCTGAAGGCGAAGGCAAAGCCCTGAGCTATCCGCACGTACGAGTGCTTAGTAGAGAAAGACAGCTTCGCACCAGAGATCGTAGCGCGATAGCTACAGTTTATGTAGCATACGATTCGAGCCAAGCAAGCCATCCTGTGGGCAAGTACAGGAATGCTTGCTAGGGCCCATGTCGCCTCCCAACTCCCACAGCATGTTCATCAAGCGTCTGAAGAAGGCCCGCTTGGCTTTGGGCATCTCACAGCGCGAGCTTGGCAGGAGGATTGGACTCTCGGAGGACGTCGTGTCCAGCAGGGTTACAAGGTACGAACTCGGGACTTCTGAGCCAGACTTCGTAACAGCAAGCAAGCTCGCCAGGGAACTTGGCGTTCCGCTGGCCTACCTGCTGGCAGACAACGATACCCTAGCGGATATCATTCTTGCGGTGGCAAGTATGTCGCCAGCAGAACAAAGAAGGATGGCTGCCGAGTTGAGGGCGAAGGCAAAACGCTGAGCTATCCGGAAGTACACGCACTTGGCTGAGAAAAACAGCTCCCGTCTACAGCCGCCCGCTGCGCGAGGCGGGAGGCCTGCGGCATTTCGCAGGGCAACCTGGGTATCAAGGCAGGCCTCGACGATTTCGTCACTAGCACCGCGTCAACCACTACGAGACCAGTGTCCACCGGACCGACCTGCTGACCCTGCAACGATTGGCGAACTTACGAAGTTCCTTCGCTATCAATAACGCTCGCATAAGCCAGAAGTGCCGTCATCAATATCCAAAAAACTGAAACGAGCCACCACGAAAAATAGGCTGTCGGGGCCAATCCTGCCAACGCACCGCAGAAGCTCCAGTAAATTCTTTCACATTTGGTCGTCGGCTGGCCTGCGGCGCGCTCGACGCGCACAGCGCGTGTGCCACTTACGGCGTCTGCCTCAGCGGGAGCACTCGCCGTCGATAGCGAAGATGCTCCGGCAATCTCCCCTCCGCCATTCAGGAACTGCTGGACATAAATGTTGAGGTCGAATGCATGCGCCGAGGCGATGTCGGACGCAGGAACGATGATGTCGAAATCTTCCCGCCTGATGCTCTCTTGGGAGCCGCTGGCGTGTAACCAACTGTAGTCGGTCGTGAATACGAACTCCTGGTTATTATCCCTATAGCCTGAAATTAGTGGCTCGATCCTGACCCAGTCCCTCTTACCTCGCGAAGCGTTAGCCTCAAGCGAAAATCCCACATAGACTTTTTTTGATGCCAGCGTCAGCATTACCGGAAGGTTTCGAGCGCTTGTGATCAGGAGAAACTCTTCGAGCTCACCGAGACAACTCATCCTCAAATACAGTTGAACGCGAAGAAACGAGGAAAATCGGATAGGGGCGTTCAGTAGAATGAAACTGGTAACCGCGATCGGAACGGACCAAGCAGCCGTTACTCCAAGGACGTTCAGTTTATTCTCTGTAGCGAATGCGGAGAGCACTCCGGAAATCTTCGCATTGAATTGCGCCCCGACCATTCCGGACTGTTCGACAATCTCTCGGAGAATGTCAGCCTCGACCGCGAGAACAATGGAGGCTACAACCACACTGAAGTAGAGCGCGTGACCATCCCAACTTAGCGCGTGTGGCCTAGTGATAGACCAGCGGCGCAAGAGTAAATAACCGCTCGAAAGAAAAACCAATGCAAAGACTGCTGAGCCCATCCTTGTTGCTCCCCTGGAAACGAAATTGGGCCCCATAAGGCCCAATCGTTGCGTTACTTTACCTTTTCCTTCCGATGTTCCCTAAGCACAGTCAGTGCCTGGACCTGACGCTTATAGCCGTCCGAATCATGAAGCTTGTTGCGTTCAACGACCATCGCTCCGTTGCTCGCCATCTTGAAGCCCGAAAACATGGCACCCCCGCTGGCAACTGCCGCTTTGACTGTTCCCTTAGTAGTCATCGGTTGCTCCTCATATCCGCGCGTGGAAGAAATCTTACGCTCATAACGGGCAATTCGTGTTAAGCGGATCATAGCGTTGAGCGCTAGTGTCCGTTCGACCGCTACGCCCGCACCGAGTTCGCTGCAATCTCACCCAGTCGCGAACGAGCAAGCTCAAGAGACCCACTCTAGGGGGCAGGGATCGGAAAGGACCACCCTGCCCCTGTGCGGCGGTGAGTCGGGGTCGACAGGCCGCGCAGGGGGGAGTCGACATGTGGATGTCGGCTCCTTTTCGCCAAGACCGGAGTCCTGTCGGAAAGCCCGGCCCGGCTCACGAACTTGCTGGGCGCATGCCCGGCAAGCGCCAAGCGGGGTTGCCGCATAATTTCGCCGCCGGACCGATCGCATTGATCAGAGGACCACCTGGTATCCTCGGAGCGCCATGGTGCAGCATCAACTTTCCATCGACCTCCCCTATCAAGTTGGCGCCCTTTACAACCGCCGGCAGGACATCCACGGCCGATTGGGCGGCCAGATGCAAGGAGGAATTTCTACCCCTGCCAACAGCCCATTCGTGATCCTGTTCACTGGCGAAGCCGGAAAGCAGCATGGGTATCATGACTTCTGGGACGACAACGGGGTTCTCCACTATTACGGCGAAGGCCAAAGTGGAGACATGCAAGACAAAGGCGGTAACCGTGCCATCCGTGAGCACCAGCAGAACGGAAAGCGTTTGCTACTTTTCCAGATGATGGGGCGTGCACAATCCTATCGCTTTCTGGGCGAATTCCACTTTCGGCATGCCTACAGTAAAGACGGTGTTCCGGACACGAACGGAGGGACAAGAACCGCCATCGTATTTATGCTGGAACCGGTCGAGAGGGACTTCAATCCCTTCCAAAATGTGATTGCCGACCGAGCACAACCTCAGCTCGACCTATCTGCAACCGCCTCTCTGCAGCTTGTAGAAATACGTTCAAAACAATCGCTTTTCAAGCGACGGCTACTGACTGTCGAAAAGAAGTGCAGGCTCACCGGAATTGCAGACCTTCGCTTTCTCCGAGCGAGCCATATTAAGCCATGGGCAAAATGCGCCGACGGCAACGAACGCATTGATGGCAGCAATGGTTTGCTACTCAGCCCGCATGCCGATTTTTTATTTGACCGCGGCTGGATCACGTTCGAAGACAATGGGTCGCTCGTAAGATCAGGCCAGCTCCCGAAAGAAGTCATAGAACGCATCGGCCTTGATCTCACTCAAGGTAAGCGATGCGGCGAATTCTTCAAAGAGCAACGATCCTATCTTGAGTATCACCGCAACGCGATATTCGAGCACCGTTTCAAGAAGACCGAAGACCCACTTTCAGAACTGCTCGCCACGACAATCGCGTAATTCGTTTCGAAGAACGGGGTCCGAAGAACAGAGTCAAATTCACGCTCTTGGTGGAATTAAGTGAACCTGAAGACCTGTTGCGACGTCGCTTCAGCCTGGTGCGGCAGGCGGTGCGATTGATGCTGTCGATCCAGTCCAGCTTCAGTCGCAGCACCGGCAAACAACTGTCGGCCAACCAGCTACGACAGCTGTCGCCGTCGCAGCTGGTCGAC
>DATKVA010000057.1:0-3776 GCA_035530315.1 Rhodanobacter sp. | reverse complement strand
TCGGCTGTCCGACCGGCGATGTTCTGCCGACCGCGCACGTGTCCTCTCCCCGCGCTTCAGTTCCCCGGCTCCTCCGGGTACGCCCTTCCGGGCCGGTTCCTTCGGCGAGCAGGCGCAAGCCTTCCCGTCGGATGTTGATCGCCGCGTTGATGTCGCGGTCGTGCTCGGTGCCGCAGCTTTCGCAGCGCCAGTGGCGGTCGGACAGCGTCAGGCCGGTGTGTATTTCGCCGCAGGCTGAGCACGTCTTGCTGCTCGGATAAAAGCGGCCGACCGCGACCAGCACGCACCCGCGCCACGTCGCCTTGTACGCCAGCTGCCGGCGGATCTCGCCCAGGCCCGCATCGCTGACGCTGCGCCGGAACGCCCGGCGGCCCATGCCGCGTGCCATGCCCTTGACGTTCAGATCCTCGATCGCGATCACCGCCGCGCCGGCGACGGCCGCCGACGTGAGCTGGTGCTGGTGATCGCGCCGCAGGTCGGCGATTTTCGCGTGCAGCGCCCCGATCTGCGCCTTGCGCCGGCGCATGCGGTTCGAGACCGTGATCCGCGTGCCTTTCGGTATCCGCTTCGCCGGATCGAGGCCCTGGCGAACCATCGCGGCATCGCGCTGGCGGCAGTAGCTGCGCTGGTAGCGGCGCAGCCGTTTCTTCTGCGCGGCCAGGTGCTTCGGCGCCGCGACCTTGTGGTGGATCTCGCCGTCGCTGATCACCGCCGCATCCTTCAGGCCCAGGTCGATGCCGATGGCTGCCGTGGCCTCGCCGTCGGCCGGGGCCGGCACGCCGTCGGCGGTGAAACTGCCGAACCAGCGGCCGGCGGGGTCTCGCGACACCGTGACCGACCGCAGCCGGCCGGGCATCGCTTCGCTCACCCGAAAGCGGACCTTGCCGATGCCGTCCAACTGCACGCGCCCGGCTTCGCGGTCGACCAGGTCGCGCCGCTGATCCAGCGTGAACCGCGCGCTGTTCACTGTGCCGAACCTCTTGCGGTGGGGCCGTTTGGCCCGGCCGGCGAAGAAGTTGCTCCACGCCTTGTCGAAGTCGCGCAGTGTCTGGTTGAACGGCTCGCGCGGCATCTCGGCCAACCAGGCCGTTTCCGGTGCCGCCTTCAGCTGCGTGAACTCGCGGCTGAGCGCGACCGCGTTGAGCTTCGTGCCGTCCGCCCGCCACGCTTCATCTTTGCGCCGGATCGCCCAGTTCCACACGTGCCGCCGTGCGCCGAACATGCGCAGAAGCTGGCGTTCCTGTGCCGGCTTCAGGCGAAGCCGCACGCGATACGCGCGTTCGATGGTGGCGGCGGATTCGGTCACGAGCGTATCAGAGCACGTCCCTATCGCACGGCGTGAGACTGCACCTTGATAGCCGCCGGACGTCCACCTCGCTGCGCGGCATCGCCGGCATGGCTGGCCGCGCGACGCTCCGATGTGACTCATGGCCGGCGGGGTCGTCAGCATCCTGCTTCCTTCAACGTGCCGATCGCATGTACCGGTACA
The DNA here is from genome assembly GCA_035530315.1 of Rhodanobacter sp. GTDB lineage: Bacteria > Pseudomonadota > Gammaproteobacteria > Xanthomonadales > Rhodanobacteraceae > Rhodanobacter. Next base: position 2,287 of record DATKVA010000057.1, on the reverse strand, counting down.
TGGAGGACCGGCGACCGGAGGGCTGGACGGAAGGCTATATCCGTTTGCTCGTCGATCGCCCAGCACGGGCTTTTCCGCGTGAGTTCAAACGGCTTCCGTTGAACAACAACGCAGCCATGTCCTGGCCGCTACCGAATGTCTGGCTGGGTGTAAGCGTCGAGAACCAGGCTGCGGCCGACGAACGCATCCCACGGCTGTTGCAGACGCCCGCCACGGTGCGCTGGCTGTCCTGCGAGCCACTGCTGGGTCCGGTGGACTTCACCAGCGTCGGGTGGCCCGACAAGGATGGGCATCGTGTCGACGTGTTGCGCGCCGGGTACTGGAACGCGAAGGGGCATCTTGCCTGCGGTCCCAGTGCAGCTCTCGGCGCGCCGCGCGGCGGCTTCACCAATCACTCTGACATGCAGCGTATCGACTGGGTGGTCGCTGGCGGTGAATCAGGCCCGGGCGGACGTCCTATGCATCCGGACTGGGCGCGATCGCTGCGCGACCAGTGCGCTGCTGCTGGCGTGCCGTTTCTGTTCAAGCAATGGGGCGAGTGGGCGCCTGCGAACTCAGGCATGTGGTTCTATGCCTTGATGGACTGCGCTCCCTTCGCACCGCGTGCCGCCGGCAAGGATACGCACGACTTCGATGATACCTGCGGCGCCGTCCGTATCGGAAAGAAGCGGGCCGGCCGCATCCTTGACGGCAATGAGCACAACGCGTACCCGGAGTTCCGCTGAAGGAAGCGGGATGCAGACGACCCCGCCGGCTTCAGAGTCAAATCGGAGAGTCGTGCGGCCAGTCAGCCCGGCGGTGCCGCGCAGCGAGGTGGACGTCCGGCGGAAATGTCCTTGCTGTCTCACCCCGTGCGATAGGCATGCGTTTTGATACCGCTGTGAGCCACGAAACTGCCACCATCGAACGCGCCTACCGCGTGCGGCTTCGCCTGAAGCCGGCACAGGAACGCCAGCTACTGCGCGTGTTCGGTGCACGGCGGTTCGTGTGGAACTGGGCGCTTCGCCGCAAGGATGAAGCGTGGCGGGCGGACAGCGCAAAGCTCAACGGCATAGCGCTGAGCCGTGAGTTCACGCAGCTGAAGGCCGCGCCGAAAACCGCCTGGCTGGCCGAGATGCCGCGCGAGCCGTTCAACCAGACACTGCGCGACTTCGACAAGGCGTGGACCAACTTCTTCTCCGGCCGGGCCAAACGGCCTCACCGCAAGAGGTTCGGCACAGTGAACAGCGCGCGATTCACGCTGGATCAGCGGCGCGACCTGGTCGACCGCGAGGCCGGCTACGTGCAGCTGGACGGGATCGGCAAGGTGCGCTTTCGGGTGACCGAAGCGATGCCCGGCCGGCTGCGGTCGGTGACGGTCAGCCGCGATGCCGCCGGCCGCTGGTTCGGCAGTTTCACCGCCGACGGCGTGCCGGCCCCGGCCGCCGGCGAGGCCACATCAGCGATCGGGATCGACCTCGGGCTGAAGGACACCGCGGTGATCAGCGACGGTGTGACCAGCCACAAAGTCGTCGCACCGAAGCATTTGGCCGCGCAGAAGAAGCGAATGCGCCGGTATCAGCGCAGCTACAACCGTCAGCGCGACGCCGCGATGGTTCGCCAGGGCCTCGATCCGGCGAAGCGGATACCGAAAGGCACGCGGATCACGGTCTCGAACCGGATGCGCCGGCGCAAAGCGCAGATCGGGACGCTGCACGCGAAAATCGCCGACCTGCGGCGCGATCACCAGCACCAGCTCACGTCGGCGGCTGTCGCCGGCGCGGCCGTCATCGCCATCGAAGATCTGAACGTCAAGGGTATGGCTCGCGGCATGGGTCGCCGGGCGTTCCGGCGCAGCGTCGGTGATGCCGGCCTGGGCGAGATCCGCCGGCAGCTGGCGTACAAGGCGAAGTGGCGCGGGCTCGTGCTTGTCGCGGTTGGCCGCTTCTATCCGTCGAGCAAGACGTGCTCGGCATGCGGCGAAGTCCACCGTGGACTGAAGCTCAGCGACCGCCATTGGCGCTGCGAAAGCTGCGGCGCCGAACACGACCGCGACATCAATGCGGCGAAGAACATCCGGCGGGAAGGCATGCGCCTGCTCGCTGAAGGAACCTGCCCGGATGGGCCTACCCCGAGTTGCGGGGAAAGTAACGCGCGGGGAGAGGGCGCGTGCGCGGCCGGCGGAACATCGCCGGCCGGACAGCCGACCTCGTTGAACCGTGAACTTGCCTATCGCGCGGCCAAGCCGCGTACCACGCGACAGCGACGGGATGGACCGGCGCTTAGGGTGGAGGGGTGAGACTCCGAT
>DATKVA010000056.1:0-57328 GCA_035530315.1 Rhodanobacter sp. | reverse complement strand
GGCAAGTCCTGCCGACAGCATCCATTTCAGGATCCTGCGGTTGCGCGCGTCTGGTGATGGCGGCATGCGAGAGTGGCGGAATTGGTAGACGCACCAGATTTAGGTTCTGGCGGTTAACCCCGTGGGGGTTCGAGTCCCCCCTTTCGCACCATGCCCATGATTTTCATTTTTTGCAGGCGGCAATTGTCGCCATGGTGCCTGCGGCTGGCCCATAACATCAGGTAGTACCAGGAGACGTCATGCAGGTTTCGGTTGAAAACATCGGCACGCTCGAGCGCAAGCTCACGGTAAAGTTTCCCGCGGAGCGCTTCGAGACGCAGGTCAGCGCACGTATCGCGGAAATGGGCCGTACGGTCCGTCTGAAGGGCTTTCGTCCGGGCAAGGTGCCCGTCACGGTGATCCGGCAGCGCTTTGGCGAACAGGTGCGTGGCGAGGTGTTGTCCGACCTGATCGGCAGCACGTTGCGTGAGGCGGTGGAACTGGAGAAGTTGCAGCCGATCGCCAGTCCGGCGATCAACACCACGGGCAAGCCGGAAAACGGCGAAATCGCGTATACCGCCACCTTCGAGGTCATGCCGGAGTTCCCCGACGTCGATGTGGCCGCACTCGAGATCAACCGGCCGATGGCGGTGGTGACCGACGCGGATATCGACAAGATGCTGGAAACCCTGCGTCTGCAGCGCCGCAGTTTCGATGAGGTTGATCGGGTCTCGGTCGATGGCGATTTCGTGATGTTCGAATACGCCGCCATGGCCGGGGACTACCGCTTTCCGGAGGAAGGCCTGGAGCGTGCGGGCAGCGTGCTTGGCTCGGGCACGTTGTTCAAGGCGCTGGACGAGACGCTGGTTGGCCGCAAGGCCGATGACAGCTTCACCACCGAAGTCGCTTTCCCGGAAGATTTCCGCAACGAGCAACTGGCCGGCAAGACCGCCAGCGTGAGCTTCAACATCATCAAGGTGCAGGAGCCGAAGCTGCCCGAGGTCGATGCGGAATTTGCCAAGCTTTTCGGCATCGACGACGGCAACCTGGATACCTTCAGGCAGGAGGTTCGCGCGAATCTCGAGCGGGAGCTGAAAGCCGCGCTGATGGCGCGCCTGAAATCCGAGGTTGCGCAGAAGCTGGCCGATGCGCACGCTGAGCTGGATGTGCCCAGGCTGATGGTCCAGTCCGAGGCGAAGAGCTTGGCTGCCGGCAGTGTGCCGCAGGGCCAGGAGCCACCACCCCAGCTGATCGAGTCTGCCCTGCCGATCGCGCGCAAGCGGGTGATCGCCGGCCTGTTGATGGGCGAGATCGCGCGCAAGCAGTCGATGGTGGTTGACCGCAAGCGCGTTGCCGAACAGCTCGCCGCAATCGCGTCGACCTACGAGGAGCCGGAGAAAGTCATTGAACTCTATAACAGCGACCCCCAACTGATGTCAGGGTTGCAGAATCGAGTCATGGAAGATCAGGTGGCAGAGTGGGTGGCCGAACATGCCAGAACCACGTTGCAGGATCTGAGCTTTGACGACGTTATGCGCCCAGCCAACGCCTGAGCCATCACGCCAGGCGTCCATCAACCGGAGAGCTGCAAACATGGCCATGGATCCGATTCAGAACCTCAATTTGGTACCGATGGTCGTCGAGCAGACCGCTCGCGGCGAGCGCTCCTACGACATTTATTCGCGTCTGCTGAAGGAGCGGGTGATCTTCCTGGTGGGCGAAGTCAACGACCAGGTCGCCAACCTGCTGGTTGCGCAGCTGCTTTTTCTGGAGTCGGAAAATCCGGACAAGGACATCCACTTCTACATCAACAGCCCCGGTGGCGCGGTGACCGCCGGCCTGGCGATTTACGACACCATGCAGTTCATCAAACCGGACGTCAGCACGATGTGCATCGGTCAGGCGTGCAGCATGGGTTCGCTGCTGCTGATGGCCGGTGCCAAGGGCAAACGGTTCTCGTTGCCCAATTCACGCATCATGATCCATCAGCCCTCCGGTGGAACCCAGGGGCAGGCGACCGATATCGAGATCCAAGCGCGGGAAATTCTTTATATGCGCCAACGTCTTAATCAGATTTACGTCGATCACACGGGTCAGCCGATCGAGAAGATCGAGCAGGATATGGAGCGCGATCGCTTCATGAACCCGATCGACGCCAAGGTTTACGGTCTGATCGACGAAGTGCTGGACAAGCGCGCCGGCGAGTCCGTCAAATCGGCCTGATTCCCACACCTTAGCCTGGGAGCCTGCCGGACTTTGATTGGCCGGGCTGCGAATCCATCTGTGCGGTCCATATTCTTGCCGCTTCTTGGCCCATAGAACCAGTATGGGCCGGCGAATCGTCAGAAATCTGTCCTCGCACAGCCGAATTCTCGCCTCGACCGAAGTCCGACCGACTCCTGGAATCGCCAGAGCAGTCCCGCGTCTGCAGGCAGAGGCGGAGTGCTGTGGTATTCTCGCGACGCATCCAGATTTACCAGTGGGATCGAAAGTATGAGCGACGACCGGCAGGGGCGTTCCAGCGACAGCGGCAAGATTCTCTATTGCTCCTTCTGTGGCAAGAGCCAGCATGAAGTACGCAAGCTGATCGCGGGTCCGTCCGTGTTCATCTGCGACGAGTGCGTGGAACTGTGCAACGACATCATTCGCGAAGAGCTGGAAGAAAAGGCTGCTTCCGGGCGTACCCAGTTGCCCAAGCCACGCGAAATCCGCGAATCGCTGGATCAGTACGTGGTGGGTCAGACCCGGGCCAAGAAAGCGCTGGCGGTGGCGGTGTACAACCACTACAAGCGGATCGAGTCACGCCAGAAAAGCGATGACATCGAACTGGCCAAATCCAACATTCTGCTGATCGGCCCGACCGGCTCGGGCAAGACGTTGCTGGCCGAAACGTTGGCGCGGCTGCTCAATGTGCCGTTCACCATTGCCGACGCCACCACGCTGACGGAAGCGGGCTACGTGGGTGAGGATGTCGAAAACATCATCCAGAAGCTGTTGCAGAAATGCGACTACGACGTCGAAAAAGCGCAGTCGGGCATCGTCTACATCGACGAGATCGACAAGATCTCGCGCAAGAGCGAGAACCCGTCGATCACCCGCGACGTGTCCGGCGAAGGCGTGCAGCAGGCATTGCTGAAGCTGATCGAAGGCACGCTTGCTTCGGTACCGCCACAGGGCGGGCGCAAGCACCCGCAGCAGGAGTTCCTGCAGGTCGACACGAAGAACATACTGTTCATCTGCGGCGGTGCGTTCGCGGGTCTCGAAAAGGTGATCCAGCAGCGCTCCGAGAACACCAGTATCGGATTCTCCGCCGAAGTGCGCAGCAAGGAACGCACGGAGAATCTGGGCAAGGTGCTGGCCGACGTGGAACCGGCCGATCTGGTGCGTTTCGGCCTGATTCCGGAGTTTGTGGGGCGTCTGCCGGTAGTCGCCACACTCGATGAGCTGGACGAGGATGCCCTGGTCAAGATTCTCACCGAACCGAAGAATGCCGTCACCAAACAGTTCAAGAAGCTGTTCGAAATGGAAGATGCGGAGCTGGAGTTCCGGCCCGAGGCATTGCAGGCCATTGCCCGCAAGGCACTCAAGCGCAAGACGGGCGCCCGCGGCCTGCGTACCATCCTTGAACAGGTACTGCTCGATACCATGTATGAGTTGCCCTCGCTCGAGCACGTCAGCAAAGTGGTGGTGGATGATGCCGTGATCGATGGTCAGGCCGAGCCCTACCTGATTTACCGCGGCAACCTGCAGCAGCGTATCGCCAGCGACGGCACCGGCGCTGCCTGATCGCCCGGGGTGGTTGCAAAAATGACGGCTCCGGTGATTTCACCGGAGCCGTCATTTTTTTTTCAGGTGCAGGCGCACCTTGACTGGTCGCCCGACCGCCTCCACTTGACGTGTAGATAGACCCGGCGCAGTGTCGGGATGAACTTTGATCCGATTTCCTGAAGGGACCCTCTTCAATGGCCAAGAACACTTCCCTTCCTCCAGCGCCGGATGCCCTGCCGGTACTGCCATTGCGTGACGTGGTGGTTTATCCGCACATGGTCATCCCCCTGTTTGTCGGTCGCGACAAGTCCATGCGTGCCCTGGAGCGTGCGATGGAGGGCGAACGGCAGATCCTGCTGGTGGCGCAGAAAAGTCCGGACATCGACGATCCGCAGATCGCTGACCTGCACGGGATCGGTACGCTGGCCGGTGTGCTGCAACTGCTCAAATTGCCCGATGGTACCGTCAAGGTGCTGGTCGAGGGGCAGTCGCGGGTCAGCATCGAGAATTACCAGGAAGCGGGTGGCATGCTCACCGCCGGTTTCCACGTGATCGAGCCTGTCTACAACGCCAAGGATCGCGAGCTTGATGTGGTTTCGAACACGTTGATCTCGCTGTTCGAGCAACTGGTCAAGCAGAGCCGCAAATTGCCGCCGGAAGTACTGGCCAGCCTGTCGGGGATAGACGACCCCTCGCGTGTCGCCGATTCCATTGCCGCACATCTTTCCGTACGCATGGACGACAAGCAGAAAGTGCTGGAAACAGCCGATGTGGGTCAGCGACTGGAGCTGCTGATCGGATTGGTCGACAGCGAGATGGATTTGCAGCAGGTCGAGAAACGCATTCGCGGGCGGGTGAAGTCGCAGATGGAGAAGAGCCAGCGCGAGTATTACCTCAACGAGCAGATGAAGGCGATCCAGAAGGAGCTCGGCGACAGCGAGGACGGTACCAACGAACTCGACGAACTGCAGAAGAAGATCGAGTCATCCGGCATGCCCAAGGCCGTACTTGGCAAGGCTCGGCAGGAATTCAGCAAGCTCAAGCAGATGTCGCCGATGTCGGCCGAAGCGACCGTGGTGCGCAATTATCTCGACTGGCTGGTCGGCGTGCCGTGGAACAAGCGCAGCAAGGTACGCAAGGACCTGCAGATGGCGCAGGAAGTACTCGACGCCGATCATTTCGGGCTGGAAAAGGTCAAGGAGCGCATCCTTGAATACCTGGCCGTGCAACAACGGGTAAGCGTGATGAAGGGGCCGATCCTGTGCCTGGTCGGGCCGCCTGGTGTGGGCAAGACCTCACTGGGGCAATCGATCGCCAAGGCCACCAACCGGAAATTCGTGCGCATGAGCCTGGGCGGCGTGCGTGACGAGGCCGAGATACGCGGGCATCGGCGGACCTATATCGGCTCGCTGCCCGGTCGCATCGTGCAGAACATCAGCAAGGCGGGTGCCAGAAACCCGCTGTTCGTACTCGACGAGATCGACAAGATGTCGATGGATTTCCGAGGCGACCCGTCGTCGGCGTTGCTGGAGGTACTCGATCCGGAGCAGAACCACGCCTTCAACGACCATTACCTGGAGGTCGATCTGGACTTGTCCGAGGTGATGTGGATCGCCACCGCCAACACCTTGAACATCCCCGGGCCGTTGCTGGATCGCATGGAAGTCATCCGCATTCCCGGTTACACCGAAGACGAAAAGCTTGGAATTGCACGCAAGTACCTGCTGCCCAAACAGCTCAAGGCCAACGGCCTCAAGCCCGAGGAGCTCGATGTCGACGAGGAGGCGTTGCGTGACATCGTGCGCTACTACACGCGTGAGGCGGGCGTGCGCAATCTGGAGCGCGAAATTTCCAAGATCTGCCGCAAGGTAGTCAAGGAGCTGACGCTGGGCGAGGTCAAGAAGGCCAAGGCGGGGCGTTCCACTGCAGCGGACAGAGCGGCAAAGCCCAAGTCGAAGCCGAAGTCTGTCGTTGGCCGGATCAAGGTCAGCTCGGACAACCTCGGCCATTACCTGGGCGTTCGGCGCTTCGATTTCGGGCGTAAGGAGTTGCAGAACGAGGTCGGCCTGGTCACCGGACTTGCCTGGACTCAGGTCGGTGGCGAATTGCTCAGCATCGAAGGCTCCGTAGTTGCCGGCAAGGGGAGGCTGGTGCATACCGGACAGCTTGGCGACGTCATGAAGGAGTCGATCCAGGCCGCGCTGTCGGTCGTGCGTGCGCGTGCCGATCGATGGGGAATCGACCCGGAGTTTCACCAGAAACTCGATGTGCATATCCACGTACCCGAAGGCGCCACGCCGAAAGACGGTCCCAGCGCGGGTATCGCAATGTGTACGGCGCTGGTTTCCGCGTTGACCAAGGTGCCTGTTCGTTCCGAAGTGGCCATGACCGGCGAGATCACCTTGCGCGGGCGTGTGTTGCCCATCGGTGGCCTGAAGGAAAAATTGCTGGCGGCGCATCGCGGCGGTATCACCACGGTGATCATTCCCGATGAGAACAAGAAGGACCTGGCTGACATGCCGGCCAACATCACCTCCTCGTTGGAGATCCATCCGGTGCGCTGGATTGATGAAGTGCTTGATATTGCTCTGGAACGTCCATTGCATCCGAACCCGGTGAACGACGAGGCTGCCGCGGTACCTGTGGAAGATGCGCTGGAAGTGCATTCACGAACGCACTGACCGGATCGTCCACGAGCCATGGAATGCCCCGCTCAGGCGGGGCATTTTTCAGCCGATTCAGGAGCTCGATGCGACAGGGTGCGTGTTTAGTCTTCCGGCGTCCGTTTTGCAAGCGATTTCGTTCGACCCGGATTCGCCACAACCGTTGATGCAGCTTGTGTTGCGGATACCAGCAAGGCACTGGTATAAAGGTGATACCGCAGTCCCGGCGGCTACTTGTGAGCGCAGCGATGCGGGGTCGCGTACAAGGTACCTGGCAGGCCAACCATCCATGCCGACGTTGTCTCGTTTCAGACTTGCACGTTGGTCGAAATCCGAAGAAGGGAGTTTTTCAATGAATAAAACTGATCTGATCAATGCCATCGCCGAGAAGGCCGAGCTCACCAAGGCTGATGCTGGTCGCGCGCTCGAGGCTTTTTTCGAGACTGTGCAGAAGACGTTGAAGAAGGGGGATGATGTGTCGGTGGTGGGTTTCGGTACGTTCACCGTGCGCAAGCGGGCTGCCCGCGTCGGCCGCAATCCACGTACCAATGAAGCGATCAAGATCAAGGCTTCCAAGGTGCCGGCTTTCAAGGCTGGCAAGACCCTCAAGGATGCCCTAAACTAAGCGGCTGTTCGCTTGGTTTCGGGGTGCTTAGCTCAGCGGTAGAGCGTCGCCCTTACAAGGCGGTGGTCGTAGGTTCGATCCCTACAGCACCCACCAGATAGTGCGGAGCGGTAGTTCAGCTGGTTAGAATGCTGGCCTGTCACGCCGGAGGTCGCGGGTTCGAGTCCCGTCCGCTCCGCCACAGTTCGCAAGGGCGCCCTGGTGGCGCCCTTGGCGTTTGGGCGATGTGCATCGGCATGGCGCCTAGCGGCCTGCCGGGCTTTGGTGGCCAAGACGAGAATTCGGCTGTACGAGGACAGAACTCGACGATTCGCCGGCCCATAGTGGTGTTATGGGCCAAGAAACGGCGGAAATAGGCACCGAACAGACGGATTCGCAGCCCAGCCAACCAAAGCCCGACAGGCTGCTAGTTGCTTACAATGTGCGACAGGTTTCCAGATTCGCCACAATCCAGATTGCAGGAAGATTTCGATGCTGCAGGCAATGCGTAACAAGATGCATGGATGGCCGTCCATCATCGTTCTCGGTATCGCTGTTCTGGCCATGTCGCTGTTCGGCATGCAGAGCTACTTTACGTCGCGCAATGAAACGTTCGTGGCGAAGGTCGGCAAGCATGAAATCGATCAGAACACCTTTCAAAATCGAATGAACCAGTTGCGACAGCAGGAAAGTGCCCGGGAAGGGGATAAATTCGACCCAAGCATCTTCGAAAAGCCCGAGATCAAGCAGCGTGTGCTCGATGGTCTCATCGACCAGCAGTTGCTGCTGAAGGCCAATGATGACTGGGGCATGCGGGTAGCCAATCAGTCCGTGCGTGATTACATCGCGAGCATCCCGGCACTTCAGTTGAACGGCCAGTTCGACCCGGCTTCCTACCGGGCCTGGCTGGCCAGTCAGCGCAAGACGCCGGAGATGTTCGAGGACGAAGTGCGTACAACATTGGCTCCCGAGCTGTTGCCCGATGCAATCAACGACAGCACGTTTGCCAGCGACGCGCAGGCTGACCAGTTCTTCAGCCTGGTCTACCAGCGGCGGGATCTGCGCTACTTCGTGTTGCCACGGCCAACGTTGGCCGACAGCAAGATCACCGATGCCGAGGTCCTGGCGTTTTACAAGGCGCATCTGGCCGACTACATGAATCCCGAACAGGTTTCGGTGAAATACATCGAGGTCGATGGCTCCCAGCTGAAGCTGGATACTCCACCGAGCGAGGATGAACTGAAGAAGCGTTACGCGGACGAGAAGCAGCGTTTTGTGCAGCCTGAGCAACGACTCGTTTCGCACATCCTGATCAATGTGCCGGCCAACGCCACACCCGCGCAGCAGAAGGCTGCATTGGCCAAGGCCGAGAAAATTGCGGCCGAAGCGAACCCCGGCGACTTCGCGAAGCTGGCCGAACACGATTCCCAGGATCTGGGCTCACGACGCCAGGGCGGCGATCTGGGCTGGCTGGAAAAGGGCGTGACGAATCCGGCGTTCGAAGCGGCCATGTTCGCGTTGAAAAAAGGCGAGATCTCCAAGCCGATCCTGTCACCTGATGGCTATCACATCATCTGGCTGCGGGATATCCGCAGCGGCGAATCCAAGCCATTCGCCGAAGTGCGTGACCAGCTGGTCAAGGAAGCTTCAGCGTCAAAGCGTGATCGCAAGTACAACGAAGTTGCCGGCAAGCTGTCCGACAACACGTATCAGAACCCGTCATCGCTGGAGCCGGCCGCCACGGCCCTGGGCCTTCCGATCAAGAGCACTCCACTGTTTTCGCGCAAGGGCGGCGTTGGCCTGGCGGCCAACCCCAAGGTGGTCGCCGCGGCGTTTTCCGACGACGTTCTGGTGCAGGGCAACAATTCCGGATTGATCGACCTGGGCAATGACCATTCGGTGGTGATCCGCGTCGGCAAGCATGTCGCAGCAGCTGCGCGCCCGCTGGCCGATGTGCGCGCCGATGTGGAGAAGCGGATTCTGGACGAGCGCGTCGCCGCGGCTGCCAGAAAACAGGCGGACGATGCGCTTGAGCGTCTGCGCAAGGGCGAGTCGATGGCGACTGTTGCCGCATCGTTGGGGGCCAGCCTGAAGAGCGAGAGCGGGGCGATTCGCGGGCAATCCGCGACGCCGGCACCGCTGCTCAAGGAAGCTTTCCTGCTGCCGCATCCGGTAAAAGGCAAACCGCAGTTCGCCGTGGTGGACATGACGGCAGGCAATTACGGCGTGCTGGCTGTGGACAAGGTACAAGGTGGTGATCTGTCCAAGGTCACGCCGCAACAGCGCATGGCGCTGCAGCGGCAGATGGCACAGGCTTACGGCTCCGAGGCCTCGCGTGAATTGGTTGAATGGCTGAGAGCGAAGACCGAAATCAAGATCAACAAGAATCTGATGTAGGCATCTCCCTTGCCGGCTGGCGGTTGAGCGGGACTTGCCTCCGCTCAACCGATGCTGGCCGGTGGTGGCATGCTCAATCCGTCGACCGCCTCTCTGGCGAGTGGCAGCAGGCCTTCACCCCCCTGCATCAGGTGGGTCTTCAGTTCACGGCGCATCACCGGATCCCAGAATTTGGTCAGGTGGTCGCGCACTCCGTGCACGGCAGTGGCGTGATCCGGTTCCACCGCGAAATAGGCGGCGATGTCGTTGGCCATGCCGATGAGTCGTTCGATGTTCATGTCAGCTCCTGCCTGGTTGCGGACAGCAGGCGGTGGGGATGGGTGTAGACATTGTGGATGCCCGGTCGCGCGAAACCGATCAGGGTGACGCCAGCGCTGCGTGCCAGTTCGATCGCCAGCGCCGTCGGTGCGGAGATGGCGGCAAGCAGCGTGACGCCGGCACTGGCGGCCTTGGTGACCATTTCGTAACTGGCGCGACTGGTCACCAGCGCCATGCCTTCGTTCGGGTCGATGCCGCCGTGACGCATGGCGCCAATCAGCTTGTCCAGCGCGTTGTGGCGTCCGACATCCTCTCGCACCAGCACGATCTGTCCATTGTGGTCGGCCCAGGCGGCAGCGTGCACGGCGCCGGTGGCGGCGTTCATCGGCTGCCGGGTCTGCAATTGGGACAGTGCCTGTTCGAGCGCTTCCGGCGTGAAGGTGCGCCCAGCCTCGACCGGGGCCGGCTGGCGCACGGCCTGCTCCAGATCGCGCGTACCGCAGATGCCGCAGCCGCTGCGGCCCGGCAGCAGGCGTTCGCGTGCGCGGCCGGGTTGCGCGACCGGGGCATCGTCGGCGACGCGCATCGCCAACTCGATGCCTTCGAGCAGCGTGCGGACCTGCACTTGCAGCAGTTGTGCCGGTGTATCGATCAGGCCCTCGCTGAGCGAGAACCCCAGCGCGAAATCCCCCAGGTCATGCGGTGTCGCCATCATCACGGCAAACGATGCGCCGTTGTAGACCATCGCGACCGGGACCTCCTCGGCGACGCAGTCATCCTCGTGCACCGACTGGCCGTGATGCCAGCGGTCGACCGGGCGCGTGACGAATCCGGCATGGGGCACAGCATCGGCATCGGTGTCGGACATGTCATGCCGGGGGGGACTGGCCAAGCTTATCCGCCGACTGCGCCTGATCCAACAATGCCTGCTGCTGGTCCGAAAATGCATGGAAACGCTTTTGCCAGTCCGAGGGCTGGCTGACCCGGGTGACCTGGACGGCAGTGACCTTGTATTCGGGGCAGTTGGTGGCCCAGTCGGAGTTCTCGGTGGTGATGACGTTGGCGCCGGAGCCGGGGAAGTGGAAGGTGGTGTAGACCACGCCGGGCTGCATGCGCTCGGAAATCATCGCGTGTAACACGGTATCGCCCGAACGGCTGCGGATGCCGACCCAGTCGCCATCGGCGATGCCGCGCTCCTCGGCGTCGTGCGGGTGGATTTCCAGGCGGTCCTCGTCGTGCCACATCACGTTGGCGGTACGCCGTGTCTGCGCGCCGACGTTGTACTGGCTGAGGATGCGACCGGTAGTGAGGATCAGCGGATGTTCGGCGTTGACCTTCTCCGAGGTGGGTACGTACTCGGTGAGCATGAAGCGCCCTTTGCCGCGCACGAATTCACCCACGTGCATTACCGGCGTGCCGTCGGGATGATCTTCGTTGCACGGCCACTGGACCGAGCCGAGCCGGTCGATCTTCTCGAAGCTCACGCCATGGAAGGTGGGGGTCAAGCGCGCTATCTCGTCCATGATTTCCGATGCGTGGCTGTAGTTCATCGGATAGCCCATCGCCTGCGCCAGTTTCTGGGTGATTTCCCAGTCGGCGTAGCCGGCCTTGGGCGCCATTACCTTGCGCACCCGCGATACGCGGCGCTCGGCGTTGGTGAAGGTGCCGTCCTTTTCCAGGAACGAGCTGCCGGGCAGGAACACGTGGGCGTATTTGGCCGTCTCGTTGAGGAACAGGTCCTGCACCACGATGCATTCCATTGCACTCAACGCCGCGGTGACGTGCTGGGTATCCGGATCGGACTGGGCAATGTCCTCGCCTTCGATGTACAGACCGCGGAAGCTGCCATCGAGCGCCGCCTCGAACATGTTGGGGATGCGCAGCCCGGGTTCGCCCAGCAGCGGTACGCCCCAGTCTTTTTCGAACAATGCACGGGTGGCGACATCGCCGACATGCCGGTAGCCGGGGAATTCGTGCGGGAACGAGCCCATGTCGCACGAACCCTGCACGTTGTTCTGGCCGCGCAGCGGATTCACGCCCACGCCCTCGCGGCCGATGTTGCCGGTGGCCATGGCCAGGTTGGCGATGGCCATCACTGCGGTCGAACCCTGTGCGTGCTCGGTGACACCCAGCCCATAGTAGATCGCGCCGTTGCCGCCGCTGGCGTACAGTCGTGCCGCACCGCGCACCAGTGCGGCAGGAACACCGGTTTCGGCTTCCATCGCCTCCGGGCTGTACTTGTCCTGGCCCACGAAGGCGCTCCATTTTTCGAACGCATCCGGTTCGCAGCGCCTGGCCACGAAATCCCGATCGACCAGCCCTTCGGTGACGATCACATGTGCCAGCGTGTCCAGCATGGCGACATTGGTGCCGGGTTTCAGTTTGAGGTGATAGTCGGCGCGGACGTGCGGCGTGCGCACCAGATCAATCCGGCGCGGGTCGATCACGATGAGCTTTGCGCCGGCGCGCAGGCGCTGTTTCATCTGCGAGCCGAACACCGGGTGGGCATCGGTCGGATTGGCGCCGATCACCAGCACGACGTCGGTCCGCTCGATCGAGTCGAAATCCTGGGTGCCGGCCGATTCGCCCAAGGTGGCCTTGAGACCGTAGCCGGTCGGCGAATGGCAGACGCGGGCACAGGTATCGACGTTGTTGTTGCCGAAACCGGCGCGCACCAGTTTCTGCACCAGATAGGTTTCCTCGTTGGTGCAGCGCGAGGACGTGATGCCGCCGATCGAATGCTTGCCGTGGCTGGCCTGGAGCCGCTTGAACTCGCTGGCGACGTGGGCGAACGCCTCGTCCCAGCTCACCACCTTCCATGGATCGGAGATCTTCGCCCGGATCATCGGCGTGGTGATGCGGTCCGGATGCGTCGCATAACCGATCGCGAAACGTCCCTTGACGCAGGAATGGCCATGGTTGGCCTGGCCATCCTTGTTCGGCACCATGCGCATGACTTCCTCGCCCTTCATCTCGGCGCGGAAGCTGCAGCCGACGCCACAGTAGGCACAGGTGGTGACCACGCTGTGCTCGGCCTGACCCTTGTCGATCAGGGACTTTTCCGACAGCGTGGCGGTGGGGCAGGCCTGCACGCAGGCGCCGCAAGATACGCACTCGGAATCGAGGAAACGGTTGTCCTGGCTGGCCGCCACCTTGGATTCGAAGCCACGGCCCTGGATGGTCAGCGCGAACGTGCCCTGCACTTCGTCGCAGGCGCGCACGCAGCGCGAGCAGGCGATGCACTTGGACGGGTCGAAGGTGAAGTAGGGATTGGATTCGTCCTTGGCCACGAACAGCGGGTTCGTGGTGCCGTCGGGCTTCTTGGCGTAGACGTGGTTTTCTCCCTCGTAGCCGTAGCGCACCTCGCGCAGGCCGACCACACCGGCCATATCCTGCAGTTCGCAGTGGCCGTTGGCAGGGCAGGTCAGGCAGTCCAGTGGATGGTCGGAAATGTACAGCTCCATCACGCCGCGGCGGATGTCGGCCAGCTTCGGTGTCTGCGTGCTGACCGACATGCCGGCAGTCACCGGCGTGGTACACGATGCCGGGTAGCCCTTGCGGCCTTCGATCTCGACCAGGCACAGCCGGCATGAACCGAACGGTTCGAGCATCTCGCTGGCGCACAGACGGGGGATGTTGATGCCGGCCTGCGCTGCGGCGCGCATGATCGAGGTGCCCTCCGGTACGCGCACGGCCTTGCCGTCGATCTGCAGTGCGACCATGGTTTGCGACGTTGCCTTGGGCGTGCCGTAATCGATCTCGACGATGGATAACATGACGCGTTACCTCCTCAGGACGCCGTCTTGTCGGTGGCGCCTGCAAAATCTTCGGGGAAATGGTCCAGTGCGCTGAGCACCGGGAACGGCGCCATGCCGCCCAGTGCGCACAGCGAGCCGGCCAGCATGGTCTGGCACAGGTCGCGCAGCAGCACCTCGTTGCGCTCGCGCTCGGCGGCGTTGCCGGCGACGATCCGGTCGATCACCTCCACGCCGCGGGTCGAGCCGATGCGGCACGGCGTGCATTTGCCGCACGATTCGATCGCACAGAATTCCATTGCATAGCGTGCCTGCGCCGCCATGTCGACGCTGTCGTCGAACACCACTACGCCACCATGGCCGAGCATGCCGCCGATCGCCACAAAGGCTTCATAGTCGATCGGCGTGTCCAGCTGCGATGCGGGGATATAGGCACCCAGCGGGCCGCCGACCTGCACCGCACGCACCGGCCGACCGCTGGCGGTGCCGCCACCGTAGTCCTCGATCAGCTCGCGCAGCGTCAGGCCGAACGCGCGTTCGACCAGACCCGGCCGTTTCAGGTTGCCGGCCAGCTGCAGCGGCAGGGTGCCGCGCGAACGGCCGATGCCGTAGTCGCGGTAGTACGCCGCGCCCTTGTCCAGGATGATCGGCACCGAAGCCAGCGTAACCACGTTGTTGATCACCGTGGGCTTGCCGAACAGGCCCTCGATTGCCGGCAGCGGCGGCTTGAAGCGGACTTGTCCGCGCTTGCCCTCCAGCGATTCCAGCAGCGAGGTTTCCTCGCCGCAGATGTAGGCGCCGGCCGCCATGCGCACTTCCAGCCGGAACGGCTTGCCGCTGCCGCGCACGTCGTCGCCGAGATAGCCGTCCGCCTCGGCGCTGGCGATCGCAGCCTCCAGCGCACGCTGCGCATGCGGGTACTCGCAACGCAGATAGATATAGCCGTGGTTTGCGCCCACGGCCAGGCCGGCGATGGTCATGCCCTCGATCAGCACGAAGGGATCGCCTTCCATGATCATGCGATCGGCGAACGTACCCGAGTCGCCTTCGTCGGCATTGCAGACGATGTATTTGCGGTCGGCCGGGGCGTCCAGGCAGGTTTTCCACTTGATGCCGGCCGGGAATGCCGCACCGCCCCGTCCACGCAGGCCCGAGTCGGTGAGCGCCTGCACGATCGCTGCCCCGTCCATGCCGAGCGCCGCTTCAAGGCCGCGGTAGCCGCCATGCTCGCGGTAGTCGTCCAGACTGCGCGGATCGACCACGCCAACCCGGGCGAAAGTCAGTCGTTGCTGACTCTTCAGGTACGCGATGGCTTGCGTCGACCCCTGTGCCAGTGGGTGGCTGCCGCCATGCAGGAAATCCGCCTCGAACAACGACGGCACGTCTGCGGGCTGCACCGGGCCGTAGGCAACGCGGCCGTCGGCCGTGGCGACTTCCACCATCGGTTCCAGCCAGTACAGTCCGTGCGAGCCGTTGCGCACGATCCGCACATCGACCTTGCGTTGCCGGGCCTCGGCAGCGATGGCTTCGGCTGTCGCCTCGGCGCCCAGCGACAACGCACCGGCATCGCGCGGTACGTAAACCATGATGCTCATGTCGACTCCGCGGCTGTCTTTTCTGCGGCCAGCCACGCATCGAACCCCGCGGGGGTCAGCCGGCCTTTCAGTTCGTCATCGACCATCATTGCCGGCGAGCACGCGCAGTTGCCGAGGCAATAGACCGGCTCGAGCGTGAACGCGCCATCGGCGGTGGTCTCGTGAAAGTCCACGCCCAGCCGTTGCTTGACGTGTTTTTCCAACGCGCCAGCGCCCATTGCCTGGCACGATTCGGCCCGGCACAGGTAGATCACGCGGCGCCCAGCCGGTTGGCTGCGAAAGTAGTGATAGAAGCTGATCACGCCATGCACGTCGGCCCGCGACAGATTCATTTCGTGGGCAATCAATGGCACGGACGTTTCGGGTATGCAACCCAGCGCTGCCTGCACACCGTGCAGCACCGGGAGCAGGGCGCCCGGCTGATCTTTCAGTCGGGCGGTGACCTTCAGTACCGCTGTCCGGACATTCTCCGGAATGTCCGGCAGCGACGCAGTATTTGCAGCACGTTTCATACTTGTGCCTTTTAGAACAGCGCAGCGGCCTTGGCAATCGCGATATACAGGCCGATAAGGAAAGGTACACCCACGGCCAGCCAGGCCAAAATACCCGTGATGCCAAAGGCCCCGCGTGCCGCCGTCTCGGCGCTGGCGAAGACGCGATCGTCATGCTGCAGCGAACGCTCGTGGGCCAGTTCCGCGTCGGTCATGAAGTGCGACGGCTTCACCGGTTTCACCAGCGCATTGCAGATCAGGCCGCACAGCAGCAGGAACGCCATCAGGTATAGCGTACGGTCGTAGACCAGGTTTTTCGCTACGCCGGCGTCAAGCTGGGCCTGGCGGATGGCGGCAATCACGAACGGGCCGACCACGCCGGCAGCCGACCAGGCGGTCAGCAGCTTGCCGTGGATGGCGCCGACCATCTGCGTGCCGAAGATATCGGCCAGATAGGCGGGCACCGTCGAGAAGCCGCCGCCATACATGCTCAGGATGATGCAGATCGACACCACGAACATCGACGCCAGCCCGAGATGGCCCCAGGTGGGCAACAGGCTGTACACGATGATGCCCAGCACGAAGAACGTGTAATAGGTGTTCTTGCGTCCGAGCATGTCCGACAGCGAGGCCCAGAAGATGCGTCCGAGGCTGTTGAACAGGCTGATCAGGCCGACCAGACCCGCAGCGGCGGCCACTATCGCCGCCTTCTGCGCAGCGGTAAGGATGGCTGCTGCCTCCGTCACCCCGACCAGCTTGCCGCCGAATACATCCTGCAGCATCGGGCTGGCCATCGAGATCACCGCGATGCCGGCCGTCACATTGAGGAACAGCACACCCCAGATCAGCCAGAACTGCGGGGTTTTCCAGGATCGTTCCACATGCACGTGGCGGTGGGTGATCATTTCGTTGGCGTGGCTGTTTTCCGGTGGCGTCCAACCGACCGGATGCCAGCCGTTGGGCGGTACACGGAAGCCGAAGGCGCCGGCCGACATCGCCAGGATGTAGATCACGCCCATCACCACCAGCGTCGGCGCCACACCCTGCACCCCGGGAGCGGAAAAGTGCTTCATCAACATCACCGCCAGCGGGGCTCCGATCATCGCGCCGCCGCCGTAACCCATGATGGCGAAGCCGGTGGCCATGCCGCGGCGGTCGGGGAACCACTTGATCAGCGACGACACCGGGGCGATATAGCCCAGACCCTGACCGATGCCGCCGAGGAAGCCGGCACCCAGATAGACCAGCCACAACTGATGCACCATCACGCCGATGCCGCCAAGCACCAAACCGCCGCCCCAGCTCAGTGCGGCGATGAAGCCGGCCTTGCGCGGACCTGCGTGTTCCAGCCAGCCACCCCACAAGAAGGCGGAAATGCCCAGCATGGCGATGAAGGTCTCGAAGATGTGGGTGACCTGCGGCACCGTCCAGTTGCAGCTGGTGCTGGTCAACGCCGCAAAGAAACCCAGCTTGGCGCAGACCAACGGGTCGGTATTGGTCAACAGTTTGCTCATCGGCAGCCAGAACACCGAAAAGCCATAGGCCATGCCGATCGACAGATGGATCGCCAGTGCCGCAGGTGGGACCAGCCAGCGGTTGAAGCGCGGACTGGCGATGGTGCGTTCCCTGGCGAAGAAACCCGGCGTACCCCGTGTCGCCGTCGATGAACCTGTAGCCCCTGATATCTCAGCCATAAACTAGTACCCCTGGTTTACCCGGCCCCGGCGCCGGATGTCGCCGCTACATTTAATGGCTGTTGGAAATCGATACCACTCGACCAAAGTCGTATGCATTGGCGCATCGCGTGCGCTGACTGGGACGGAATGCCATCATGAGCGGACGCCGATTTTTTTGGTGCGGTGCACCGCGCCGCACTGGTCGAGAACACCACGATGCGCATGTTTTTGTGTTGCCTGATGGCCCTGGGCGTATTGATCGCACCGCTGCCCGCGCCCGCGGGAGACGGTCGGCACATCACGATCGCCGCTGCGGCGGATCTGCGCTTCGCGATGGATGCCATCGTTGCCTCATACCGTCAGGAGCACTCCCGGGATGTCATCGACGTGGTCTACGGTTCCTCCGGCAAGTTGCTGACGCAGATCGAGCAGGGCGCGCCGTTCGAGCTGTTTTTTTCGGCCGACAGCGGTTACCCGCAACAGCTGGTCGCGCATGGTCAGGCGGGCGGACAACCCGTGCCCTATGCGCTTGGCGGCATCGTGCTGTGGAGCGCAAGCATCGACATGCGCAAAGTGTGGGTCGAGGATCTGCTGCAGCCGCGCTTCGGCCGCATCGCGATCGCCAACCCGCAGCACGCGCCGTACGGCAAGCGGGCCGAGCAGGCGCTGCGCAAGGCGGGTATCTGGGATCAGTTGCAGTCGCGGCTCGTCTATGGCGAAAACGTCGCGCAGACCGCGCAGTTCGCGCAGAGTGGCAACGCCCGGGTCGGCATTGTCGCTCAGTCGCTGGTCGTGGACCCGGCGATGGCCGGGGGCAGCTATGTCGAAGTGCCGCCCACGGACTACGAGCCGCTGCAGCAAAGTTTCGTGTTGACCCGGCACGGTGCCGGCAACCCGCTGGCACGGGATTTCGCGCACTACGTACAGGGCGCACGCGCACGCGGCATCCTGGTGCGCTACGGTTTTCATCTGCCTGATGCAGCAGGAGGCTGACTGAACCCGATGCCGTTGCTGTCACCCCAGGATCTGCAGGCATTCGGTCTGACCTTGCGGCTGGCCGCGACGGTGACCGTGTTGCTGCTGGTGCTGGGCACGCCGCTGGCATGGTGGCTGGCACTCACCCGCTCGCGCTGGCAGCGGCCGGTGGCTGCGGTGGTGGCGCTGCCGCTGGTGTTGCCGCCGACCGTGCTCGGCTTCTACCTGCTGCTGCTGCTCGGTCCGCACAGTGTGGTGGGGCATCTGATGGCCGCAGTGGGGCTGTCGGCGTTGCCGTTCACGTTCGCCGGGCTGGTGGTGGCCTCGATGCTGTATTCGCTGCCGTTCGTGGTACAGCCGCTGCACAACGCCTTCGAGTCGGTCGGTACACGGCCGCTGGAAGCGGCCGCCTGCCTGCGAGCCGGTCCGCTCGACTGCTTTTTCTCGGTGGCGTTGCCGCAGGCCATGCCGGGCTTCGTGACCGCGACGGTGCTGGGTTTCGCGCACACCGTCGGCGAATTCGGCGTGGTGTTGATGATCGGCGGCAACATCCCGGGCCGGACGCGGGTGCTGTCGCTGCGCATCTACGATCATGTCGAAGCCGGCGAATACCATCAGGCGCACATGCTGTCGCTGTGCCTGCTGGTGTTCTCGTTCAGCGCGCTGCTGGCGATGTCGCTGCTGCGCCCGCGGAGGCGGCAACGTGGCTGAATCCGGCGGACTCCACGCCAGGCTGCAGTGGCGCCGCGGCGCACTCGTGCTGGATCTCGACATCGCGCTGCCGCCGCGCGGGATCACCGCCTTGTTCGGTCCTTCCGGTGCCGGCAAGAGCAGCTGCCTGCGCGCGATCGCCGGACTGGAGCGCGGCAGCGAGGGTATCGTGCGCTTCGCCGGCGAGTTGTGGCAGGACAGTGGGCGAGGTGTCTTCGTGCCGCCGCACCGGCGCCGGCTCGGTTACGTCTTCCAGGAAGCAAGCCTGTTCACGCATTGCTCGGTGGCCGGCAATCTCGATTACGGCTACCGGCGCGCCGGGCAGCCGGCACACCTGGACCGCGAGGCGCTGGTCGACCAGTTCGGCGTGCGCCCGCTGCTGGCGCGACGGGTCGATACGCTGTCCGGTGGCGAGCGCCAGCGCGTGGCGATCGTGCGCGCGCTGTTGTCCGATCCCGCCCTGCTGCTGTTCGACGAGCCGCTGTCGGCGCTCGATGCCGCGGCCCGGGACGATCTGTTGGGTTGTCTGGAAGCGCTGCGCGCCTCGCTGGCGGTGCCGATGATCTACGTCAGCCATGCCATCGACGAGGTTGCTCGGCTGGCGGATCATCTGGTGCTGCTCGATGCTGGCCGCGTGGTGGCGCAGGGACCGTTGCAGGCGACATTGACCCGGCTGGACTTGCCACCGGCGTTGTCCGAGGCGGTGGGCGCCGTGATCGAAGGCATCGTGGTTGGCCACGATGCCCATGACCATCTCACCGAACTGGCGTTCGCCGGCGGCACGCTGTTCGTGCCGCGCCGCGGCGACGCCGTGGGGAGCATGCTGCGCTGCCGCATCAGTGCCCGCGACGTGGTGCTGACATGCGAGCGCCAGCACGCCAGCAGCGCACTCAACCAGATCCGCTCGCGGGTGGTCGCGATGGCCGCGGCGGAGCATCCTTCGCAGTGCCTGGTCCGGCTCGATGCGGGAGGCAGCGCACTGCTGGCGCGCATCACGCGCCGTTCGTGGCAGGCGCTGGAGCTGGCCCCGGGCAGCGAGGTCTGGGCGCAGGTCAAGGCGGTAGCCCTCGGTGGCTGAGCTCGCCGGCAAGCGTAGGAGCGCTTGCGCGCGATGCTCTGGATGCGCAGAGTGCGAAGAGCATCGCGCGCGAGCGCGCTCCTACGGTCATGCTGAATCGTCCGCTCGTTGTCAAAACAGTCAGGTGTCACCATGCTTTCAACCATGCCACAGCCAAGGTCGTCGCATCGATGAGTGAGTTGATCAGTGTTGCCGAAGCCGAAGCCCTGATCGCCCGGCACATGCCGGCGTTCGGCAGCGAGCGGGTGATGCTGGCCGAGGCGGACGGCCGCGTGCTGCGTCAGTGCGTGCATGCCGAGCGCGACCAGCCGCCCTTCGATCGCGTGATGATGGATGGCGTCGCCTTGCGCTGGCGCCAGCCGCTGCCGCGCAGTTTCAGCGTCACCGGCGTGCAGCTGGCCGGCATGGCGGCGCAGACCCTGGCCGGCGACGACGGCTGTCTCGAGGTGACCACCGGGGCCATGCTGCCGGATGGCTGCGATTGCGTGATTCCGGTCGAGCAGACGCATCGCGACGGCGATCGCTGTGTGCTGGCCGAGGGCTGTGCGCCGGTCCGTGGGCAGTTCATCCATTCGCGCGGTTCCGATTGCACGGCGGGTGCGCCGCTGCTGGATGTCGGCATGCGCCTGGATGCGCCGGCGATGGCCGTGCTGGCGGCCAACGGCATCGCCGAGGTGGAGGTGGCCATGCTGCCGTCGGTCGCCGTGATCGCCACCGGCGACGAGCTGGTAGGTGTTGCCGCGCCGCTCGGCGAAGGGCAGATCCGGCGCTCCAACGATCGCGCGCTGGCCGCTGCCCTGCACAGCCGTGGCTTCCATCGTGTGGCGCTGAGCCAGGTGGCCGACGATCTGGCGGCGACCACCGGCCTGCTTGCCGCCTTGCTGGCCGCGCACCAGGTGCTGATCCTGTCCGGTGGCGTCTCGATGGGCCAGCGCGATCACGTCCCTGCCGCACTTGACGCGCTCGGCGTGCGCCGCGTGTTCCACCGCATTGCACAGCGACCGGGCAAGCCGATGTGGTTCGGCATCGGGCCGCAGGGGCAGGCGGTGTTCGCGCTGCCGGGCAACCCGGTGTCCGCGCTGGTCTGCGGCATCCGTTACGTGCTGCCGGCGCTGCTGGCATCGATCGGGGCGCTGGCCGCGCCAGCGGAACAGGTTTGCCTGGACGCGGCAGTCGATAGTCACGCCAGCCTGACCTGTTTCGTGCCGGCGCGGGAGCAATATGATGCGTCCGCCCGGGCGATGGCGCATCCCGTGCCGACGCACACCTCGGGCGATTTTTCCTCCCTGCCACGCACGCATGGCTTCGTGCAGCTGCCGCCGGGCCGGGCGGCAGCTGCCGGCGACGTGGTAGCGTTCCATCGCTGGTGACATGATGAACTCACGCACCATCATCAACCTGCCCGCCGCGAACGCGCCGCCACGGGATCGCCATGGCCGGCCGCTGCACGACCTGCGCATCTCGGTGATGGACCGCTGCAACTTCCGTTGCCCGTACTGCATGCCCGAGTCGACTTACGGCGAGCACTTTGCGTTCCTGCGCAACGACGAGCGGTTGAGCTTCGAGGAGATCGAGCGGCTGTGCCGGCTGGCCGCGTCGCTGGGCGTGAGCAAGCTGCGGCTGACCGGCGGCGAACCGCTGCTGCGCCCGCGGCTGGCCGAGCTGGTGGCACGGCTGCGCCGCATCGAAGGCATCACCGATCTGGCGATGACCACCAATGGCGTGCTGCTGGCGCGGCAGGCGGAGACATTGCGCGACGCCGGACTCGATCGCATCACGGTCAGCCTGGATACGCTCGACCCGGCCTTGTTCCATCGCATGAGCGGCGGCCGTGGCGAACTCGGTCCGGTGCTCGAGGGAATCGATGCGGCGTGTGCTGCGGGTTTTTCCGCCGGCGTCAAGCTCAACACAGTGGTGCAGCGCGGAGTCAACGACCACACTGTTGCCGCATTGGTCGAGCGTTTCCGCGGCAGCGGCATCGTGCTGCGCTTCATCGAGTACATGGACGTGGGCAACCGCAACGATTGGAACCCCGATGCGGTGGTGCCGTCGCGCGAGCTGATCGCCGCCATCGACGCGCGCTGGCCGCTGGAGGCGCTGCCGCCGAAATACCCGGGCGAGGTTGCCACCCGCTACCGGTTCCGCGATGGTGCCGGCGAGATCGGCGTGATCTCCTCGATCAGCGAGCCGTTCTGTGGCAGCTGTTCGCGCGCGCGGTTGTCTTCCGAAGGCACGCTCTACACCTGCCTGTTCGCCACGCACGGCACCGACCTGCGCACTGCGCTGCGCGACGGCAGCAGCGACGAGGCACTGCGCGAACAGTTGCGCCAGGTCTGGCTGCGTCGTGCCGACCGCTACAGCGAGGAGCGCGCGGAGCGCCGCAACGTTTCCCGCCGCAAGATCGAAATGCATTACATCGGAGGCTAGACCCGTGCAGACTGAACCCTTGCCGACCGAATCCGGACTCTCCCACATCGACGCCGCCAACCAGCCCAGGATGGTGGACGTCGGCGCCAAGCCGGCGACCCGGCGCACGGCGCAGGCGCGGGCGCGGGTCACCTTTCCCGCCGAGGTCGCGGCGAAGCTCGATGCCGCCGGCTACGTCACGCCCAAGGGTGCCGTGCTCACGGTGGCGCATATCGCCGGCGTGATGGGTGCCAAGGCCACCGCGCAGCTGATCCCGCTGTGCCATCCGCTGAGTCTGGACAAGTGCGACATCGCGATCCGGATGCAGGGCAACGATGCGCTGATCGACTGCACCGTGTCCTGCCGCGGCAGCACCGGCGTGGAGATGGAGGCGCTGACCGGCGCCAGCGTTGCCGCGCTGACCATCTACGACATGTGCAAGGCGATGTCGCACGACATCGTGATCGGCGAGATTCGCCTCATGCACAAGAGCGGCGGCAAGCACGACGTCGATCACACGGCGGCGGACACCGTTCACCGCGATGCCGGCGCCGCCGACATCGATATCGCGCCAGTCGACATGGCCGATCTCGATGCCATCCCGAGCCAACCGCCGTCATGAGTATCGAAAAAAGCACCCCGCCGCGCCGCGCCGCGCCGCGCATTGCGCCACCGATCTACGGACTGCTGCTTGCCGGCGGCGCCAGCCGGCGCATGCGGCGCGACAAGGCGCAGCTCGTCTACGCCGGTGAGCCGCAGTTGCTGCGTGCCTGGCACCTGCTCGAAGCGGTGACCGAACGCGCCTTCCTGTCGGTGCGCGACAACCAGCGCCAGGATCCCCTGCGTACCGGCCTGCCGCAAATCGTGGACAGTTGCGATGCGATCGGTCCCGCCGCCGGCATCCTCTCGGCACAGCAAGCCTACCCGGACGTGGCCTGGCTGGTGGTCGCCTGCGACCTGCCGCTGCTGGACGAACGCACGCTGCGCAACCTGATCGATGCACGCGATCCGGCCGGCGATGCCACCGCCTTCGGCAGCCGTTTCGACGATCTGCCCGAACCGTTGTGCGCGCTGTGGGAGCCGTCCAGCCACATGCTGCTCAGGCAGCGCGTCGAGGCCGGTAACTACTGCCCGCGCAAGGCGCTGATGCTGGCGCGTACCACGCTGCTGGCCGCGCCCGGCGATGCCCTGGACAACATCAACACCCCGGAGGAATTCGAACAGATGCAACGCCAGATCGAGCCGCGGTCATGACCACGGTGACCCTGCAGTACTACGCACAGCTGCGTGAACAAGCCGGTACCGGCGGCGAGCAGTTGAGTACCGCTGCGGCCACCTTGCGCGAGTTGTATGACGAGTTGCGTTCGCGCCATGGCTTCTTGCTGGCTAGCGATGCGCTCAAGGTGGCGGTGAACGCGCAGTTCAGCGATTGGGACAGGGCGCTGCACGAAGGCGATACCGTGGTTTTCATCCCGCCGGTGGCCGGCGGATGAACAGCTTCAGTCTCAGTGCGGTGCCGGTCGATCTCGTGCCGCTGCGCGAGGCCCTGCGGCACCCGGGCAGCGGCGGCTTCTGCAGTTTCGAGGGCTGGGTGCGCAACAGCAACGAGGGCCGCGAAGTCAGTGGCCTGGAGTACGAGGCCTACGCCGAACTGGCACTGGCAGAGGGCGAGCGCATCGTCGCCGAAGCCCACGCGCGTTATGGCATGCTGGCCGCACATTGCGTGCATCGCACCGGCGATCTGCGAATCGGCGATCTGGCGGTGTGGATCGGCGTGTCCGCCGCGCATCGCGACGAAGCCTTCCGCGCCTGCCGCTACATCATCGACGAGATCAAGCACCGCCTGCCGATCTGGAAAAAGGAGCACTACCTGAGCGGCGACACCGCCTGGGTGGCCTGTTCGCACACCGAGCGCGCCCACGAACACGAGCCGCCGACCGCGCCTGCCGATCACGGGCATGTGCATCATCGCGACGCATCCGTGCCGGCGTTCAGCCCCGACTACTCGCGCCAGACCCGCCTGCGCGATGTGGGTGACGCCGGTCAGGCGAAACTCGCCGCCGCCCGCGTGCTGGTGATCGGTGCCGGTGGCCTGGGCTGTCCGGTGCTGAGTTATCTGGCCGGTGCCGGTGTGGGCACGCTGGGCATCGTCGATGGCGATGTGCTGGATGCCAGCAACCTGCATCGGCAGACCCTCTACGACGCCCGCGACATCGGCCAGCGCAAGGTCGACCTGGCCGCCCGCCGCATCGCCGCGCTCAACCCGGCCGTCAGCGTGCATACCTATGCCCAGCCGCTGCATGCCGGCAATGTGGCCGAGGTGTTCGCGCAGTACGACCTGGTGGTCGAATGCACCGACGACATGCGCAGCCGCTACCTCGGCAACGACGCGGCGGTGCTCACCGGCACGCCGCTGATCCTGGCCAGCGTGTACCAGTACGAAGGCCAGTTGCAGGTGGTCAGCGCCAAACCGGGCGAGCCCTGCCTGCGCTGCCTGTGGCCCGACGAGCCCGCGCCCGGCGTCGCCGGCAGCTGCGTCGAGTCCGGCGTACTCGGCCCGGTGCCTGGCGTGCTCGGCACCATGCAGGCCGTCGAGGCGCTGAAGATCCTGCTCGACCTGCCTCGTCCGGCCGGGTCGGCGCTGCTGCTCGTCGACCTGCTCGATATCGGCACGCAGCGCCTGCCGATCGACGTTTCGCGCGGCTGCGCACGGCATGGCGGTTGCGCTGCCGTGGCGCAGCGCGCGCTGGCGCAGGCACAGCACGACTGTGATGTGGACCTGATCTTCGATTCCCTGCACGATGCCATCGCCGCCGGCTACCGGTTGGTCGACGTGCGCGAGCCGGACGAGATCGCCGCGCAGCCACTGGACGCACCGTCGTGTTGCGTGCCGTCCGCGCAGCTCGCTGCTGCCTGTACGGCCGAACTGCCGCCGGGTCGCCTGCTGCTGGTCTGTGCCAGCGGCCGGCGCAGCGCCCATCTCGCGCGCGAGCTGCGGGGGCAGGGCAGGCACGACGTCTATTCGCTGGCTGGCGGCGTGCTGGCGCTGCGGCCGTTGGGCGATCGCGTGCCTGCCATGACAAAGGTCCGCGGCGCACCATGATCGACTATGCCCAGGCCTTGCGGCTTCTGCTCGCCGACATCGTTCGCTTGCCGGCGGAAACCTGCCCGCTGGCGCAGGCGTCGGGCCGCGTGCTGGCCGGTACGATCCACAGCCCGATCGCGCTGCCCACGTTCGATCATGCCGCGATGGACGGCTATGCGCTGGCCGCCCGCGAGCCGTTGCCCGCCGGATCGGAGCATGCGGTGCACGGTTCGCAGGCGGCCGGCGACGCGGCCAGGAGCCTGTCGGGCTTTGGTGGTCGAGGCGGGAATATGGACCGCACAGACGGATTCGCAGCCCGGCCAACCAAAGCCCGACAGGCTCCTGGTGCATCCGCCGGCGGTGCCTGGGAAATCATGACCGGCGCATGCCTGCCCGATGGCCTCGACGCGGTGGTGCCGGTGGAGCGTACCGAGCTGCTGGAAACCCGCGCAGACGGCATGCCCGCGCGCATCCGCCTGCTCGATCCGCTGGCGACCGGGCAGAACGTGCGCTATGCCGGTAGCGATGTCGCGCCCGGTGCCGCCGTGCTGCATGCCGGCACCACCATCGGCGCCGCCCAGGTGATGCTGCTGGCCGCGCTGGGCGTGCCCGAAGTCGCGGTGGTGCGTCGCCCGCGCGTGGCGATCATCTGCACCGGCAAGGAGCTGCAGGCCGACGCCAGCCAGCCGCTGGCACCGGGGCGGATTTACAACTCCAATGGCCCCTACCTGACCGCCGAACTCGGCGCCGCCGGCGCGCAGGTGCTGTCCTGCGACACCGTCGACGATACCGCCGGCACGTTCGCCGAGGCGCTGCAGCGCGCAGTCGACGCCGGCGCCGAGCTGGTGATCAGCACCGGCGCCGTATCGATGGGGCGTCATGACTTCGTGCCCGACAGCCTGCGTCGCCTCGATGCGCAGATCCTGTTCCACAAGGTGGCGATGCGTCCCGGGCGACCGCTGTTGTGCGCGCGTCTCGCCGCCGGTCCGCTGATCCTGGCGCTGCCCGGCACGCCGATGGCCGTCGCCGTGGGGTTGCGCTTCTTCGTCGTGCCCGCCTTGCGGGCGATGGCGGGACAACCCGCCGAGCCGACATGGCACGCCGTACTCGACACTGCGCAACACCCCAGACCCGGCCTGCGCTGCTTTGTGCATGCCACGCTGCAGCAGGGTTCGGACGGCCGCCTGCTGGCCAGCGTGCAGAGCCTGCAGCAGCCGTTCCGCATCGATCCGTTCGCGCACGCCGATGCCTGGGTGGTGCTGGGCGAAGACGCCGGTGACTGCGCCGCCGGTACCCGTGTCGAGATCGTCAGCTTGCAGCCGGGCTTGCCGCCGCGCAGCCGCCCGGCGGCGGCAGGCTGACCCATGCGGGAGGTGCGTGCATGAAATGGCAGATCGACGGTCAGAAGTTGCGGGTACGCATCGATGAGGACGAGTTGGCGATCCTGCTGGCGGGCGACATGCTCGAAACGCGCACGCAGTTCGCGACGGCATTTGCATTGCGCTGTGCGTTGCGACTGGTGCCGGGCGCTGACGTGGCGCTGTCGGGTGCGGCCGATGCCTGGCGGATCGGCTTGCCCGACGCCGCTGTACGCGCGCATGCGGCACGGCTGCCGACGCGCGAAGGCTTGCGTTTTGCATTGCCGGGGAAGGGGGACGGCGACACGCTGGAGCTGCTGTTCGACGTGGATGTGCGCGACAGCGTGAGGCGACGCCGGCCAGCGTGACTCGCGCGCTGGCCATTGCCTATGCGGGCGTATCGGGCCGGGTAGTGCCGGGTTGCCCCTTTCGCGTTGTCGATGTGCGCATAGCCGGCATGGACGAAAGGCGGGCGTCGGGATGGCCGGCCAAACCCTTGGATACAGATTCAGGGCGATTGCGCGGTCGGATGTTGACAGCCGCAGCAGCAGGTTGGTGAGGTAGACATATCGGACTTGATCGAAGTGCTGCGCGCTCGCGAAAAACCTGCAAGGCCACAACTCCGACATGCCGGCGGGCATGAAGCCGGCGGGCATGAATCAGCTCGCGATATAGTACGCAGATGGACGCTCCACGCAGCGATGTACTTGTCCTCGGCGGCGGTGTGATTGGCTTGGCCTGCGCGCTGTACCTGCTCAAGGCGGGGGCCAGCGTGCGGGTGCTGGAGCAGGGCACGCCCGGTTGCGGCAGTTCGCATGGCAATTGCGGCACGATCACGCCCAGTCACGCGGCGCCGCTGGCCAAGCCTGGAATGATGAGCATGGCGCTGCGCTCGATGTTGCGGGCCGATGCGCCGCTGTATATCAACCCGCGCCTCGACGGGCTGCGGCTGCGCTGGTTGCTGGGCTTTGCACGGCATTGCAACTGGCGCGATTTTGCCCGCGCCCTGTCCGCCCGCGCGGCGATCCTGCAGCGCTCGCGCCGGTTGCTTGGCGAGCTGGTGCACGAGGAGAAGCTCGACTGCGAGTTCGTCGAAGACGGTGTGCTGTATGTCTATCGCACGGCGAAGCTGCAGGCGGCCGACGAGCGCGATCACGTCGCGGTGCTGGATCGCCTCGGCATCGTGGTGGAGCGCCTGCGCGGGGAGCAGGTCGTGGCGATGGAACCGGCGCTGAAGCCGGGCGTGGCCGGCGGCCTGTTCCATCCCGGCGATGCGCAGCTGCGGCCGGATCGCTTCGTGGCCGAGCTGGCGCGACGCGTGGTCGAGCTGGGCGGCGTAATCGAGACCGGCGCACAGCTCGGGGGATTCGCCACCAGCGGGGACCGCATCACGCATGTGCACAGCAGTCGCGGTACATTCCGGGGCGACCGCGTGCTGCTGGCGCTCGGCGCCTGGTCGCCGCTGCTGGGCAAGAAACTGGATCTGCGCCTGCCGATGCAGCCGGGCAAGGGCTACTCGCTGACTTACAGCCGACCTGCGCGCGCGCCAAGGCTCGCGCTGGCATTGCGCGAAGCCTCGGTATGCGTCACCACTTGGGGCAGCGGTTACCGGCTGGGCAGCACGATGGAGTTTTCCGGCTACGCCGAAGGCCTCAACCGGACCCGGCTCGAGGCCTTGCGGCGGGGCGCGGCGGCCTGCCTGCATGAACCGGAAGGCCCGCAGCTGCTGGAGGAATGGTGGGGCTGGCGGCCGATGAGCGTGGACGAAGTGCCGATCATCGGTCCCAGCACGCGCTGGTCGAACCTGTCGCTGGCCACGGCGCATGGCATGCTCGGCGTGAGCATGTCGGCGGCGACCGGCGAGCTGATCGCGGCGATGCTCGGCGGCACGCCTTCGCCGCTCGATGCCTCACCCTATGCCCCCGCGCGCTTCGGGTTGTAGTGCGGCCCGGCCAGCGGTCATGCGCCAGGCAGACAGCCGCGCCCTGCAGGGAACCTCGAACAACCGCCATCCTGAAGGTTATTCGAGTCGACGCGTCCGGCACATGTCCTGACGCGTCTGCGCAGATCGAGCCTTTGGGTGCTTGCTGCGGTGGACCACACAGGGCCGCGAGGGCACCTCGACGTTTCGGGGTGACCTACAATGACGGACATGGCCAACTTCACCTTGCAGCGCGGCCGCGTGCCGTTGTTGATCAGCCTGCCGCACGAGGGCAGCTTCATCCCTGCGGACATCGCCGCGCGGATGCACCCGGCGGCGCGACGTTCGCCGGATACCGACTGGCATGTGGGGCGGCTGTACGAGCCGTTGGCGCATGCGCTGGGTGCCAGCCTGATCAAGCCACTGGCGTCGCGCTACGTGATCGACCTGAACCGGCCTGCCGATGGTCATGCGTTGTATCCGGGACAGCGTGAGACGGGTCTGGTGCCGACGATCGGCTTCGACGGCGAGCCGTTGTATCGGGATGGCGAGTCGCCGGATGGCGCCGAAGTTCAACGGCGGATAAACACGTTCTGGCAGCCCTATCATCAGGCTTTGGCGCAGGAAATTGCGCGACTGCGTGCCGAGCATGGCCGGGTGGTGCTGTGGGACGGCCATTCCATCCGCAGCCGGGTGCCGATGCTGTTCGAGGGGCAATTGCCGGATTTCAACCTCGGTACGGCGGCGGGAGCGAGTTGCGGCGCGGCTCTGCAAGCACGTCTGCAGGCCTGTCTGGAATCCCAGTCGCGCTTCAGTTTCGCCGTCAACGGCCGATTCAGGGGCGGTTACATCACGCGTCATTATGGCGATCCCGGCGCTGCCGTGCAGGCAGTGCAACTGGAGCTGGCGCAGATCAACTACATGGACGAGGCGAGTTTCGAGTACGACGAAGCGAGGGCGGTGGCGGTGCGCGAATGTATCGGGCGCATGCTGCAGATGTGCCTTGACTGATCGCAAGTTATTGCTCCCTTCATCGAGCCGCGGATGAAAGCCGGGATCGTGCAAACCTGCTGTGCACAGAGTCAGGAACGCCGTTCAGCCGGCGTATCCCGTTCACGCTGTTCGCATTGATATGGTTGGCTCGTCGTGCCACCCGAGTTGCCGGGTTCCGGCCGGGTTCGCGATATCCTGATCATGCGAGGCTCAACATGATGATGCGTAAACTTGCGGTCGCTATCCTGGTTGTGGCGGGCGTGGCGCTTTCCGGCTCCGCACTGGCTGAGGCTGCTGCGCCGGCAGCGGCGGCGACCGGGCAGAGCGCTCCGGCGGCTGGAACTGCCCCGAAGACAGCTGCCATGAAGCACATGACTCATCACAAGGTTCGTCACAAGACTCACTACAGGACTCACCACAAGGCTCACCACAAGATTCACCGCATGGCTCGTTATCACAAAGCAGCCGCGAAAAAGGTCGCCGCCCCGGCTGCTGCCGCCACTGCAGGCTGATACCCGGGTCGGTCATCGTGAATCGAAACCCCGTCGGAACACCCGGCGGGGTTTTTCATGGGTGAAACGGGAAACGCGCCCGGTGTGTCGGCACTTTACTGCGGTACACAGGCCGGCAGTGCCGCCACGCATTTCAGTTCGATCGCGATGGGCGTCGGCAGCGCGCCGATGCCCACGGTGGTGCGGCACGCGTCGACGTCCGCAAAGTATTCTGCATAGAGGCGGTTGTACGCAGGGAAATCACGGGGCAGGTCGGTCAGGTAGACGGTGACATCGACCAGATCGGTCCATGCCGCACCGCTGGCCTCCAGGATGGCGCGCACGTTGGCGAATACCTGGCGGCACTGCGCCTCGATGTCGTAACCGGTCAGCCGGCCGTCGGCGGCGTGCACGTTGCCGGGGATCGCGTTGCTGCCCGGCTGGCGCGGACCCACGCCGGACAGGAACAGCAGGTCGCCCACCCGGCGTGCGTGCGGATAGGCACCGACCGGGGCGGGCGCCGCATCGGTGCGGATGATGCCGCTCATGGTTGCGCCAGCGTGAGCAGGCGCTGCAGTGCCTGCTCGTAGGCTGGCTGCAGCGCGCTGCGCGAGTCGACATGCATGGCCAGGTCGTGCATGCGGCCATTGTCCAGGCTGTAGCACCAGGCATGCACCGAAAGTTGCTGGCCGCGCTCCCAGGCATCCATCACCATCGTGGTGCGGCAGACGTTGGTGACCTGCTCGATCGCGTTGAGCTCGCACAGCCGGGCATTGCGCAGCGACATCAGGTCCAGCGCGGCAAGCATCGTGGAGTGTTTTTCCGCCACGTCGCCGACGTGCCGCAGCCAGTTGTCGACCAGGCCGAGCCGGCGCTCGTCCAGGACTGCCTGGACGCCGCCGCAGCCATAATGGCCGACGATGATGATGTGTTCGACCTTGAGGATGTCCACCGCGAACTGGATCGTGCTGAGACAGTTGAGGTCGCTGTGCGCCACCACGTTGGCCACGTTGCGCTGCACGAAGATTTCGCCGGGCGGCAGGTCGACGATCTGGGTCGCCGGCACGCGCGAATCGGAGCAGCCGATCCACAGGTATTTCGGCGACTGCTGTTTCGCCAGCTGCTCGAAGAAATGCGGATTTTCCGCGTGCATCGCGGCGGACCAGCGGCGATTGCCTTCGAGCAGATTTTGCAGGGGATTGGTCAAGGTGTGGTTTCCCTCAGTGAGTTGCCGTCAGTAACGAATGCAGATGTTTTTCGCTTCGGTGAAAAAGTGCAACGCCTCGCTGCCGCCTTCACGACCGAGTCCGGATTGCCTGGCGCCGCCGAACGGCGTGCGCAGGTCGCGCAGCAGCCAGCAATTGATCCAGACGATGCCGAATTCGAGCTGGCTGGCGAGCCGGTGGGCGCGGGAAAGATCCTGCGTCCACAGCGAGGCAGCCAGGCCATAGCGGCTGTCGTTGGCGATCGCCAGCGCCTCGTCCTCGTCCTCGAACGGGATCAGGCTGACCACCGGGCCGAAGATTTCCTGCTGGTTGGCCGCTGCCGCCGAGGGCAGGCCCTCGATCACCGTGGGCGCCACGAACCAGCCGCCGGCACAACGGCCGGGCAGGCTGATCGCCGCGCCGCCGCACAGCACGCGGCCGCCATCGCTGCGTGCCTGCTCGATGCAGCCCAGTACCTTGGCCCAATGCGCACGGGATACCAGTGCACCGAGATCGCTGTCTGCTTCGTTCGGGTCGCCGACCCGCAACGCCTGTACCCGTGCCAGATAGCGTTCGCGGAACGCGGCGTAGATCGAGCGCTGTACCAGGACTCGCGAACCGCACAGGCAGATCTCGCCCTGATTGGCGAAGCCCGAGCGCACGATGGTATCCATGTTGGCGTCGCCCAGGTCGGCATCGGCGAACACGATCGCCGGGTTCTTGCCGCCCAGTTCGAGCGAGATTTTCTTGAACTGCGGTGCGGCGGCACTGGCGATCCGCGCTCCGGTCGCGGTGCTGCCGGTGAACGAGATCGCCTTCACCGCCGGGTGTTCCACGATCGCCTGGCCAACCGTCGGTCCGGGGCCGTGCACGATGTTCAGCACGCCGGGCGGGAAACCTGCCGCGATGCTCAGTTCGCCCAGCAGCGCGGCGGTGCAGGGCGTCACTTCCGAGGGTTTGGCCACCACCGTGTTGCCGGCGGCCAGGGCCGGCGCGATCTTCCAGGTAAACAGATACAGCGGCAGGTTCCAGGGGCTGATGCAACCGACCACGCCCAGCGGCTGGCGCAGCGTGTAGTTGATCGCGCCGCTGCCGGCGGCGCCGGTTTCCATCGCGTGCGATTCGCTGCCCCAGGTCATGATCGCGGCCGCGAAATGACGCAGGTTGCTGACCGCTCGCGGGATGTCGAGCCTGCGCGCCAGGCTCAACGGCTTGCCGCTGTCGCGCGACTCCAGTGCCGCGAATTCCTCAAGCCGCGCCTCGATCATGTCGGCCAGCCGTGACAGCGCTCGCGCGCGCTCCTCGATCGGCGTGCTGGCCCAGCCGGCGGCTGCGCGGCTGGCGGCGGCGACGGCCGCATCGACATCGGCCGAGCCGGAATCGGGGCAGTGCGCGAACACGGCGCCGGTGGCCGGCTCGTGCACATCCAGCCATGCACCGCGGATGGGCGCCTGCAGGCGACCGTCGATCAGATTGGCAAGGTGCAGGTTCGGCATTCCCGCAAGCTTAAATCCAGCGCACGGCAATTGCACCGAACGCCGACAGCGTTGCCGCACTGGTAGCTCGCTGGCGGCGATTACAGCGAGTGCGTGCGCCCGCCATCGACCGGCAGGCTGACGCCGGTGATGTAGCTCGCTGCCGGCGAGGCCAGGAACGCCACGGCGGCAGCAGTTTCGGCGGGGTCGGCGAAACGGCCGAGCGGGATTTCGGCGGTCATCGCCTGTTGCACGTCCTGCTCGCTGCTGCCGGATTTCCGTGCGCGCGCGGCGATGATCTGTTCGATACGCGGAGTATGGGTGGAGCCGGGCAGCACGTTGTTGACGGTGATGCCGAACGGCGCCAGTTCCGTGGCCAGCGTCTTGGCCCAGCTGGCCACGGCGCCGCGCGTGGTGTTGGAGACGCCGATGCCGGGGATCGGCTCCTTCACCGAAGTGGAAATGATGTTGACGATGCGCCCCCAGCCAGCCGCCTTCATGCCGGGGATGACTGCCTGTGCCAGCACATGGTTGGCCAGCAGGTGCTGGCGGAAGGCGTCGAGAAACTCTGCCGGCGTTGCAGCGGCGACCGTGCCCGGCGGTGGCCCGCCGCTGTTGTTGATCAGGATATGCACCGGGCCGCTGGCGGTCAGGCGGTCGGCGTGCGCGCGCAGTGCGTCGGTGTCGTTGGCGTCGGCGACGACGAAGCCGTGCTTCTGCGCGTCGTGGATGCGTGGCAGCGCCTGCACGAGCGTGGCCAGTACCTCGCTGCGTCGCGCCAGCACGGTGACGTTGGCGCCGAGCAGCGCCAGTTCGATCGCGCTGGCGCGGCCGATGCCTTGCGATGCGCCGCAGACCAGCGCATGTCGTCCACCCAGATCCAGTTGCATGTCGGTTCTCCGATCGGTTTCAACGCAGTAGCATGCGCATCGTCAGCGCAGCCAGCCAGCACAACCAGCCAAGCCACGGGCTGTAAAGCCACAGACGCCGCCAGCCGTTGATCGTGGCGTCACCCATGGCCGGCAGCGCCGGCGAGCGCAGCGCGTGTTGCAGGCGGATCCAGGTGCGCCATGCCGATGCCTTGCCGTTCTCCGGCTCGGCAATGATCCGCCATTGCTGCGGGTGGCGCTGGCGCAGCAGGGCGGCGAGGCGGAACTGGGCCACATAGGACAGCACGAACAGGCCGACGCCGCCGAGCAACAGGCCGAGATACAAGATGATCATTCGGGATGGCTGCTGTTGCTGTTACTGATCCAGGGTAACGGCAACGTGGTGCGCAGGGTATTGATTATGCCGTCGCCTTGCGTGGCTTTCTGGCAAATGGCGTTGTCCACGGCGTTGGCATAGGTCTTGTCCATCATGCCGATCCACAGCACGCCGTCGGGACCGTGCGCGATGCTGAAACTGCCGGTGGGATTCATGTCGAGCGAAGCATTTGCGGAAAATGCGGCCGGCGATTGCTCCCAGTAGGTCTTGCCCGATTGCTGCGCGGCGGAGCTGTAAACCAGCAGGTAGCGGGCCTGCTTGCTGTCGATGGTGAAGCTGCCGAACGCGCCGGTGGTCTCGTCGCTCCAGCCCATGTGTTCGCACAGTGTGACGTCAGCGGAGTGGATCGGCTGGAACCCCCCATCCAGCAACACGATGGTGGGCGCGAACAGGTAGCTGGAGTGCAGCCAGCGGCCGTTCAATTCCGATTTCAGCGCCACGCGGTAAGGCAGTTTCGTGTTGGCCGGCAGGCGGAACGCGAGGAAATAGCTGTGGGTGCCGCTCATGTTGGCCACCATGCTGCCGCTGCCGAGCGTGAATTTCTTCGGTTGCCACGGCAGCATGGTCTGATAGGAAAAATCGGCGAAGCTGCTGCAGCAGGGCGTAGCCTGCTGCAACTGTTTCTGGGCAAGTTTGAGTGCGTCGCCGCTGTCTTCCGACGGTGGCCGCAGATTGGGCGGGATCAGCACATTCACGCTGTGGCATCCGCCCAGCAAGACAGTCAGGACCAGTGCTCCGGCGATGGTGGCAAATCGACTCGACATTGCGGGGACTATGCTCAGAATTCGGCCGTGCCGGCCGCGCGTGGGTAGGGAATGGCGTCGCGGATATTGGACAGGCCGCAGACATAGACCAGCAGACGTTCGAAGCCGAGCCCAAAACCGGCGTGCGGCACCGTGCCGTAGCGACGCAGGTCACGGTACCAGCCATAGGTGGCGGGATCGAGGCCGAACTGGATCATGCGGCGGTCGAGATAGTCCAGCCGTTCCTCGCGCTGCGCGCCGCCGATGATCTCGCCGATGCCCGGTGCCAGCACGTCCATCGCCGCCACGGTTCTCTCGTCATCGTTCAGACGCATGTAAAATGCCTTGATCGCCTCCGGGTAGTTCATTACGACCACCGGACGGCCGATATGTTTCTCTGCCAGGTAACGTTCGTGCTCGGTCTGCAGGTCGATGCCCCAGGCCACCGGGTATTCGAATTTCTGCCCGGACTTCTGCAGGATCGCGATGGCGTCGGTGTAGTCGATGCGCTCGAACGGCTGGGCGATGAACGCCTCGATGCGGCTGATTGCATCGCTCTGCACGCGCTCGGCGAAGAACGCCATGTCGTCGGCGCGCTCGTCCAGCACCGCCTTGAAGATCGCCTTGAGGAAGCCCTCGGCGCAGTCGGCGTTGGCGGCAAGGTCGGCAAACGCGATTTCCGGCTCGACCATCCAGAACTCGGCCAGGTGGCGCGGCGTGTTGGAGTTCTCCGCGCGAAAGGTCGGACCGAAGGTATAGACCTTGCTCATCGCTAGGCAATAGGCCTCGACGTTGAGCTGGCCGGACACGGTGAGGAACGCCTCGCGGCCGAAGAAATCCTTGCGGAAGTCGATCTTGCCGTCGGGTGTGCGCGGCAGGTTGGCCAGGTCCAGCGTGGACAGGCGGAACATGTCACCCGCGCCCTCGGCGTCGGAGGTAGTAATGATCGGGGTGTTGATCCAGAAGAAGCCCTGTTCGGTGAGATGACGGTGGATTGCCGTCATCATCGTGTGGCGCACGCGGGTGATCGCGCCGAACAGGTTGGTGCGCGGGCGCAGGTGGGCGACTTCGCGCAGGAACTCCATCGAGTGCTGCTTGGGCTGGATCGGATAGGTTTCCGGGTCGTCGACGAAGCCGGTGACGATCACCTCGTGCGCCTGCAGCTCGAAACGCTGGCCCTTGCCCTGCGACGGCGCCAGGGTGCCGCTGACGATCACACCGGCGCCGGCGGTGAGGTGCTTTACCTCGCTCTCGTAATTGCCCAGCGTGGCCGGCACCACCGCCTGGATCGGGTCGAAGCAGGAGCCGTCGGTGACGTTGACGAACGACAGGCCGGCCTTGGAGTCGCGCCGGGTGCGTACCCAGCCACGCACGGTGATCGTGCTGCCGGCTTCGAGCGTGCCGGAAAGCGCCTGCTTTACGCTGCATAAAGTCGGGCTGCATGCCGTCGGTCTGACCAAGGCCATGAATTGAAACTCCTGAAGAAAACCGCATATCGGTAGGTGGAAATGAACGGCGCCGGCGCGCCACGGCCAAGCCCGCATGATAATGTAGCCGTTGCCCGGGCTGCGACTTTCTGGCGGCATGCGGCAGTCACGAGTACGGCAATCACGAGAGCAGCGAGGCTGGAAACCCTGACATGACCATCACCATCACCCCTGCCGCCCGCGAGCGCATGCGCCATTTCCTGGCGGCGGCACCGGCTGCGGCAGGCGTGCGTTTTGGCGTCAAGCGCACCGGCTGTTCCGGTTTCGCCTATGTGGTGGATCTGGCCGAGGCGATCGGCGAGGACGAACGGCTGCTCGAAGTCGATGGCCTGCCGCTGATCGTCAACGACAAGATCCAGGCCATGGTCGACGGTACGGTGATCGATTTCCAGCGGCAGGGGCTCAACGCCAGCTTCGTGTTCCACAACCCGAACGCCACCGGCGAATGTGGCTGCGGCGAGAGCTTCACCGTCAGCTGATCGCGTCGGGAGCCTGTCAATTCAATAACTTGCGATACTCTCCACGGGTATCGTACAATTCCGCTTCTGTCCGCGCCCGATCGGCGACGGACGGATACTTGCCTCACCGCGCCAGCGGGAGGCTGCCAGGCCGATTGGCCGCATCCAAAAGGAGTCAACCCAAGATGACGCTGCGTCATTACGAAGTCGTGTTTCTGGTCCATCCTGACCAGAGCGAGCAGGTTCCGGCGATGATCGAGCGCTACAAGGCGCTGATCGAGACCGACGGCGGCAAGATCCACCGCCTCGAAGACTGGGGCCGTCGCCAGCTGGCCTATCCGATCGTGAACCTGGCCAAGGCTCACTACGTCATGCTCAACATCGAAGTGAGCCAGAACGCATTGAATGAACTTGAGTCGGGTTTCCGCTTCAACGATGCCGTGCTGCGCCACTTGGTGGTGCGTCGCGACGAAGCCGACACCGAGCCGTCCTTCATCCTGAAGAGCAAGGAAAAGGATGACGCCAAGACCACGCGTCGCCGCGACGACGACAGCGACGGCGAAGGCGAGGGCCGCCCGCGTGGGCGTGACCGTGACGACAACGATCGCGACAGCGACGACTGATAGGAATCGAAGACCATGTCCAAATTTTTCCGCCGCCGCAAATTCTGCCGCTTCACTGCCGAAGATGTGAAGGAGATCGACTACAAGGATCTCAACACGCTGCGCCAGTATGTCAGCGAGAACGGCAAGATCGTGCCCAGCCGCATCACCGGTACCAAGGCGCGTTATCAGCGTCAGCTGGCCACCGCGATCAAGCGCGCACGCTTCCTCTCGCTGCTGCCGTACACCGACAACCACGACGTGTGACAACAAATCCCTCTCCCCCCGGGGAGAGGGAGCAAGAAATTCGGACAGCCGTCCACGGCTGCGCCGGGCCACACCGGCGCTAACGAACAGGAATCATCATGGAACTCATTCTTCTGCAGAAAGTCCGCAACCTCGGCACGCTCGGCGACAAGGTCGTCGTGAAGCCCGGTTACGGCCGCAACTTCCTGCTTCCGCAGGGCAAGGCCGTGCGCGTCAATGCCGCCAATCTGGCGGCATTCGAGCAGCGCCGTGCCGAATACGAAGCGAAAGCCAATGCCCATCTGGCGGATGCCGAAACCCGCAAGGCCAAGCTCGATGGCGTGTCGGTGACCATCGCCGCGCATGCCGGCGCCGAAGGCAAGCTGTTCGGTTCGGTCGGCCCGCGCGATATCGCCGAGGCCCTGTTGGCCGCCGGCCATACGGTCCACAAGGGCGAGGTGATTCTGGGCGAAGGCCCACTGCGTCACACCGGCGAGTTCGAGGTGGCGATCCACCTGCACGCCGACGTGCACACCACCGTCAAGGTGATCGTGGTCAACGACTGACGGTCGCACATCGTACGAAGCTGCAACCGGACGGGCGCCTCAGGGCGCCCGTTTTTTTTGGTGCGCCCGGCACGGGCGCACCTGCTTGGAGGTGAAAGTCCCTGACCCACCCGGCAAGATGGTATGGACGCCTCCCTCTACGCCAGCTTGCGGCGAGAGGTAAGCGAAGGTAGGTGAGGACCCTCCGGGCCAACGGCATCTTAAGTGCCCACGGTGTAAACGGAGGTCCACACAGGCAAACCGGAGGCTCCATCATGAACGATACAACTTCCATGGTTGGCGTGGACATCGCCAAGCAAGCAGGTGTTCCAGATCCACGAGGTGAGCCGGGCGACCGGAGAGATCGTGCGGGTACAGCTCAAGCGCGCGAAGTTTCTGGCCTACTTCGTCAACCGGCCGCCATGCGTGATCGGCATGGAGGCGTGCGGCGGCGCGTATCACTGGGCGCGTGAGCTGATCGCGCTGGGGCATGCGGTGAAGCTGCTGCCACCGCAGAAGGTGCGTCCGTTCGCGGCGGGCAACAAGAACGATGTCGCCGACGCGCAGGCGATCTGGACGGCGATGCAGCAACCGGGCATGAAAGCGGTCGCCGTGAAGACGGAGTCGCAGCAGGCGGTGCTGGCGATGCACCGGATGCGCACGCAGTTGGTCAAGTTCCGCACGGCGCAGGTCAATGCGCTGCGGGGCCTGTTTGGCGAGTACGGCGAGGTGATGCCCGTGGGACGTCTGTCGGCGATGAAGGCGATCCCCGAGGTGCTGGGTCGTCTGGAGGATCGGCTGCCCACGGTGTTGATCGAGACGTTGCGCGAACAGTTCCAGCGGATCCATGACCTGGATGGTCAGGTGCTGATGATCGAGCAGCGCTTGAAGCAATGGTTTGAGATGGAGCCGGAGTGTCAGCGGATCGCGGCGATCCCGGGTGTCGGGTTACTAAGCGCTACGGCGGCAGTCGCCACGATCGGCGATCCGGCGACATTCCGCTCCGGGCGGGAGTTTGCCGCATGGTTAGGGTTGGTGCCGCGACAGGTGGGTACGGGAGGCAGGGTGAAGCTGCTGGGGATCAGCAAGCGGGGCGATACGTATCTGCGCACGTTGCTGATCCATGGGGCACGGGCGGTGCTTGCGCGTAACAAGACGCCATCTCCTTGGGTCGCGAGGTTGTGTGAACGACGCCCACAGAACGTGGTCGTGGTGGCGATGGCCAACAAGATGGCGCGGACGTTATGGGCCTTGATGGCCCACCAGCGGACGTATCTGGCGAATTACGCCGGTGCGGAGGTGTTGTAACAGTGTCAATAGGAAGATGTTCCAGACAGCGTTCCAGAGCTGCGCAAGTGACGTGATGTAAGTGATGGCAAACAGGTCGGACCGTGACTCACCAAACCTGGTTTCCCCTTTGGGCGATGAAGCCCTTCGGCAAGATAAGGCGTGAGTCAGCGATTATCCATCAGGGCCCGCAGGCGATCGGTCTGCACGACAGGCCGGATATAAGACTGCAGTTCTCCTGTCGCTCATCACTGCAAAGCGGCTCTTGCCAGATCGGGAGGCGTCCATATAAGGGGAAGGGTGTGGCCGAACAGCAAGGGTGTGCGTCACGAGACGGAATCTGCGGGAAACTGCAGGTAAGGTGCTGGCTTGACGACAAGACTGCCAGGAGCGGTTTTGAACAGCCACAGGTTGGCCCTGGAGGGGTGAGCGGCAAGGATGCGGCGAACAACAGGAAGCGGATACGAGGCGACACGCTGGGGTGGCAGCCCCAAAGGCCAAAGCCCGGTACTTGCACGCTCAATCGCGCCTTGCCTGTCAGCTACTTTGACAAGCTGGGCGGTGCCCAGACTCTCATAACCTCAACCTCTCGAACCGTCCGCTGCGGGTCCGCATGCCGGGTGGCGTGGGAGGGGAGCGGTGGTCGTTGTCGCCGCCCCCTATCCCGAAAAAAAGCACGCCGAAGCGCGCTTTTTTCGCACGCTTGCACGGGCAGCGGTTACGGCTGGCGTTCCCAGATCTGCGAACGGCCGAGCAGGGCGAAGCCGATGTAGCCGTGGACGTCGAGCTTCTGGCCGCCATCCTTGAGGGTGAGTTTCACCTTGTAGATCTTGCCGGTTTTCGGATCGAGGATCTTGCCGCCATCCCACACGTCGTCGTCCTTGGTCACACCCCACATGATGTTCAGGCCCTCGATCGGCTTGTCCTTGCGTTCGCCGTCGCACTTGTGGCACAGCGGATGCACTCCGTCCCTGGCGATGGCTTCCGGAGTGCGGTTCAGCAGTTTGACGATGGTGGCCTGGTACTCGCCGTTGTTCTCGGTGATCTGCACGATCGACTTCGCCTGGTGGGTGACGTCGTCGATGGTTTTCCAATTGCCTGCCGGTGTGTCGTTGGCGGCGATGGCGCTGCCGGCGGCCAGCAGCAATCCGGCGGCGAGGGTGAGACGGAACATTTGCTTCATTGGTGATACTCCCGTACGAAAGCGTATGGTTACGAGACTGGCGAGGATCCGCCAGAGCGTCAAGCTGCATTGCGGAAATTTCCGCAGCCTCTGAGCGCGGTCGATCAGGCGGCGCGACGGCATGTCGCCGGCCCCGGACAGGACGCTGATCTGCATCAGCTGGCCGGGCATTGGCAGGCTGGCATAATGGGGAGTCCCCAGCAACCACCCGAGCCGACATGACACAGGCAAACGAAGCCCTGGTACGCCAGATCCTTGGCGAACTGATCGATACCCACACCGGCGCGCCGCTGGCCGAGGCCGTGCGCGCGATCGGCGTGGACGGCGCGCGGGTATCGGTGGATCTGCAGCTCGGCTACCCGGCTGCCGGCGCGACCGACAGCCTGGCCGCACGCGTGCGGCAGGCGCTGGAGGCCGTGCCGGCAATCGCGTCGGCTGCGGTCTCGATCACCAGCCGCATCCACGTGCACAAGGTGCAGGGCACGCTGGGGCCGCTGCCGAACGTGAAGAACATCATCGTGGTCGCCTCCGGCAAGGGCGGCGTGGGCAAGTCCACGGTGTCGGCCAACCTGGCGCTGGCACTGCAGGCCGAAGGCGCCAAGGTCGGCGTGATGGATGCGGACATCTACGGCCCCAGCCAGCCGCTGATGCTGGGCGTACACGGCAAGCCGGCCTCGCCGGACGGCAAGAGCATCATCCCGATGCAGGCCCACGGCATGCCGGTGATGTCGATCGGCTTCCTGGTGGAAGAAGACACGCCGATGATCTGGCGCGGCCCGATGGTCACCCAGGCGATGATGCAGCTGATCGGCGATACGCGCTGGGAACAGCTGGACTACCTGATCGTCGATCTGCCGCCGGGCACCGGCGACATCCAGCTCACGCTGTCGCAGAAAGTGCCGGTGGCCGGCGCGGTGATCGTCACCACGCCGCAGGACATCGCCCTGCTCGATGCGCGCAAGGCGCTGAAGATGTTCGAGAAGGTCGAGGTGCCGGTACTGGGTATCGTGGAAAACATGGCCACCCATATCTGCTCGAACTGCGGCCACGAGGAACACATCTTCGGCGAGGGCGGTGGCGCGCGGATGGCGACGCAGTACGGGGTGCCGTATCTGGGTTCGCTGCCGCTGGATATCCGCATCCGCGAGCAGGCCGACAGCGGCAACCCCACCGTGGCGGCCATGCCTGACTCGGAGCTCGCCGCACGCTACCGCGAGATCGCCCGCAATGCGGCCGGCCGCCTGTCGCGCCAGCCGCGCAACAAGTCGCTGGGGCTGGGCAAGATCGTGGTGCAGGGTACGCCCGGGACATGATGGTGCCGCGACGCAACGTGCTGTGTCTGTCCGGCAGCCTGCGCCGCGTGTCGTCGAATACGGCTGTACTGGAGGCGGCGCAGCAGCTGGCGCCAGCAACGCTTGAGCTGGAGTTGTACCAGGGGCTCGGCACGTTGCCGCTGTTCAATCCGGATGACGATGCCGAGCCGTTGCCGGCTCCCGTGCAGTCGCTGCGCGACGCCGTCGGGCGCGCGGATGCGCTGCTGATCGCCTGTCCCGAATATGCCCATGGCGTGCCCGGCGCGTTCAAGAACCTGCTGGACTGGCTGGTCGGCAGCGTGGAGTTTCCGGGCAAGCTGGTGCTGCTGCTGAACACTGCGGCGCGTGGCTCATATCATGCGCAGGAAGCGTTGGCCGAGATCCTGTACACCATGTCCGCGCAGTTGCTGGCGGCCCGGCCCGTGCCGGTGGCGTTGCCGGGTGCCGGTTGCAGTGCGGCGCAGGTGTCGGCCAGCGCGGAACGT
Source organism: Rhodanobacter sp. (assembly GCA_035530315.1). Classification (GTDB taxonomy): domain Bacteria; phylum Pseudomonadota; class Gammaproteobacteria; order Xanthomonadales; family Rhodanobacteraceae; genus Rhodanobacter. The sequence continues at coordinate 14,829 of DATKVA010000056.1, read as the reverse complement.
TGCGCGGAATTGCGGGCTGCGCTGGATATCCTCGCCGACATTCCGCCCCGCCGGTAGGAGCCCGCTGGCGGGCGATGCTCTTCTTTCGGGATTCGGGATTCGAAGAGTATCGCCCGCCAGCGGGCTCCTACCGGTGGCGGCGACACGACTGGCTGGCGCGCGGGCGCCCCGACCATGTATTTTTGCCGCTTTGCGCCCGGTTCGTCCGGGTGGTCTCGCTACCGAACTGGAGTGTGCGTGAGCATCAAACCCGACAAGTGGATCCGCCGCATGGCCGAGCAGCACGGCATGATCGAGCCGTTCGAGCCGGGCCAGGTCAAGCTGCGCGACGGCAACAAGCTGGTGTCGTACGGCACCTCCAGCTACGGCTACGACGTGCGCTGCGCACGCGAGTTCAAGATCTTCACCAACATCAACTCCACCATCGTCGATCCGAAGTCGTTCGATCCGTCGAGCTTCGTCGACGTCGAGGCGGACGTGTGCATCATCCCGCCGAATTCGTTCGCGCTGGCGCGCACCGTGGAGTTTTTCCGCATTCCGCGCAAGGTACTGACGATCTGCCTGGGCAAGAGCACCTACGCGCGTTGCGGCATCATCGTCAACGTGACGCCGCTGGAGCCGGAATGGGAAGGCCACGTGACGCTGGAGTTCTCCAACACCACGCCGCTGCCCGCCAAGATCTACGCCAACGAGGGTGTGGCGCAGATGCTGTTTCTCGAATCCGACGAGGAGTGCGAGACCAGCTACAAGGACCGCGGCGGCAAATACCAGGGCCAGCAGGGCGTGACCTTGCCGCGTACCTGAGGTTGCGCGCGGATGGGCTGCCGTGCCTGAACGACGGCCGGCCGCAATTGCCGCCATCTCTCGTGTCGGCGTTACACTTCCACGATTCACCGATCGATTGCCAGGAGACCTGCATGATCCGATTTTCCACTCTGCTGTCGCGAGCCACCGCTGCGCTCATGCTGGGCAGCCTGCTGCTGCTCTCCGGCTGCCACCTTTTCGGCACCAAGGGCGAAGTCAGCACCGCTTCGATGAAGGGTCAGTTCGACATCACCATCAAGGCCTACAAGGACGGCCAGTTTCTGGTCGACGGCGCCGTGTTGTCGGCCATCGATACCGGCAGTCACTTTGCTTACCTGAAGGACCAGGGCCGGTTGCCGAAGACCGTGTTGCTGGTGCGCAGCGACGATGCGAAGATCAGCAAGAAGCATCTGCAGTATCTGGCGCGCATGGTGATCGACTACGGTTTCCGGGCTTACTACGACGACAATGGCACGCTGAAACAGATCAATCCGGTCGACGTCAAGGCACGCAAGCTCGAGGATTACCATCCGCGCGCCCCGGTGCAGGCGACGCCGGTGCAGGATCATACCGGCACTGGCGGCTGATCCGCAGTATCGGATGCGCTGTGAATACGAAAATCCCGCGAAGCGATTCGCGGGATTTTTCGCATCTGGCCGCACAAGTCGGGGGCGAACCGGATGGCGTGAGGCTCAGTCGATGCTGCCGGCGGCGAGCTTGCGGTCGACGCGCGTGCCGATGGCTACGCGCAGCGCGATTTCCAGGGCACGCTCGGCATCCGCCTGCGCCATGCTGGCGGCACCGCGCAGGTGCGCGGCCTGCGCCGGCAGATACGGGATGTGGATGAAGCCGGCGCGCATGCCGCGCCGCTTCGACGCCAGGTGCAGCATGGCGTAGGCGATGTGGTTGCAGACATAGGTACCGGCGCTCTGCGAGATCTCGGCGGGCAGGCCGTGCGCATGCAGCGCTGCCAGCATGGCCTTGATCGGCAGGGTGCTGAAGTAGGCGGCCGGGCCACCGGCAATCACCGGCTCGTCCACCGGCTGCGCACCGGCATTGTCGGGGATGCGCGCATCCTGCAGGTTGATCGCCACCCGTTCGATCGACAGCTGCCTGCGTCCGCCGGCCTGGCCGACGCCCAGCACGATCGTCGGCGCCGTCTCGCGCAGCGCCGCCTTGAGCGCGCGCAGCGAGCCGGCGAATTCGGTGGGCAACAGCCGCGCCACGACCCGGTGCCCACCGATGCGCCTGCCATGCAGCGCGCGCACGGTTTCCCACGAGGGGTTGATGACTTCGCCGCCGAAAGGGTCGAATCCGGTCAGCAGGATGCGCGGCAGGGATGCACTCATGGTTGCCTCGTCGATGGATTTCAGTGGAACACGAACAGCCACATCAGCACGATGGTGGTGGCCAGGATCGCCAGCGCGCTGCCCACCTGCGCCCGGATCACGCCGTACGGACTGCGCAGTTCCAGCAGCGCGGCCGGCACCAGGTTGAAGTCCGCCGCCATCGGCGTCAGCAGGGTGCCGCAGTAGCCGCACAGCATGCCCATCGAGCCCAGTATCGCCGGATCGGCACCGTGTTGGCGGATCAGCAGCGGCAGGCCGATGCCGGCCATCATCACCGGAAACGCGGCGAAGGCGTTGCCCATGATCACGGTGAATAGCACCATGCCCAGCGCGAACGCCAGCAGGGCGGCCAGGGCGCTGCCGCCGGGCAGCCAAGCGGTGGCGATCGCGGCGATCGCGGTGCCCACGCCGCTCCGGGTGAACACCTGGCCCAGCGCTGCCAGCAGCAGCGGCAGCAGCGCGGCCCAGCCGATCGCGTCGAGCAGGCGCCGGCCTTCGGCCACCCCTTCGTGCATCGGCGTGCGTGCCACCCGCGAGGCGGCGAACAGCGCCACCACGCAGGCCAGCGCCAGCCCGGTCAAGGTCATCTGCGGTGCGGCGAACAGCGCGTGGCCGCCGATCGCCAGCCAGCCGCCGAACAGCGCCACCAGCAGCGTGACCAACGGAATCAGCAGGGCCGGCACGAACAACGTGTGGCCCAGGCGGATCGCCGATTGCAACCGTTCTTCGGGGCTGCGGTTTTCGGGGTGCGCCTTGCGCTGCAGCCGCGGCGCCAGCAGCGCCAGCACGATCACCCCGACACCGCCCAGTTGCGCCGGCAGCGTATGGCCCGCCGCCGATTGCGCCAGGATCGCATCGCCGCCGCCGAACAGCGCACCCAGCACCACCCAGAACGCCGCATGCCACAGGTGCCGGTCGCGCAGGTTGCGCAGGCCGGTGTAGATCAGGAATGCGGCAATCAGCCAGTAGGCATATTCGATGCGCAGCATGGTCAGTCCACCGCCTTGCGGCGATCGTCGGCGGCGCGTTGCTGCAGGCGGCGTTGATACAGCCATACCCGTACCGACTGGATCGCGAACGCGGCGATCGCCGTGGGCAATGCCCAGATGGCGATCGCCAGCGGCGACAGCTCGATCCCGTGCTGCGCATAGAACGCCTGGATCAACAGCACCGCGCCCAGCGCGATGAACACGTCCTCGCCGAAAAAGCGGCCGATGTTGTCGGTGGCCGCTGCGATCGCGCGCAACTCGTCGCGATCGGCATCGTCCAGCGTCGGCAGGATCTTCTCGGCCGCCGCCTCGGCCATCGGTGCCAGCAGCGGCCGCACCGTCTGTGCCGGACCGGCCACTCCGGTCAGGCCCAGCATCGCCAGCAACTGGCGCAACAGCAGATAGCCGACCAGCAACCGTGCAAGCGTCAGTCCCTGCAGTCGGGCCATCCAGCGTTGCGCGTGTTCGCGCAGGCCGGCGCGCTCCAGCAGGCCGATCGCCGGCAGGGTCAGCACGAAGATCAGCAGCATGCGGCTGGAGACGAAGCTTTTGCCCAGCAGCGCCAGCAGAGCAGGGACCGACAGCCCGGCCAGCAGGCCGCTGCTCAGCGCGGCCGTCACCACCACCAGGACCGGATTGAAGCGCAGCACGAAGCCGACCACGATCACCGCGACGCCGAGCAGGGGCCAGTAGTTCATGCACACCTCGATGGGATGGGGGAGTGGGGCATCACGCCACGCCCGGCGCGGCGATGCGCAGTCCGGCCGCGTTCAGCGCATCGCGCACGGCGCGGGCGAACTGCGCCGCGTGGGCGCCGTCGCCATGCAGGCAGAGGGTGTCGGCGTGCAGCCGCAGGCTGCCGCCGTCGGCGGTTGGCACGGCCTCATCGCGGGCGATGGCGAGCGCCTGCGCCGTGGCCTGTTCGACATCCTCGATCACCGCGCCCGCTTCGCCACGTGGCTGCAGCGAGCCGTCGCTGCGGTAACGCCGATCGGCGAACGCCTCGGCCGCCACCGCCAGGCCGAGCGCCTTGCCGGTGTCGATCAAGGCCGAGCCGGCCAGCGCGAACAGCCGCAGCTGCGGATCGAAATCGTGCACGGCGCGGGCGATCGCCTGCGCCAGTGCGGTATCGCGCGCGGCCATGTTGTACAGCGCGCCATGCGGTTTGACATGCGCCAGCCGGGTGCCGGCGGCGCAGGCGAATGCATGCAGCGCGCCGATCTGGTACAGCGTCAGCGCATGGACCTCGGCAGGCGTCACCGCCATTTCGCGGCGGCCGAAGCCTTGCAGATCGGGCAGCGCGACATGCGCGCCGATCGCCACGCCGTGCGCGACCGCCAGCGCCACCGTCCGGCGCATGATGTCCGGATCGCCGGCATGGAAGCCGCAGGCGATGTTGGCCGAACTGACCAGCGCCAGCAGTGCGGCATCCTCGCCCATGCGCCAGGCGCCGAAGGATTCGCCGAGATCGCAATTGAGATCGATGCGGTTCATGCGGGATGTTTCATTTGGGCTGCTTCATTCAGGCATGCTCCAGTCGCTGTGCGATCGCGTTAATCAGGTGGCCCAGCCGACGCTGGCGTGCGGCCAGCCGCGTCAGCGCCTCGTCGAGTGTGCTGCAGCGAAAGCATACGGCATCGCCCGGGCGGCGTTGCGCCAGATGCGGCAGGTCCACCGCGGCGATCTGGCCGATCCGCGGGTAGCCGCCGGTCACCGGCGCCTCGGCCAGAAGGGCGATCGGCTGGCCCGACGGCGGCAGCTGCAGGGTGCCCGGCAGCGTCGCCTCGGAGATCAGTTCCAGCGGTTCGCGCAGGTGCAGCGTATGGCCATCCAGACGGCTGGCCGTGCGGTTGCTGTCCTTGCTCAGGATGAACTCTGCGCCATGCAGCAACTGCTGCGAGGCCTGATCCAGCAGATGTCCGTGGCTGCCGGGCAGCAGCGCCAGCGTACGCCCGCCGAAATCGAACCACGGTTGCGGATTGATGCTCCACTGCAACGGCCGCACCGCATCGCCGAGCGCCGGCCCGCGCAGGGGTTCGGCGGCACCGATCGGCAATACGTCGCCCGCGCGCAATGCACGGCCGTGCTGGTGCCCGAGCCGCGCGTGCAGGTCGCTGCTGCGGCTGCCCAGCATCGGCGCCACGTCGAAACCGCCGCGCACCGCCAGATAGGCGCGGCTGCCATGGGTCATGCCGCCCAGCTGCAGCACGCTGCCGGCCGGCAGCCGGCAGGTGGTCCACAGCGGGATCGATTGGTTGCCGACGTGGGCGGCGATCGCCGCGCCGGTCAGCGCGATCACGGCGGCCTGCTCGAAACGCAGGCTGGGGCCGAGCAGCGTGCATTCGATGGCGGCCTCGCCGCGGCCGTTGCCGACCAGCGCATTGGCCAGTTGCCAGGCCGGCCCGTCCATCGCACCGGCGCGACCCACGCCGAGCGCGGCATGGCCGGGGCGTCCGGCATCCTGCAGGCTGCTGAGCAGCCCCGGCTTGAGCACGCTGACACTCATCGCGGCTCGGCCGCGGCGAGCTGGCGAAAGCTATCTTCGTCGATCGCCTGGAAGCGCACGCGATCACCGGCCGCCAGCAGCGACGGAGGGCGGGCCGTCGCGTCGAACAGGCGCAGCGGCGTGCGCCCGATCAGCTGCCAGCCGCCCGGCAGCACCTCGGGATAGATACCGGTCTGGCTGCCGCCGATCGCCACGCTGCCGGCCGGCACGCGCTGGCGCGGATCATGGCGGCGCGGCACCGCCAGTTGCGGATCGAGCCCGAGCAGATAGGGAAAGCCCGGCGCGAAACCGAGCATCGCCACGCGGTAGTCGGCGGCGGTGTGGCGGGCGATCAACGCATCCGCGGCCAGCCCGCAGTGGGCCGCGACGTCGGCCAAGTCTGGCCCGTACTCGCCGCCATAGCACACTGGAATGACCTGCTCGCGCGGCGTCGCGACGATCGTGCCGTTTTCGCCAAGCACCGCGTTCACGGCGTCCTGCAGGTGCCGATGCGGCGCGTCGTCGTCTGCGGCCCAGCTCGACGGGTCGAAGCGCAGCAGCAGGCTGGCATACGCGGGCACGCATTCCAGTTGCGGCAGGCGCTGGTGCAGGCGCGCGGCGGCGGCCTGCACGCGGGCATTCAGTTCGCTGTCGATGCGCTCGCCGAAACGCAGCAGCAGGGCGTCTTCGGCGAGCGCTTCGAACCCGATGTCCTGCGCCATGACCGATCTATGCCGTGGTGTCGGCCAGCGCCTGGCGCAGCGCATCCCGCCGCGCGCGCAGGCCGGCCTCGGCATACGGTTGCGCGCGGCCGTGGCCCCACACCGGTCCCGGCCAGGCGGCATCGCCTTCGCAGCGGGCGACCACGTGCACATGCAGCTGGCGCACGATATTGCCCAGCGCACCCAGATTGAGCTTGTCGCACGGCGCCACCGCGCGCAGCGCCTTGCTGGCGCGGTTCGCTTCCCGCCACAACGTCATCTGTTCATCGTCGGGCAGGTCGGCGACCTCGACCAGACCGGCGCGGCGCGGCACCAGGATCAGCCACGCATAGCGCGCGTCGTTCATCAGCCGCACATCGCACAGCGGCAGGCCGATGACCGCGACGGTGTCGGCGGCCAGCCGCGGGTCGAGCGCGAAAGCATCGCGGCTCACGCGCCGGCCAGATGCGTGTCGAGGAAAGCCAGCGTGCGCTCCAATGCCAGCTTCGCGCTGGGCTCGTGGTAACTGGCGCCGACATCGCGATTGAAGCCGTGGTCGGCCGGGTAGGTGAAGGTTTCCATCTGCGGCAGCAGCTCGCGGTGCTTGGCGACCATCTCGGGCGTGATGTGCTGATCCTTCTCGCCGAAGTGGAACATCACCGGCGCCTTCGGCTTCTCGTGCAGGAACGGCAGGTTGCGTGCGCCGTAGTAGCTCACCGACGGCAATCCCAGCCGCAATGCCGCCAGCAGCGCCACGGTGCCGCCCCAGCAATAGCCGACCGTGCCGATCTTGCCGGCCGATGCAATCGCCTCGGCCGCGCTGGCGACGTCTTCCAGCGCACGCTCCAGCCCCAGTTCGCCGACCAGCTGCCGTCCCTTGGCGAAGCCGGCCTCGTCGTAACCCAGCTCCACCCCGGTTTCCAGATGGTCGAAGAACGCCGGCGCGATCGCGGTGTAGCCGTGCTCGGCGAAGCGGTCGACGACGCTGCGCATGTGCGCGTTGACGCCGAAGATTTCCTGGATCACCACGATGCCGCCCTTCGGCTGGCCTTGCGGGCGGGCCAGATACGCGCCGATGCACTGCGTGCCGCTGGTGGGGATGTTGATGTGCTGGCCCATGACGGGACTCCTGAGGGGAAAGGGTGATTCCAGGCAGTATGGAGGTGGAGGATGAGCAACTCACTGCCGCTGGCGGGCGGCGTCGCTCACGATCTTCGCGAAGACCGGGTCGAGTTCCCTGGCCATGGCGTCCAGCCTGGCGCTGCCGTAGGGAGCAAATACCGCACTCGGGTGGCGATAGGTGATGCTCGCCGTGCCGTCGGCATTTTCCGTGACGTACAGGCGCAGCGGCGCTTCGATCCCGGCGGGCACGCTTGCCGCCAGCATGCGCACGGCATAGTCGTTGCGAAACACCATGAGCACCGCGTTGCCCGGGATCTTGATGCCGCGACCGGCGGCCCCCTGGCTCGCGCTCGCCTGTGCCACCAGGCCCATCTTGTTGGCGGCGATCGCCGTTTTCAGGCGCGACACCAGCGTGTCGAACCGGAACGACGTTTTCACCGTTTCCGTGCCGGGGCAGGGTGCCTGGTTCTCCGCCCGCGCCATGGAGAACATGCCCAGCGTGACCGCAAGCAGCAGTGCCGCCGCCGTACGACATCCGACCCCAGGGTTCATGTCGTTTGCTCCTTTCTTGAAAGCGATACCCATCATTGTCATTCCCGCGGTGGCGGGAATCCAGAGCTTGACCCGGACAGGCACGCCACATCCCGTATAATCGGCTGTTTCCGCATACGTTTTCACGGTAACCCAGACCCATGCCCCAGGCAGCGCACAAGATCGGTTTCGTCAGCCTCGGCTGCCCCAAGGCGCTGGTCGATTCGGAGCGCATCCTCACCCAGCTCAAGGTCGAGGGCTACGAGATCGTGCCCAGCTACGGCGCCGCCGACGCGGTGGTGGTGAACACCTGCGGCTTCATCGACGCGGCGGTGCAGGAGTCGCTGGATGCGATCGGCGAGGCGCTGCACGAGAACGGCAAGGTGATCGTCACCGGTTGCCTGGGCAAGCGCGAAGGGCTGATCCGCGAGGCGTATCCGGACGTGCTGTCGATCAGCGGCCCGCAGGACTACGCCAGCGTGATGACCGCGGTGCACACCGCGCTGCCGCCGAAGCGCAATGCGTTGTTGGACATCATTCCGGACACGGGCATCAAGCTCACGCCGAAACACTACGCGTACCTGAAGATCTCCGAAGGCTGCAATCATCGTTGCAGCTTCTGCATCATCCCCTCGATGCGCGGCAACCTGGTGTCGCGTCCGGTCGACGAGGTGCTGCTGGAAGCCGAGCGGCTGGTCAAGGGCGGCGTCAAGGAGCTGCTGGTGATCTCGCAGGACACCAGCGCCTACGGCGTGGACCTGAAATACGCCGAGCGCCCGTGGCGCGACAGGACGTATCGCACGCGCATGACCGAACTGTGCGAAGGCCTGTCCGAACTCGACGCGTGGACGCGCCTGCATTACGTCTACCCGTACCCGCACGTGGACGAGCTGATGCCGCTGATGGCCGCCGGCAAACTGCTGCCGTACCTGGACATCCCGTTCCAGCACGCCAGCCCGCGCATCCTCAAGTTGATGAAGCGCCCCGGCAACATCGACAAGACGCTGGAGCGCATCAACAACTGGCGCAAGCTGGTGCCCGAGTTGACCATCCGCAGCACCTTCATCGTGGGCTTTCCCGGCGAGACCGACGCCGAGTTCGAGGAACTGCTCGACTTTCTGCGCGAGGCCGAACTCGACCGCGTGGGTGCGTTCGCGTACTCGCCCGTGGACGGCGCCAAGGCCAACGAGCTGCCCGACCCGGTGTCCGAGGAGTTGAAGGAGGATCGGCTCGAACAGTTCATGGCGGTGCAGGCGGAAATCTCCGCCGCCAAGCTGCAGCGCAAGATCGGCCGCACCATCACCGTGCTGATCGACGAGGCCGGCGCCCATGGCGCCGTGGCGCGCTCCGCCGCCGACGCGCCGGAGATCGACGGCAGCGTGCATGTTTCCTGGCGAAATCCGGCCGACGGCCAGAAGCTCAAACCGGGCCAGTTCGTGGACGTGGTGGTGGAAAGCGCCGACGAACACGACCTGCACGCTCGCCTCGCCGGCTGAGGCCATGCGCTACCGGGCGCCGTCGCGCGAGGCAGTCGATCCGGCGGTGTTCGGGCGACTGCCGCTGGCGGCCTGGCGCGACTACGCCGCACTGCTCGAAGACTCCGCCTGGCCGTCCATCGGGCAACTCAACCGTTGTCTTCCCGACGATGCGAAACACCGCTTCGTGGCGCAGACCCCGGCCTTGCTGGCCGACGGCCTGCACTACGAACAGCGCATCGCCGAGCGCGGCGATATCGCCACCCGCGCAGGCAGCTGGCACGACCTGCTCAACGCCCTGGTCTGGCTGCGCTACCCCGCACTCAAACAGGCGTTGAACCGGCGCCAGATAACCGAAATCGCCCGCATGGGTCCGAAGCAGCGCTCGCGCCCGCAAGACGCGCTGACCCAGTTCGACGAAGGCGGCGTCATCGTCGTGCTGCGCGACCCGGCCTTGCTCGCGCCATGGGACGCGCACGACTGGCACGGCCTGTTCTGGCGGCAGCGCCAGGCATGGCTCGACGGCGCGATCCGGGTCGATCTGTTCGGCCACGCCCTGCTGGAGCTGGCCTTGAACCCCGACAAACTGCTGGTCGGCAAGGCGCTGGTCTTCCATTCCGCGCATGACATCGGGATCGCCCAGGTCCGCGCGATCTGCGCCGAAGCCATCGCCGCGGGGCGCCTGTTGAACGATCCCCTGGAACTGCGGCCGTTGCCGTTGTCGGGTATTCCGGGCTGGCATGCGGGCAATGATGAGGAGCGGTTTCATCGCACGGCGGCGTGTTATCAGGCGAAGCGGGTGGGGCGGGAGTATCCGGGGGCGTGGGTTTGTTGAGGGGGGCTTGGGAACGTCCGAACAAGCTTCTGCTCGTCAATCCGGCGGCTTTCAACAGCCGAAGGGCTGGTCAAGCCGGACAAGCGCGCAGCGCGCAGAACACCCGAAGGATGGCCCCGGAGGGGCGAGCGAAGCGAGTCATCCAGTGCCTTCAAGGGGGTGCGGGCGAAGCCGTCCGATAGCTGGAGTAGGCTCGCTCCGCACTTTTGCTCATTGCGCGTGGTCATGCCGAACCGGCGCATGTGCGCGCAGCTGGTCGAGTGACTTCGGCGGCATCGAGGTAGCACGGCCACTTGCCGCCTTGCCAACGCCGTGAAACGATACCGTCCATGTCTCCCATTTTGGGGACACGGCGAGGCTAGGCTGCGGGATTACACTGCACTTTGAAATCGACTTTGAGTTGAACTAAACCGCTGTCGCGGTGGCTGGCGACCCAGCCCTCTTGCGACGTTTTACGCGTGTGCGTTGCACGGGTTGTTGCATGGATCGAGCCTTGAAGGTGGGGAATAGCCCCCGTCTTCAAGGAGTCTGCCATGACACCTCTTCGCCGCCGCATGATCGACGCCATGGTTCAGCGTGGCTTTGCGTTGCGCACGCAAGAAAGTTATGTCGATGCGATTGTCCGCATGTCCCGGTTTTACGGGCGTGACCCGACCACCTATACCGTTACCGAAGTGGAAGCGTATCTGCTGTATCTGATCCAGGAGCGCAAGCTCTCCTACAGCACGGTCAATCAAGCGGCGTGTGCCAGCCGGTTTTTGTTCGAGAAGGTGCTGGGTCACGAGCGCACGCTGTTTCCGATCCCCTGCGCCAAGGTGCCACGCACCCAGCCGCATCTGCTGGCGCGGGCCGAGATTGCGGCGCTGTTTGCCGCGTGTATTCATCCGCTGCACCGGACGCTGCTGCAAACCATTTATGCGGCGGGCCTGCGCGTTTCCGAAGCGTGTGCATTGCGCGTGGCGGATATCGACAGCCAGCCTGACCGCATGAGCCTGCGCGTGGAGCAAGGCAAGGGTGCGAAGGACCGTTACACGCTGCTCACGCCGACCCTGTGTGAGCAATTGCGCCAGCACGCCCGCAGCTATCACCCGCGACAGTGGCTGTTTCCCAAACGTGACGGTGGCAGCCACTTGACCATCGAGTCGGCACAGCGCGCCTATCACGGAGCGCGGACGCGTGCCCACATCACCAAGCCGGGCGGCATCCATACCTTGCGCCATTGTTTTGCCACCCATCTGCTCGAAGGCGGGGTGGACCTGTATACCATCCAGCGGCTGCTCGGCCACGGTCAAATCGGTACGACCAGCCGCTATCTGCATTTGACCTCACCGCAGTTCGCTGCCCCCAAGGGGGTGGACCCACTCGACCTGCTCGCCGGTTTGCCGCGTACCCCGACGCCGCCCCCAGCGCAGCGGTAGCAGCACGGCCGTCCCGATGGCCACGCTGGCCAATGTGCTGCGCCGCTTCGGTGCGACGTACTTGGCGCAACGCCGCTTGTCCACGCCACAGGCCAAGGCGTGGCGGGCGATCCTTGCCTGCCGCACGGCAACGCTGGGCGGTCACCGGGTGCAGTGCGAGGCCTGCGGCCACAGCCATGCGGTCTATCACTCCTGTCGCAACCGCCACTGTCCGCAGTGTGGTGCGCGCGCCAAAGACGCGTGGCTGCAGGCTCGGCTGGGGGAAGTGCTGCCGGTGCCCTATGCGCATCTGGTGTTCACCTTGCCGCACGCGCTGAACGCGTTGTATGGCGTGCATCCGCACTGGGTCATCGACACTCTGTTTGCCTGCACTGCACAGACCTTGAAGGAGTTTGCCGCCGATTCGCAGTGGTTGGGCGGCACCCCGGCACTGACTCTGGTGCTGCATACCTGGACGCAGGACTTGCAGCGGCATCTGCACGTGCATGGCGTGATGGCGTGCGGCGCGCTCACCGATGACGGGCAATGGCAGGTTCCGCGCCGATCGCCGTCTTTCCTGTTCCCGGTACATGCCTTGTCGCGGGTGTTTCGTGGCAAGTTCATGGCGGCGCTGGAGCACGCGCGCCAAGGTCATGCCCTGCCGCACGACCCACAAGGCGTCCAGGGCGAGTGGAACCGACGTCGCCGCAAGCTCTATCGGCACGACTGGGTGGTGTACGCCAAGACCCCCATGGGTGGGCCGGCCCAGGTGTTGTCGTACCTGGCGCGCTATACCCATCGCACCGCGATCTCGAACGAGCGCATCGTCGGTATCGATGCGCAACGCGTGGCGTGGCGGGTGCGCGCCGATCCGCACGGCGGCAAGCGCATCGTGAAGCTCGACGGGGTCGAGTTCGTGCGTCGCTTCGTGCTGCATGTGCTGCCAACAGGGATCAAGCGCATCCGCCATTACGGACTATTGGCACCCGCCGCCAAGCGCATCGGGTTGGCCAAAGTTCGTGCGGCGCTTGCCATGCCAGCCGCCAATCCGCTCGCCTTCGAGTCGGCACAGGCCTTTATGCAACGGGTGGCACAACAAGACATCGCGCAGTGTCCTGTGTGCCGACACGGGCGTCTGCGTGGCGTGGCGGTTCTGCCCGCACTCAAGCGCTTGCCTGACCCCTATCTGCAGGCGTACCCGATCCGTTCCTGTAGCCGGCCACCCGCCACCGGGCCACCCGAGGCGAACCCATGACGGCCAACAAGTCATCTCTCAGTGGGATCTCTCGTGTGCCGCCATCGCGGTGCAGCGGTACTGCGCACAAAGGGTTGCTGTTGCCTTCACAATCACGCACATCGCCGCGGAAAACATCGTGTGTACGCGCTGTCGCCGCGGCCGCCGCTCCCAGCGGCCAGCGCCGAACCGCCTTGCCGTACCCCAAACGTCGCGCACGCAAGATGGCCAGGCTTACAATCCCCAAAGCGGCTACCGTGCGGGCGGCTTAGTCCAACGAGGTTTATCTGTCGCGCCATGCACCACGCCCTGAATGTTGCTATGTTGGCGCGACAGATAAACGCTAAGCGTCTGATATGACTTTCACTGTCAAGTAGCGACGCAGTTGGATCGAAGATGGGTGTGATTACTTTTATTGGGGTCAACCCCCTGAAGGCGACGCAGCCAGTACATCCGACGGTTGCTCAAGCTGATATTCGCGGGTTGGATACCGCAGTACTGGTGTCCGTCATGTGGGCCTGCCTCGGTCTAGGCTCGCGAGTCAGCGGTGGTGCGTGCTGTCGCCTAACGCTGTCGAGGATTGCCCACGGAACCGGGCTGCGCCGCCTTCAGGGGGCTGGGTTTCTCCGTTGGGAAGGGGTGGTGGTGATCGGGTGGATCAATCGGCCGGTGCCACGCGCGTCATGCGTGCGATGTCCCAGATGAAGGCGGCCAGTTCGCGGGCGATGCTCACGACAGCCACGTTCCTGTGCTTGCCGTGTGCGGTGAGTTTGCGGAAGCGGCTGCACAGTCGCAGTTGGGCGTCCCAGGCACGGTCGATGACGGGTCTGGGCAAGCGCTCGTGTCGGACCTGGATGATGCGGCTGACCTTGGCGGGGAAGCGGTAGGACCACGCCGCTTCGATCAGGACCTTGCGTGCGTAGCTGTTGCCGGCCTTGGTGATGCCGCCGAGTTTGCGCGAACCGCCGGAGCTGTGTTCGGACGGTGTCACACCGAGCCACGCCATGAGCTGGCGCGGATGCTCGAACCGGGACAGGTCGCCGATCTCGGCGATCAGGGTGATAGCGACGGTGAACTGGACCCCGCGCAGGGCCTGGATCGCCTCCACTACCGGATACCAGTGCCACTGCGGTGCGGCCTCGCGCAGCACTTTCTCAAGCCGCTCGCACTGCGCCGCGCGCTCATCGATCGCACGCCGATGTTCCTCGAAGGCGATCTGCGACCACGGCGTGGCGAACACGCATTCGGACAGCCAGCGCCGATGCTTCGGGCCCCAGTTGGCCGTGCCGGTATAGCGCACATCGTGCATGAGCAGAAACGACTTCAAGCGTTGCCGTGCCTGGCGCATGTCCTGCTTGGCCGCACCCCATGCACGCACCAGATCGCGCATCGCCTCGTCCTGGACATCGGGCACATGCACGCGCGTGAGATCGTTCATGCGGAGCGCCTTGACCAGCTTGATCGCATCGCGCCGATCGGTCTTGACCCGATCACCCGGCTTGCTCGGTGTGAGCGAGGGTGCGCACACCATGCATGCAAAACCTTTCTTGGTGAGCAACCGGTACAGTCCGTAGCCGGTGGGCCCGGCCTCGTAGACGAACGAAACATGCGAACCCTTGCTCTGCATCCGCGTACACAACTTCGTGATGTCGCGCTCCAGAACGCCGACGTTGCCCAGGTTCTGCACCTCGCCCAACCCGACCGAATACGCCGCAACGATCGAGTCCTTGTGCACGTCCAGAGCGACATGGACCGTGGTGGTGGTATCGTTTTGCATGCTGACCTCCGCGTAGGAAACCCACAATGAGCGTAGCTCTTGCACACTCATGCGGCTCTGGCTTCTGGCTAACCCGCGACTATGGTCTCGCGGAGGTCAGCTCTGGCCTCGAAAGTCATACTGTCTAGGC
>DATKVA010000055.1:0-51043 GCA_035530315.1 Rhodanobacter sp. | reverse complement strand
GCGCGCATGCGCGCGATGCTCTTGCTCCGACCAAGCCAAGAGCATCGCGCGCAAGCGCGCTCCCACAAAAGCCCCACAAAAGCCGCTCCAAATCGGGGTTATTCGAGGTGTCCGATTGATGTGACACCTGCGTAAGCTACGCCAAGTGAATGTTTCTACACGACCTGACAAGATCGAGCATGCTAGGCTCGCGCTCCCATGCCTGCCTATGACGACAACCCTCCGCGCCACGTACTGACCCCCAGCACGCTGAACCGGCTGGTGCGCGATCTGCTGGGCGATGCGCTGCCGCTGGTGTGGATCGAGGGTGAGCTGTCGAACGTGGCGCGGCCGGCTTCCGGGCACCTGTACTTCACCCTGAAGGACAGCGGCGCGCAGGTACGTTGCGCAATGTTCAAGCCGAAGACGACCGCGCTGCGCTTCCGTCCGGTCGACGGCCTGCAGGTGCTGGTGCGCGCCAAGGTCGGCCTGTACGAGCCGCGCGGCGAATTCCAGTTGGTCGCCGAGAGCATGGAGCCGGCCGGCGAAGGCGCGCTGCAGCGCGAGTTCGAACAGCTCAAGGCCCGGCTCGATGCCGAAGGCCTGTTCGCATCGGCGCGCAAGCGCGCCCTGCCCCGTTTCGCGCGACGCATCGGCGTGATCACCTCGGCCACCGGCGCGGCGGTGCGCGACGTGCTGAGCGTGCTGGCGCGACGCTGGCCGCTGGCCGATGTCGAGATACTGCCCGTGCCGGTGCAAGGCCGCGAGGCGCCGCCGGCGATCGTGGCGATGCTGCGCAAGGCCTCGGCCAGCCGGCGCTACGACGTGTTGTTGCTGACCCGCGGCGGCGGCTCGCTGGAAGACCTGTGGGCGTTCAACGAGGAATCCGTGGCGCGGGCGATCCACGCCAGCACGGTGCCGGTGGTCAGCGCGGTCGGCCACGAGATCGACTTCAGCATCGCCGACTTCGTGGCCGATCTGCGCGCGCCCACCCCCTCGGCCGCCGCCGAATTGCTGGTGCCCGATGCGCTGGCCATCGGCCGGCACCTGCAGCAGTTGCAGCAGCGCCTGCTGACCCTGCAGCAGCGCCGCTTGCAGGCGCACTCGCAGCGCGTCGATCACTTGCTGGCGCGGCTGCAGGCGCAGCGGCCACAGGCGCGGCTGGCGCGCGACCGCGAGCGCCTGATCCATCTGCGGCAACGCCTGACGGCGGTGCTGCGCGAACAAAGCCAGCGCCGACACACCCGGCTGGAGCGGCTGCACGCGCGCCTGCTGGCGCAGCACCCGCGCGCGCGCCTGCCGCTGCTGGCGCGTCGCCTGGCCGAACAGGATCTGCGCCTGCGCCGTGCGATCGCGCACACGCTGGAGCGTGATCGCACCGCCCTGCGTCACGCCCGCCACGCGCTGCATGCGGTGAGCCCGCTGGCCACGCTGGAACGCGGCTACGCGATCGTGTTCGATGCCGCCGGCCAGATCCTGCGCGTCGCCCGCGACGCGCCGCCCGGCACGTCGCTGCGCGCGCGGCTGGCCGAAGGCGAGCTTGCCTTGCGCGTGGTCGAACCGCCCGGGAACCACTGACCGCCCGCCCGCTCGGCCACCAGCTTATGGTAGGAGCGCGCTTGCGCGCGATGCTCTTGTGAATCATGGAGCAAGAGCATCGCGCGCAAGCGCGCTCCTACAAGATGCTCTTCTGAATCATGGAGCAAGAGCATCGCGCGCAAGCGCGCTCCTACAATCCGTCGGAATCGCTTGGAGAGAAACCCATGCTCGACAAGACCTACCCCTACTACCTCGCCAACCGGGCGCAAACCTCGAAGACCATGCTGGAGGTGCGCGACAAATACAGCGGCAGGGTCGCCACCCGTGTGGCCGTACCCGACGCGAAAGCCGTGGAAAAGGCCATCGCCGCCGCGGTGATGGCTGCCACGCCGATGCGCAAATACAAGCCATGGGCACGCCAGGCCGTGCTGCAGCATTGCGCCGCCCGCTTCGGCGAACGCCGCGACGAACTGGCGCAGGCGCTGTGCATCGAGGCCGGCAAGCCGATCAAGGATGCAGCCGGTGAGGTGACCCGGTTGATCGAGACGTTTCGCATCGCCGCCAACGAATCCGTGCGCAACAACGGCGAGACGCTGAACCTGGAACTGTCCAGCCGTCTGGACGGCTATCACGGCTACACCCGGCGCGTGCCGATCGGCCCGGTGTCGTTCATCACGCCGTTCAACTTTCCGCTGAACCTGGTGGCGCACAAGGTGGCTCCGGCGATCGCGGCCGGTTGCCCGTTCGTGCTGAAGCCGTCGGAAAAGACCCCGATCGGCGCGCTGATCATCGGCCAGGTGCTGGCCGAGACGGACCTGCCCCGGGGCGCGTTCTCGATTCTGCCGCTGGACGGTCTGCATGCTTCGCCGCTGGTCGAGGACGAGCGCTTCAGGCTGCTGTCCTTCACCGGCGGGCAGATCGGCTGGGATCTCAAGGCCCGCGCCGGCCGCAAGAAGGTCACGCTGGAGCTGGGCGGCAACGCCGCGTGCATCGTCGATGCCGATCAGGGACCGAAGCTGGACCGCGTGGTCGAGCGGCTGGTGTTCGGCGCGTTCTACCAGTCCGGCCAGAGCTGCATCAGCGTGCAGCGCATCGTCGCGCATGCGGACATCTACGAGGCGCTGAAACGAAAACTCGTGACGGCGGTAAAGAAGCTCAAGGCGGGCGACCCGAAGAAGCCGGACGTGTTCCTCGGCCCGATGATCGACAAGGCCGCCGCCGAACGCCTACACGGCTGGATCGACGAAGCGCGGATCGCCGGCGGCAAGCTGCTGTGCGGCGGCGGGTGCGAAGGCGCGATGCTGCAGGCGACGCTGATGGAAAACGTGCCGAGCGACGCCCGGGTGAGCCGGCAGGAGGCGTTCGGTCCGTTCGCCCTGCTCGCGCCGTTCCGCGAATTCGACGAGGCGATCGCGATGGTCAACGACTCCGACTATGGCCTGCAGGCCGGCATCTTCACCGACAGCCTGGCCCACGCGATGCGCGCCTGGAACGAACTGGAACAGGGCGGCGTGATCGTCAACGACGTGCCGAGTTTCCGCGTGGACAACATGCCTTACGGCGGCGTCAAGCTATCCGGCCTCGGCCGCGAGGGCATCCGCTGGGCGATCGAGGACATGACCGAGATCCGCCTGATGGTGATGCGCGAAGCGTGAGCGCGCACGGCGCCACCACCGACGGCGTCAACCCGCCAGCAAAGAGGCGTTCGGCGACTCGCCCGCCGTGCGCCGCCACTGCTCTACATCGCGCAGCGGCGGCGCACCGAACTGCCGGCTGTACTCGCGACTGAACTGCGACGGGCTCTCGTAGCCGACCCGATGCGCCACCGTCGCCACATCGCAGCGTTCGGTCAGCAGCACCCGGCGCGCCTCCTGCAGGCGCAGCTGCTTCTGGTACTGCAGCGGGCTCATCGCCGTGATCGCGCGAAAGTGGTGGTGCAGCGAGGAGGCGCTCATGTTCACCGTGACGGCCAGTTCGTCGATCCGCAGCGGCTGGTCGTAATGCCCCTTGAGCCAGTCGATCGCCCGCGCGATCTGCTGCGACTGGCTGCCGCTCATCGCAACGTGGCGCAGGCGCGCACCCTGCTCGCCGGTCAGCAGGCGGTACAGCAGTTCGCGCTCGATCAGCGGCGCCAGCACCGGGATGTCCCGCGGCGTGTCGAGCAGGCGCACCAAACGCAACGCACTGTCGAGCAGCTCCGGCGTCAGCGGACTGACCGCCATGCCGCGACCGGCGGCGGTTGCCGGCGGGCGCGGCAACGCGGCGCCGGTCAGCAGCTCGCCGATGATCTGGGCGTCGAAACGCAGCATGGCGCAGAGGTAGGGCTCCTGCGCCGAAGCCCTGGTCACCTGCGAGACCACCGGCAGATCGATCGAGGTCACCAGGTAATTCGCCTGGTCGTAGTGCAGCACCTCCTCGCCCAGCAGCAGCTGCTTGGCGCCTTGCGCCACCAGCGCCAGGCCCGGCTCGTACATCGTGCAGACCTGCGCGCCCGGCACCTCGGCGCGAAAGAATGACAACCCCGGCAACGCCGTCGCATGGACGCCGTTGCCGCCGGTCGATCGATCAATGATGGCTGCCAGTTCCGCCCGGTCGCGCTCTAGGCGCGAAACCGGCGCATTGGCTTCGAGAGGATGGTTCATGGCATTCGGCACCCGCTGCTGGGGAAACAAGATTGCCTGTTCCTGCACGTCGGCGCGAGCCTACGGAACGCACTTTGCAGGATCGGGCAAGGATCTCGCAGGATCCGGCTACCGGCGGCTCGCCCTCGCTGCGCATACTTTGCGCTTCGGCAATCTCGCAGCCCAAGGAAAAACACATGCCCCTGAACATCCGTGGCTACGCCGCCCAGACCGCCACCACGCCGCTGGCACCGCACAGCTTCGAGCGGCGCGACCCGCGCGCGGACGACGTGGTGGTCGACATCCTGTACTGCGGCGTCTGCCACTCCGACCTGCATACGGCCCGCAACGAATGGCATGGCACCAGCTACCCGGTCGTACCGGGCCACGAGATCATCGGCAAGGTCAGAGCCGTGGGTGCCCAGGTCAGCCGGTTCAAGGTCGGCGACATGGTCGGCGTCGGCTGCATGGTCGACTCCTGCCGGCACTGCGCCGCCTGCGAACAGGGTCTGGAGCAGTACTGCGCCGAGCTGCCCACCTTCACCTACAACAGCAAGGATCGCCACGACGGCCGCACGACCTTCGGCGGCTACTCCGAGCGCATCGTGGTGTCGGACAAATTCGTACTGCACATATCGGACAAGCTCGATCCGAAATCCGCCGCGCCGCTGCTGTGCGCAGGCATCACCACCTGGTCGCCGCTGCGCCACTGGAAGGTCGGCAAGGGCAGCAAGGTCGCGGTCGTCGGCTTGGGTGGGCTGGGCCACATGGGCCTGAAGTTCGCCAAGGCACTCGGTGCCGAGGTCACCCTGTTCACCCGCTCGCCGGGCAAGGAAAGCGAAGCGCGCCGCCTCGGCGCCGATCACGTCGTGCTGTCCACCGATCCCGCCCAGATGCAGGCCGTCGCCGCCCAGTTCGACTTCATCCTCGACACCGTGCCGCAGCAGCACGACCTGAATCCCTACCTGGGCACGCTCAAGATCAATGGCGTGCATGTGCTGGTCGGCCTGGTCGAACCGATCGAACCGCCGGTGCACGCGGCCAACGTCATCTTCGGTCGCCGTTCGATCGCCGGCTCGCTGATCGGCGGCATCGCCGAAACCCAGGAGATGCTGGATTTCTGTGCCGAGAACGGCATCAGCAGCGACGTCGAGATGATCGGCATCCAGGACATCAACCAGGCCTACGAACGGATGCTCAAGAGCGACGTGCGCTACCGCTTCGTGATCGACATCGCCTCGCTGGGCCGGGCCGCCTGAGATCGACGGGCTACCGCACGGTGCGGTGGCCCGTCATCGCGGCGCGCAAAGCACGGCGTTACAACGGCGCCATCTTCGGCGCGTTCCAGCCCAGCGCGTTGTAGACGTGATAGCGCGCGATGCCCACGTACTCGTGCCATGCGGCATCGGTCAACGCCAGGTTCCACCCCAGCGGAGCGAACGACCAGACCGGCGCCAGCCAGTCGCCGCGCACCGGCGTCGGCCGGATGCCGAAATGGGCGAAGTACAGCAGGCTGCGGCGCAGGTGGAACGCCGAGCTCACCAGCAGCACCCGTTGCGCGCCGTAATCGCGTAGCAGCGGACGGCTGAACCGGGCGTTCTGCCAGGTGTTCATGCTGCGCGTTTCCAGTTGCAGGTCCTGCGCGGGCACTCCCAGTCGACGCAGCACCTTGCCGTAGACCGTCGCCTCCGCTTCACCGTGATGCTGGGCATCGCCGCCGCTGACCAGCACCCGGCACGCGCGGCCGGCCGCCTTGCAGTCCCGGTACAACGCCACCGTCTGCACGATCCGGCCGTCGGCGAAAAACGACGGCTCCAATCCGCCGTAGCCAACCGGCGTGGTCCCCGCACCGAGCAGTATGATCGCGTTGCGCGGCGCCCAGCTGCCCGAAGCCGTGGCGACATAAGGCCCCTGCAGCCCGGCCAGCAGCCACTGCGGCAGCGGCCCGCAACCCGCCGCCAGCAGCAGCGACAGCGCCAGCACGACCAGCCCCCGCGCCAGCCACCGTCGCCCGCGCCAGCCGGCCAGCAGCGCCAGAAGCAGCAGGGTCGCCAACGCGATACCGGTCATGGCCAGGGAATCCGCAAAGACGTGCAGGGTAACGCAGCGAGCGTGGCGGTCGTGACCATCGAACGCGGATTGCCTGTCGCCGGAAACCCGGCAGGCACCGATACCCCGATGCGGCCGACCGCACCCGCCCGGGCGGCATCGCCCCGAAAATCCATCCGTGCGCGAGGCTTTGCCACCGAGGTTGACGGCGACGGTCTTTTCTCCTGCCGCCCTTCCGATTCGCCCGCCGGGCCGTCATCATGAACGTCGCCACCTCACGGAGCGACGTCATGACCACTCTCGTCTTCGTCCACGGCTGGAGCGTCACCAGCACCGCCACCTACGGCCAGATGCCGCAGCAGTTGCAGCAGCGCGCGGCAGCGGCGGGCATCGGCATCACGCTGGCGGATATCTGGCTGTCGGAATATGTGAGCTTCGACGACAGCGTGACCATGGGCGACCTGGTGCGCGCCTTCGACCACGCCCTGCGCGACCTGCACCTGCTCGACGCCAGCTTCGCCTGCGTCACCCACTCCACCGGCGGCCCGGTGGTGCGCGAGTGGCTGCGTGCGCAGCGCGACAAGCCGGGCAGCTACAGCACGATCCGGCTCGCCCATCTGGTGATGCTGGCGCCGGCGAACTTCGGCTCCGCCCTGGCCCAACTGGGCAAGAGCACGCTGGGCCGGCTCAAGGCGTGGTTCAGCGGCGTGGAGCCGGGCCAGCGCATCCTCGACTGGCTGGAACTGGGCAGCAGCGAATCGCTCGCGCTCAACCTCGACCGCATCCACAGTCCCGATCCGACCGCGAGCGGCCAATACCTGTTCGTGCTGATCGGCGACCGCCCGGACCGCTCGCTGTACGATCACCTCAACAGCTACACCGGCGAGGACGGCTCCGATGGCGTGGTACGCATCGCCGCCGCCAACCTCAACGCGCGCCATGCCGTACTGGCGCTCCAGCGCAGCGCCGTCGACGGCGCGGTCGACACCCTCTCGCTCAACCAGCTGCAAGGGCCGCGCTGCGCGTTCAAGCTGATCGCCGGCGCATCGCACTCGGGCGACGCCCGCGGCATCCTCGCCAGCGCCGCGTCGGTCACGGTGGAGGCGATCCTGCGCTGCCTGCAGGTGCGCAACACCGGCGACTACAGCGCGCTGTGCGATGCCTTCGACGGCGAGAACAGCCAGCGCGACGCGAACAAGGTGGAACTGGAGCCGGCCGGCCCGTTCGCGCCGCGCGTGCACATCCACGATCCGCGCAGCCTGGTGATCGCGCGCCTCACCGACGAGGCCGGCGAGCCGCTCACCGGCACCGGCGTGCTGTTCACCGCCGGTGCACAGGCCAGCCCCGACCTGATGCCCGACGGCTTCATGCTCGACCGTCAGGCCAATTCGAGGAACCGCAGCACGGTCTCGCTGTTCCTCAACCACGCGCTGCTGGCCGGCGATGCGCGTGTCGCCGATCCCCGCAACAGCCGCCGGACGCTGCGTCCCGCCATGGCCAGCCACCGGCCGTATGGCGCCAGCGTGCAACCGGCCGACCTCAGCGGTCTGGTGCACCACGCACTGGCGAAAAGCGCCGCCGGCGACGATCTGTTCGACATGCTCGGCCCGCACCAGACCACCGTGATCGACGTGGTGCTGCCGCGCAAGATCCACGAAGGCGTATTCCGCCTGACGCAGAACCTGACGCCGGAAGATTTCAGCAAGCCGGTGGCAGGGCCGCCGATCGGGTGATGGGCCGGACCTCTCCTTGACCCATGCCTGCCGTGCACCGTTTTCATGCGCGCTCGCTAAGATGGGCGTGCCGACTTGTCGATCCAGGATGTTCGATACCCATGCCGATCTCGCCGTCCGAATCCCGCCGCCGTGTGCCACGGCCGTCCGTTCGATGCCCACCGCGCAGCCTGTCGGACCTTGGTGGTCGAGGCGAGAATTCGGCTGTGCGAGGACAGATTTTCGACGCTTCGCCGGCCCATAGTGGTGCTATGGGCCAAGAAGCGGCGGAAATAGGGACCGCACAGTCGGATTCGCAGCCCGGCCAACCAAAGTCCGACAGGCTGCCCGGGAGCATGGATTGATGGGCAAGCCCGGCAAACCACGTCCGGTCACGCCGGCGGACAGCGGGCGACGCATGCAGATGGCGGACTTGGCCCGGCTGGCCGGGGTATCGACGTCCACCGTCTCGCGCGCACTCAGCGGCAGCGAACTGATCAACCCCGAGACGCGCGAGCGCATCCAGACCCTGGCGCGCAAGTTCAACTACACCATCAACAGTGTCGCCACCGGCCTGCGTTCCGGGGTCCAGCGCACCATCGCGGTGATCGTCCCGTTCGAGAAGGCAAGCCGGCAGAGCTTCGCCGATCCGTTCCTGCACGGCATGATCGGCAGCCTGGCTGACGCGCTCACCGAACGCGGCTACGAAATGCTGCTGTCGCGCATCGATGCGGACCAGCTCGATACCGTCGCCGCCCTGATCGACAGCGGCCGCGCCGCCGGGGTGATCCTGATCGGCCAGTGGCGGCACCACGACCAGCTCAATGCGATGGCCGCCCGCGGATTGCCGCTGGTGGTGTGGGGCGCGCACCTGCCGCACCAGGATTACTGCACGGTGGGCGGCGACAATGTGCGCGGCGGACGCCTGGTGGCCGAGCATCTGCTGGCGCAGGGACGGCGGCGGATGGTGTTTCTCGGCGACTGCGGCCTGCCCGAAGTGGCGCAGCGCTATCGCGGTTTCACTGCCGGCTTGCGGGCGGGCGGAGTCGGCCTGCCCGCGCAACAGCGCAAGACCGTGCCATTCCTGGCCGAAAGCGGGCGCAAGGCGATGCTCGCGCTGATCGACGCCAACCCCGCGCTGGATGCGGTGTTCGCCAGCAGCGATCTGCTGGCGATGGCGGCGGTGGGAGCGCTGCGCGAACGCCAGCGGCAGGTGCCGGCGGATGTCGCCGTGGTCGGCTACGACGACGTCGAACTGGCCGCGCACTTCAACCCTCCCTTGAGCACGGTGCGCCAACCCATCCACGAAGCAGGCACCGCCCTGGTCGACGCGTTGCTGATGATGCTCAACGGGAAGCCGGCACCGGCATCGGCGCTGCTGGAAACCCGCCTGATCGTGCGCGAAAGCAGTCAGTCCACACCAGCGCCTTAACGCAGCGCAACATGCCTGTCCGGTCAGCAGCCCGACGGGGCGCCATGGCGCATGCCCGCCGATTGAAATGCAAACGTTACTATTACTTGATGTAAAGGTTTACTTGATTCGATACAAAAGCCTTTCTTGGCATGGCTTTAGCGCGTGCTGCAGTGCGCATTGCAATCGATTGCATAGAGTTTAAAGATGATGGCCGTGACCAGACCACGCATGCCTGGAGCGCACGGGCAACAGACAGGACACCACCACGGTCTGCGCCATCACCACTACGGGGAGACACCATGAAATTCGACGCTGTACGCAAGCACACTCTTGCCGTCGCCGTGATGCTGGCACTGTTGCCGGCGGCCGCGATGGCCCAGAACGAAACCGGCAACCAGGCAACGTCCGCGCCGAACCAGGCCGCGGCCAGGGACAGCGGCAAGGCCCCGACGAAAGCGGACCAGGCCAAGGCAGTGAACCTCAACCAGATGGTGGTCACCGCATCGCCCTCGGCAGTCAGCAAGATGGGATCGAGCATTTCCGTCAGCACGCTGGAATCGGACCAGATCATCGACAGCGGCGCCCAGAACGCGGCCGACATCCTGCGCGACATTCCGGGCATCCGCGCCGAATCGTCCGGTGGCGACGGCAATGCGAATGTCTCCGTTCGCGGCCTGCCGGTAGCCTCCGGCGGCGGCAAGTTCGTGCAATACCAGGTCGACGGCATGCCCGTGCTCGAATTCGGCGATATCGCCTTTGCCACGCCCGATACCTTCCTGCGGCCGGACTACAACATCGATCACGTCGAGGTAGTGCGCGGCGGTTCATCCTCGGTGTTCGCCAGCAACGCGCCCGGCGCCATCATCAACTTCATCACCAAGACCGGTGAGGAAAAGGGCGGCAACATCGGCCTGACCGCCGGCCTCGACTACAACAGCCAGCGGCTGGATTTCGATTACGGCGAACCGGTCAGCGCCACGACCCGCTTCCACATCGGCGGCTTCCTGCGCGACGGCGACGGCCAGAAGGACGTCGGCTACAACGCGCAGTCCGGCGGCCAGCTGATGGGCAACATCACGCACGACATCGACGGCGGCTTCCTGCGCGCCAGCTTCCAGTACCTGGACGACAATTCCGCGGTGTACCTGCCCGTGCCGGTGCGCATCTCCGGCAGCAACAGCAACCCCAGCGTGGGCTCGCTGCCCGGTTTCAGTGTCACCAACGGCGTATTGCAGTCGCCCTACTTCCAGTGCGACCTGGCGTTGAACTCGTCCGGCAACCCGATCGTCACCAACATCGCCGACGGCTACCACTCCAAGGTGAATGCCTTCGGCGGCGAGGGCAAGTTCAGCCTGGACGACAACTGGACGCTGCATGAGCAATTCCGCGTGGCCGACAACAGCGGCACCTTCGTCGGGCCCTATCCGGCCGAGGTCAACACCGCCGCGACGCTGGCCCAGGAGATCGGCGGCGCCGGCGCCACGCTGCGCTACGCGACCGGCCCGCAGGCGGGTCAGGTGGCGGATGCGGCTTCCGTCGGCGGCAACGGCCTGGCCACCCGCGTGCACCTGTTCAACGTGTCGCTGCCGGACATGGGCAACATCACCAACAACATTTCCCTCAAGCGCTCGTTCGACCTGAACAGCGGCCCGGTGGATCTGGAACTGGGTTACTACCGCTCGCGCCAGACCATCCGGCAGGACTGGCACTGGAACACCTATCTGGAAACCGTGCAGGGTTACAAGGCATCGCTGCTGGACGTCTACGACGCCAATGGCAACCCGGTCACCGACCACGGCCTGGTGGCCTATGGCACGCCTTACTGGGGCAACTGCTGCGTCCGCTCGTACGACGCGCGCTACACGATGAGCTCGCCGTATCTCTCGCTGTCGTGGGAACCCGGTGCTTGGCGCTTCGATGCGGGCCTGCGCTATGACCACATGCGGGCCAGCGGGACTTACGCCGGCTCCACCGGCACCAAGGTCCTGGACGTCAACGGCGACGGCGTGATCTCGGTTCCCGAACAGACGGTGCCGGTGGTCAACAACCTTGCCGCCAGCCCGATCAGCTACACCAAGCACAAGCTGGAATACACCTTCGGCGCCAATTACCTGCTGAGCACCGACCTGGCCCTGTTCGCCCGGACCAGCCGCGGCGCCCGTTTCAACGCCGATCGCCTGCTGTTCGGTGGCGGGCTCAACGCCAACGGCGACGCGCCGCAGGGCGTGGCGGTGAACCAGGTCAAGCAGGACGAACTGGGCGTGAAGTGGAGCACTCGCCACACCAGCCTGTTCGTCACCGGCTTCTACGCCACGACCCAGGAGCAGAACCAGGATGTGACCTCGCAGACCTCGACCCTGATCAGCCGCAACTACCGCTCCTACGGCGTGGAGCTGGAAGGCTCGGTCGACTACGGCAACTTCAGCGTGCGCGGCGGCGCTACCTACACCCATTCGCGCATCACCCGCGACCAGATCACGCCGGCCAACGTGGGCGGCGTGCCGCAGCGCCAGGCTACCTGGATCTACCAGCTGAGCCCGAGCTATCGCTTCCTCGACCGGTTCATGGTGGGCGCGACGGTCATCGGCACCACGCAATCCTACGCCAGCAATCCGAACGGACTGGTGCAGCCGGCATATGCGCAGGTGAACGTGTTCGGCAGCTACGACATCACCGATCGCATGACGGTGTCGCTGCACGCCGAAAACGTGTTCAACGAGACCGGCCTGACCGAGATCGACCAGAGCCCGGTTTCGGTGCAGGCCAACGGCCTGAACACGGCCCGCTCGATTCTCGGCCGTACCGTGTCGGTGAGCTGGAACTATCGCCTGTGACGGCAGGGGTCGACACCGGCAGCGATGCCGACGGGAGCCACGACGATACGCGGCGGCAGTATCTGGCGATGCTGCCCCGCGCCCGCCGCCGCCGTGCCGCACGGCGCTTCGACACCGTCGGCAGGATCCTGGTCCGGGAGCTGTCCGCGCTGTACGGACACAGCCCCGGCTTCGACGCCTGGCTGGCCCGGTTCTGTAGCGAACTGGGCCGGCTGGCGGCCGCGCGTCCGGCGGCATTGACCGCGCTCGACGGCCGCCGCGCGGCGCGGCCGGACTGGTTCGTGCGCCAGCGCATGGTCGGCTACTCGGCCTACGCGGACCGTTTCGGCGGCACCCTCGCCGGCGTCGGCCGACGGATCGATCACCTGCGCGACCTCGGCGTGGACTACCTGCACCTGCTGCCGTTCCTGCGGGCCCGCCAGGGCGACAGCGACGGCGGCTTCGCGGTGGCGAGCTTCGAGGAGATCGAGCCGGCGCTGGGCAACATGGACGATCTGGACGCCTTGACCGCCCGGCTGCGCGAAGCAGGTATCAGCCTGTGTGCGGACCTGGTGCTCAACCACGTTGCCGACGAGCATGCCTGGGCGCAGGCAGCAGCCGCCGGCGACCCGGCCATGCGCGCGTTCTTTCACGTGTTCCCCGACCGGCAGCTGCCCGACGCCTACGAGAGGACGCTCGGCCAGGTGTTTCCGCAGGCGGCACCGGGCAACTTCACCCATGTGCCGGCAATGGGCGGTTGGGTGTGGACTACTTTCTACCCGTTCCAGTGGGATCTGAACTTCGCCCACCCGCCGGTGTTCGCGGCGATCGCGCGGGTGCTGCTGCAACTGGCCAACCGCGGCGTGGAAGTGTTCCGGCTCGATTCGGCGCCGTACCTGTGGAAGCGGCTGGGCACCCGCTGCATGAACGAACCGGAAGTGCACCGGATCCTTGCCGCGCTGCGCGCCTGCGTGCAGCTGGTGGCACCCGGCGTGCTGCTGAAGGCCGAGGCGATCGTGCCCACCGAACAGGTCTCCGCCTATTTCGGCCGCGGCGAACTGCAGGGCCGGGAATGCCAGCTGGCCTATCACAGCGGCCTGATGGCCGCGGCCTGGGCGGCGCTGGCCGAAGGCCATGCCGAACTGCCGCGGCACTTGCTGGCGCAGACACCGGCGCCGCCCGCGGCGGCCGGCTGGATCACCTACGTGCGCTGCCACGACGACATCGTGTGGGGCGTGCTGCGGCCGCAGGTCGAGGCGGCCGGCGGCGACTTCGTTCGCCGCATCGGCAAGGCGGCAGCCTTCCTCGAAGGCCGCACACCCGGCAGCTTTGCCTGCGGGGCGGCGTTCCAGACCCCCGGCGACGACGCCGTGCACGGCAGCAACGGCATGACCGCGGCGCTGGTCGGGTTGCCCGACGATCCGCTGGGTGCGATCGATCCGGCCGCGCTGCGCCGCTACGTGCTGCTGCATGCGCTGGCCTTCTGGGTCGGCGCGGTGCCGCTGATCTACATGGGCGACGAACTGGGCCAGCACAACAATGCCGACCCGGCGGATGCCGCCCGGGTGGCGCAGGACGGCCGCTGGCTGCAACGTCCGCTGCTGTCGGCAGCGGCGCTGGACGCGCTGGCTGCAGGCCGCGGCGTGCCGGCGGCGACCTTCGCCGCACTGACTGCGCTGGTCGCTGCACGGCGGCATCGGCACTGGCCGGCCAGTGCCGACGTGAGCGTGGTGGACGACGCCGATCCCGGACTGCTCATCGTGCGCCGCGGCGACAAGGCGCTGGGCATCTTCAACTTTGCGGCGCGCGACACAATGCTCGATCTGGACGCGCTGGGTGCGGGACACGGCTGGTCGGATCTGTTTTCCAGCGGCGTCGCGGGTACCGGCAAGGCGACCTGCACACTGCAGCCGTGGGCAACGCTGTGGCGGTTGCGCGGCCGTGTCTGAGCAAGCCGCAGCCGTCGTTTTCGGCGAGGCGCTGGTCGACGCTTTCGGCAGCGTGCTGCTGCCGGGCGGCGCCCCGTTCAACGTGGCCTGCCATCTCGCTGCACTGGGGCTGCCGCCGCTGATGATCACCCGGCTCGGCAACGACGAAGCCGGCCGCTTGCTGCGCGACACCGCGGCACGCTTCGGGCTGCCGCTGCAGGCCGCTCAGCTCGAACCGCGCAGTGCACGGGTGGAAGTGCGCGAACGCGAGGGCGGCCACGTGTTCGAGATTCCCGCCGGGCAGGCGTTCGACCGCATCGAGCTCTCTGCCACGGTGCAGGCCGCTGCCGGCACGACCGGACCGGGCTGGCTGTATTTCGGTACGCTGGCGTTGCGCGAGTCGATCAGCAGGCAGGCGTTGATGGCGCTGCGAGCCCGCCGGCAGCAGCGCGCATTCGTCGACCTGAACTGGCGCGAAGCCGGCCCTTCGCCGCGGGTGATCCTGGATATGCTGCGGGGAATCGAGGTGCTGAAGCTGAGCGAGGTGGAACTCGATCGGGTGCTGGGCTGGCTTGAGCTGCCGTCGATTCCGGGCGTGCCGGCCGAGGGCGAGCAGCATCCCGCGATGGCGCGGCTTTGCGCACACATCGGCGCGCGTCATGTGCTGGTCAGTCATGGTGCCGAGGGCGCCGCCGCGTGGGATGCGCACGGGTGTTGCGTGGCCCGCGCGCCGGCGGTGCCGGTGCCGCGCCTGCGCGATACGGTCGGTGCCGGCGACGCCTTCAGCGCGCTGATGCTGGCCGGCCTGCTGCTGCAGCGGCCGATCGCGGTCGCGCTGGCCGATGCGGTGGCGTTCGCCAGCCTCAGCTGCGGCTGGCGCGGCGCGCTGCCGGCGGATACCGCGCTGTATCGACCCTGGCGCACCCGCCTGGGCCTGGCCGCACCGGCCCTCACCACCGCGCCGCCGGGATAAGCCCATGTCCATCGCCATGCCCAAACCCCGCCTGCGCTTCTGGCAGATCCTGAACATGAATGTCGGCTTCTTCGGCATCCAGTTCAGCTTCGGCCTGCAGCAGAGCAACATGAGCCCGATCTACAAATACCTGGGCGCACACGACGCCAGCCTGCCCTACCTGTGGCTGGCCGGGCCGATCACCGGGCTGCTGGTGCAGCCGCTGATCGGCGCGATGAGCGACCGCACCGACAGTCGCTGGGGCCGGCGCACGCCGTACTTCCTGATCGGCGCGCTGATCTGCAGCCTGTGCCTGCTGGCGATGCCGTTCAGTCCTGCGCTATGGGTGGCGGCCAGCCTGCTGTGGATCCTGGATGCCGGCAACAACGTGACGATGGAGCCCTACCGGGCCTTCGTCAGCGACCGCCTGGACAGTTCGCAGCACGCGGTGGGTTTTCTCACCCAGAGCGCGTTCACCGGGCTGTCGCAGACGCTGGCCTACCTCACCCCGTCGCTGCTGGTGATGCTGGGCATGAACATGGCGTCGAGCAACGCGCACGGGATTCCGTACGCGGTGGTCACCGCGTTCGTGGTCGGCGCGGTGTTCTCGGTGACCTCGATCGGCTGGTCGGTCTGGACCACGCCGGAGTTGCCGCTGGATGAATCCGAGCGTGCACGCATGCGTGCGGCGCCGCGTTCGGCCAGTGCCACGCTGCGCGAGATCGTCACGGCGCTGCGCGAGATGCCGGCCACGATGCGCCAGCTGGCGGTAATGATGCTGTTCCAGTGGTACGCGATGTTCTGCTACTGGGAATACATCACCTTGTCGCTGGCGCACACGCTGTACGGCAGCACCGACGCGACCGCGCCCGGTTTCGGCCAGGCGGTGCTGATCACCGGCCGCATCGGCGGCTTCTACAACTTCATCGCCTTCGCCACGGCGATCGCGATGATGCCGCTGGCGCGCAGGATGGGGCCGCAGCGGCTGCACTCGGCCTGCCTCACCTTGGGCGGCCTGGGCCTGCTCAGCCTGCCGCTGATCCACGACCCGTGGCTGCTGTTCGTGCCGATGCTGGGGCTGGGCCTGAGCTGGGCCAGCATGATGGGCAACCCCTACGCGATGCTTGCCGGCAGCATTCCGGCCGATCGCGTCGGCGTCTACATGGGCATCTTCAACGGCTTCATCGTGCTGCCGATGCTGCTGCAGATCGTCACCATTCCCCTGCTGTATCACCGTGCGCTGGGCGACAACCCGGAGAACGTGATCCGCCTGGGCGGCCTGGGCCTGCTGATCGCCGCCGCGCTGGTGCTGCGGGTGCGCATTGCGGCCGTCGCGGAACCGATAGCCGCCGGCTGAGCCGACGGGATCAGCGCACCTCGAAATCGCAGCTCACGCTCCGTGGCACGGAGCGCTCAATGCGTCGTTGAACTCGCCATACAGGCCGAGAAAATTGTGCCGATCGGCCACCCGGGTGAACGCGTCGATATGGCGTGTGTGCCAGTTCGGCGCGTTGCTGCCATCGGGCAGCAGCGATTGACGCCATGTGGCCCTGGCATCGCACGCTGTGGTACGTGTAAGGGCAGGATCGCCTGCGGGCGGTCGCGAAAGCGCTGCAAACCGGCAAGGGCTTGCTGTAAATGGGCTGATGGATGACGCTCCACGTCTGTATTGAACCTCGTCGTCCATGCCGACGGCGAACCGGCGGAATGCGGCCCCCATGGCGGCCCGTCGCCACCACGAAGCTTGCCGATGGTTGCTGGCACGCCCCATGCTTTGTCTTTCGGGCAAGATCGGCAATTCGGCAGCGCAAGGCATCTGTTCGATTGATAACGGGCGGCGCGGCCGGGGTGCTGCGCGCCGATGGATCGGAAGTCGTGCGAAAATGGTTGCCTGCGTCATCACGCAGGCTTCTCGCCGATTCTGGCGTCATCGGAATGGGATCCTGCCGCAATGTGGCAAGACAAAGAGAGGCCAATGCAAAGGTCGAGCACAGTTCTGGCAGAGGGTCGCCATTGGCGGTCAAGGTCAGGCCTTGCCTCCTTTGCGCTGTGGGCGTGCTTGCTGTGGGCGGGTGTCGTCCATGCCCACGCCACCATCTTGCTCAATGGCGGTTGGCGCGAGGCGCGCCCCCATGACACGCCGCAGATCGTGCTGAACGAGTACAAAGCCGGCATGCTGCAGAGTTTCAACCCGGCCCTGCTGGAACGGTTTCCGCACAATCGCGCGCGGGCCAGCTGGGTAGTTCTCACGCCGGAGCCGCCCTGGGATAACGGCCTGCGGGTACTGACGATCTACCCACCGCCGCTGGGTAACGTCAGCGTATTCGGACCGGATCAGACGCAGACATTGGCGCTGGACGATTTCAGCACGCCGATCCATGGGCATGGGCGGCTGGCCTGGCAAGTGCCTGCCGCGCAGGCCGGTTCGGCACCGATCCTGTTGAAGTTCGAACCATCGCGGACCTTGAGTGCGCCGGTGCGCTTCCGGTTGCAGTCCTGGGGCGATTACCTGCAGCAGGATGCACGGTGGCTGGTGTTCGCCAGCGCCTGTTTCGCAGTGATGCTGGCCATGGTACTGATGGCATTGTGCTTTGCGCTGATGCTGCGCGATGTCACCTTTGCCTGGTACGCCGGATACATCGTCTGCTACATGCTGATCCAGGGCATCCAGACCGGCTTCCTGTTTCATCCGCTGGAATGGCAATGGCTGTCCGGGAGCGCGATGATGACCGGTACGGCAGCGGTGGCGCTGTCGGTGGCGTTCGCCTCGCTGTTCATGATGCGGTTCTGCGAGTTGCGGCGCCACGCGCCGCTGTTGCAAGTGCCGATCATGGCGGTGGCGGTCGGCATGCTCCTGCTGGTGCTGATGCGCTGCAGTCACAACCCGCTGCTGGTCGAGGTGACGCAGATTCTGCTCAACCCGTTCCTGATGATCGGTGCGATGCTGTTGCTGCTCGCCGCGATCGTCGCGGCAGCGCGCGGCTCGCGTCAGGCATGGTTCTTCCTTGCCGGCTGGACGCCCCTGCTGATACTCACAGCGATGACCAGCGCGCAGGTCAACGGCGCCCTGCCGGAGCTGGACTGGCTCAACGATGGCAGTCTGGCCGGCGGCGCGTTCGAGGCCGTGGTGCTGTCGCTGGGCCTGGCCGACCGCGCGCTCAGCCTGCGCCAGGACCGCGACCGGGTACGACGGCTGGCAGATCATGATGCGCTGACCAATGTGCTCAACCGTCGCGCCTGGAATGCGCGAGCCAGCGCCGTGCTGGCGAGCGGACCGCCGCGGCCGATCGCCATGCTGTTTCTCGACCTCGACCATTTCAAGCTGCTGAACGACCGGCAGGGCCACCACTCCGGCGACCGTGCCCTGATCGCGGTGGCCCAGGCGCTGGCTGCGGAGTTGCGGCCGACCGACCTGCTGGGCCGCTATGGCGGCGAGGAATTCGTCGCCCTGCTCGACGACACTCTGGCGGAACAGGCCATGCATGTGGCGACACGGCTCTGCCGCCGCGTGCATCGGCTGGAAATTCCGCTGGACGACCATTCGCTGCTGCTCACCATCAGCATCGGCGTCGCCATGCGCAGGGATGGCGACGATGTGGAGTCGTTGCTCGAACGCGCCGACAAGGCGATGTACAACGCCAAACTCAACGGCCGCAACCAGGTCTGCATGGACCCGGTCAGCACCTCGCCGACATCGCCGTCGGCCCATCGGCTGCATATAGTCGAAAAACGCAGCGGCAACCACTGATCCGGTACCCGACGCGTCGGGCCACGCTGCCGATCGGACGGCCTTCCGCAGGCTACCCGCAGGAGCGCACTTGTGGGAGCGGCTTCAGCCGCGATGCTTCTGCTTGATGGTGGAAGAGCATCGCGGCTAAAGCCGCTCACAAGTGCGCTCCTGCAGCGAGCTGTTGCCAACGATGACCGTACCGATGGCTGTGTCCGCCTGAGAGGTCCCTCGACTACCCGCGCCCGGCCAGCGCCTGCGCCGCCGCCACTACGTCCGCCTCGCCCGGCAATACCAGCAAGGCGGCGCTGGCCAGCGGAGTGAAGGTGTCCGCGCCGGCCACCCGCTGGATCGGCGTGGCGCCACAACCGCCCTCGACGATCGCGGTGATCACGCCCTCGCCCACGCCGGCGCTCCTGCGCCCTTCATCCAGTACCAGGATGCGTCTGGCCGTCCGCGCCTGCGCGGCGATGAACGCGTCGTTGAGCGGTACCAGCCAGCGCAGGTCGACCACGCGCACCTGCCAACCCTGCTGCGCCTCGATCTGCTTCGCCGCACGCAACGCCATCGGCACGCCGTTGCCGAAGGTGAAGATCACCAGATCGCTCGCGCCCTCGTTGTAGACGCGGCCCCCGCCCAGGGTCATCGCCTGACCCGGCGGCGGATAGTCGAACTGCCACTGTCCGTCGCCGGCCTCGTACAGATCCTTGGTCATGTACAGCGCGATCGGTTCGAGGAAGGCGCACACGCGGCCGTCCACCTTGGCCAGCGCCATCAGCGTGCGCAGCATCGTCGCCGCGTCGTCGCCGCGACTGGGGCAGCCGACCACGAGACCGGGAATATCGCGCAATGCGGTGATCGAGTTGTCGTTGTGGAAATGCCCGCCGAAACCCTTCTGGTAGCCGAGCGAGGCGACCCGCATCACCATCGGGTTGCGGTACTGGCCGTTGGAGAAGAACTGCAGCGAGGCCGCCTCGCCGCGGATCTGATCGCAGGCATTGTGGAAGTACGCCAGGTACTGGATCTCCGGCATCGGCAGCATGCCCATGTTGGCGTAGCCCTGGGCCATGCCCAGAATCATGGTTTCGTCCAGCAGCGTGTTGAACACGCGGCTACCCTTGAAGGTCTTGTTGAGACCCTTGGTGACCGTGTAGACGCCGCCCTTCTGCGCCACGTCCTCGCCGAACAGCAGGGCCTCGGGGTACCTCGCCAGCAGGTCGTGCAGGGCCTGGTTGATCTGGATCGCCAGATGACGCGGCGGCTGGTTCTCCGGCAACTTCGCTTCACCGCCGAACACCGCCAGGCGCGCGTCGGCGTAATCGGTGTGCTCGGCCTCGGCCTGCACCGCCGCGGGCGTGTACGGCGCCAGCGGCTTCATCACGTCGGCCAGCGAGGTCAGCCGCGGCCGCGTATCGGCTTGCCCGGCGGCCGCAAAGCAACGCTTGCGGGTGGCCTCGTAGAGAGCCAGCAGCTCGGCCTTGCCATACAGGCCCGAGGCCAGCGCGATCGCCGCGGAGCGCAGCAGCGGGTCGCTCGCCTCCACGCCGACCAGTTCGTCGATGCTGCGCCACTCGATCTCGAAGTCGGTGCCGGCATGCCCCATCACGCGGGTGGTCTTCAGATGCAGGAAGGTCGGGCGACGGGTCGTGCGGCAATGCTCCACGGCACGCCGCACCTGGGCGTAGCCTTCGGCCAGGTCGAGCCCGTTGGCGAAGAAATAATCGAGGTTGGAACGCCGCTGGAAATTGCTGGCGATCCAGCCGCCGGGCGTTTTCACCGAGATGCCGATGCCGTTGTCCTCGCATACGAACAGCACCGGCGCCGGCAGCTTCTGGTAGGCCGTCCATGCCGCGGCATTGAACGCAGTCTGCGCGGTGGCGTGGTTGCTGGAGGCATCGCCGAACGAGCAGATCGCGATGCTGTCCGCAGGGATCGGCAGCGTGTGACCGATCCGCCGTGCCTGCTCGATCGCGATGGCGGTGCCCAGCGCTTTGGGCAGATGCGAGGCGATGGTCGAGGTCTGCGGCAACACCCACAAAGGCTTGCTTCCCCACACCTTGTGGCGGCCGCCGGAAATCGGGTCGTCCATGCTGGCGGCAAACGACAGCGCCGAATCCATCACCGGGTCACGCGGTCTACCATCGGCGCCGGGCAGCTTGCGGAAACGCTCGGCCATGAAACCGCCGGAACGGTAATGCAGGAACGCCGGATCCGTGTGCCGGGTCAGCCGCGCCACCATCGCGTTGCCTTCATGGCCGCCGGAACCGATCGTGTAGAACACCTTGTTCTGCACGCGCAGCACGCGCGCCATCAGGTCCAGATGACGGCTGATCAGCTGCGACTCGAACAGCTCGCGGAAGCCGTGCGCGTCGAGTGCGCTGCCCGGCAATACCGGTTCGCTGTCGCGCGGTGCAGCGCGCACCTCGCCCTGCCACAGCTGCACGAACTCCGTGAAGTTCTGATCGACGATCTCGGCGCGGTTGAAGCCCTTGTGGCGGGCAGCGATGACTGATGGAATCGGCATGATGGCTATCGCGTAGGAGCCCGCTCGCGGGCGATGCTTTTGTTCGGGAATCGGAAATCTGATGGAATATCGCCCGCGGTATCGAAAGAGCATCGCCCGCGAACGGGCTCCTACAGGGGGGTGTTTCGCATGGGCGTATAGCCGGGCTGGCTGCGCACGCGCGCCAGCCAGCGGCCGATGTTGGGGAATGCACTCAGCTCGAAACCGCCGTCGGCGGCACAGTGGGTGTAGGCATACAGCGCGATGTCGATATCCACCCAGCGATAGGCGCGGCCGAGCTGATCGAGCAGCAGCTGCAGCTTGTAGCAGTTGCCCGAGGTACGCATGCCATAGATCGTGATCATGTCGTGCTCCTGTCCAGCCGCTTCAATCGTCTGTGCGCGACGTCCCGCTTCAGAACGCGTTGATGCCGGTCAGCTCGCGGCCGACCACCAGCTCGTGCACGGTTTCGGTGCCCTCGTAGGTGATCACCGATTCCAGGTTCAGCGCATGACGGATCGCGCCATGCTCGGTGGTGATGCCGGCACCGCCGAGGATGTCGCGGCACTGGCGCGCGATGTCGATCGCCATGCGGCAGTTGTTCCACTTCGCCAGCGACACCTGGGTCGGCTGCATCTTGCCGGCATCCTTCAGCCGGCCGAGCTGCAGCGACAGCAGCTGCGCGGTGGTGATGCGGCGGGCCATGTCGGCCAGCTTCAGCTGCACCGCCTGATTCGAGGCCAGCGGGCGATCGAACAGGATGCGCTCGGCAGCGTAGTCGAGCACTTCCTTCAGGCAGGCCTGGGCGGCGCCGATCGGCCCCCAGGTAATGCCGTAACGGGCCTGCGTGAGGCAGCCCAGCGGCCCCTTCAGCCCCTTCACGCTGGGCAGGCGCGCGCTGTCCGGCACGCGCACGTTGTCGAAGAACAGCGCGCTGGTGACCGAGGCGCGCAGGCTCATCTTCTTGTGGATCTCCTGCGCCTTGAAGCCGATC
Source organism: Rhodanobacter sp. (assembly GCA_035530315.1). Classification (GTDB taxonomy): domain Bacteria; phylum Pseudomonadota; class Gammaproteobacteria; order Xanthomonadales; family Rhodanobacteraceae; genus Rhodanobacter. The sequence continues at coordinate 28,812 of DATKVA010000055.1, read as the reverse complement.
GTGTCGGTGGGCACGATGAAGCCCTGGATACCGTCCGCGGTCTGCGCCCAGACGATCGCAATGTGCGCCAGGTTGCCGTTGGTGATCCACATCTTGGCGCCGTTGAGCACCCAGTCGCCACCGTCCTGCTTCGCGTGAGTCTTCATGTTGGCCGGATCGGAGCCGCCGTGCGGCTCGGTCAGGCCGAAGCAGCCGATGATCTCGCCGGCTGCCATCTTCGGCAGGTAGCGCTTGCGCTGCGCCTCGCTGCCGTAGGCAAAGATCGGGTACATGCACAGCGAACTCTGCACCGAGGCGAAGCTGCGCAGGCCCGAATCGCCGCGCTCCAACTCCTGGCAGATCAGGCCGTAGCTGACCCCGTTCATGCCGGCGCCGCCGTATTCCTCGGGGATCGTGGCACCGAGCAGGCCCAGGCTGGCGATCTCGGGAATCAGTTCCTTCGGGAAGCGCGCCTGGTCGAAGCAGTCGCCGATGATCGGCAGCACCTTCTCGTCGACGAAGCGGTGAACGGTGTCCTGCACCATGCGCTCTTCGTCGGTGAGCAGCGAGCGGACGTCGTACAGGTCGAGCGGGTCGAGGCGGGCAGCCATGCGGATGTTCCGTGATGATCGGGCAAGTCGCCTATTGTAGCTGGCGTCGACGGCCGCGGTCATCGCGCCGGATCGATGCGAACCGCCCCGCGTTAGGCACCCGCCTGGCGCTGTTGGCACCTCGAAAAACCGGCTCTTGCTCGTCATCCCAGCGCAAGCTGGGATCCAGTGTCTCTGCTTTTCAAAAGCTTGAAAGTCACTGGATGCCTGCTTGCGCAGGCATGACGGGTTGTTCGAGGTGCCCATGTGGGACGATAGCCAGCCTCTCCCCAAACTTCCGTGCCGGACCCTCATGCGCAAAGGTGTGCTCCTGGGCTTTGCCTGCTTCGCGGCCTACTCGATCAGCGATGCCTTCGTGAAATCGCTGCGCGGCTCGCTGCCCGCCTACGAGGCGGTGTTCTTCGGCGCCGCGCTCGGTCTTGCCGCCTTGCCCTTCATCAAGGGCAAGGACCACCGCTGGCGCGACGTGATGATCGCCAATCACCCTGGCCTGTGGTGGACGCGTGCGATCACCGGCGCGATCGGCAGCATCGCCGCGGTGACCGCCTTTACCGCGCTGCCAATGGCCGAGACTTTCGCGCTGATCTTCCTGATGCCGATCTTCGTCACGTTGCTGTCGGTGCTGCTGCTCAAGGAGCACGTCGGCTGGCGACGCTGGTCGGCGGTGTGCATCGGCTTCATCGGCGTGATGGTGGTGCTGCGACCGGGTTTCCGCGTGCTCGGCATCGGCCATCTGGCGGCGATCGTCTGCGGCCTGTCCGGTGCCATCTCGGTGGTCGCCATGCGTCACGCCGGGCCGCATGAGAAGCGCATCAGCCTTTACGGCGCCGGTGTGATCGGCCCGCTGCTGCTGGGCGGGCTGCTGATGCTTTCGCATTTCGTATGGCCGGATCTGCGGCAATGGGGCCTGCTCGCCGGCTACGGCCTGCTCGCCGCCCTGGCCAGCGTGCTGCTGATGCTGGCCACCCTGCGCGCACCCGCCAATCGCGTCGCCCCCACCCAGTACAGCCAGATGCTGTGGGCGATCGGCTTCGGCTACTGGCTGTTCGGCGACCGCCTGGACTGGCCGATGCTGATCGGCATCGCGCTGATCCTCGGCGCCGGGCTGTTCACGCTGGTGCGCGAGGGGAAAGTCACGCCGTGGTGGCGGCGCACGAAGCTGGTTTGAGCGCGATCGCACCGCGTCAGCCAGACGCCGGATTGACTACCATCACCCCTTTCCATTCAGCGGACACGCCATGCCCGGCAGCAACACCCCCACGCAGCTCGACCTCTCGCCCATCGTCGCCGGCCTGTGGCGGATCGCCGAGTGGAACCTCGACGTGCCGGCGCGCGTGCGCTGGATCGAGCAGGCGCTGGCGCTGGGCATCACCACGTTCGACCATGCGGACATCTACGGCGACTATCGTGCCGAGGCACTGTTCGGCGAGGCGCTGAAAGCGGCGCCCGCGCTGCGCTCGCGCATGCGGCTGGTAACCAAGTGCGGGATCCGCTTGCGCTCGGCGCAACGGGCGGTGCGGGTGAACCACTACGACACCGCGGCGGCCTACGTGCGAGGGCAAGTGGAACAGTCGCTGCTGAACCTGCATGCCGAACAGCTGGATCTGGTGCTGATCCACCGACCCGACTACCTGATGGATGCCGCCGCGCTGGCGCAGACCTTCGCCACGCTCACCCGCGAAGGCAAGGTGGCGCAGTGGGGTGTCTCCAACCACAGCACCGGCCAGTTCGCCCTGCTGCACCAGCACCATCCACTGACCACGAACCAGCTCGAGCTGTCGCCGCTGGCGATGCAGGCGCTGGACGACGGCACGCTGGATCAGGCGCAGGCGCTGGGCGTGCGCCCGATGATCTGGTCGCCGCTGGGCGGCGGCCGGCTGTTCACCGGCGACGACGCGCAAGCCCTGCGGGTGCGCGAGGAAATGACCTCGATCGCCGCGCGTTACGGCATCAGCCTGGCCACCCTGGCCTACGCATGGATACTGCGTCATCCCTCACGCCCGCACCCGATTACCGGCACGGGCCGCATCGCGGGATTGCGCGAGGCGGTCGCCGCGCTCTGCGTGCAGCTCGACGCGCAAGATTGGTATGCGATCTGGACGGCCAGCAAGGGACATGCGGTGCCCTGAACGAACGCCTCAGCGATTGCTCACCCCATGCGGCACATGCCCGGTCGCCACGTGCTTGCGCGCGGACTCCACGTTGGCCGGCGAGTCGTCGAAGAAGATGTCGGCGCCGAACGCGTCGAGGAACGGGCCCTTGTCGCGGCCGCCGAGGAACAGCGCCTCGTCGATGCGCACGCCCCACTTGCGCAGGGTGAGAATCACGCGCTTGTGCGCGGGTGCGGAACGCGCGGTGACCAGGGCGGTGCGGATCGGCGAGTCCTCGGCCGGGAACGCCGTCTGCAGCCGGTGCAGCGCGGTGAGGAAACCGCGGAACGGGCCTACCGACAGCGGCTCGGCGGCGTGTTCGGCCTCGCTGCGGTGGAACGCTTCGAGGCCTTCCTCGCGCGAGACGCGCTCGCCTTCGTCGCCGAAGATCACCGCATCGCCGTCGAACGCGATGCGCAACTGCTCGCTGGCGCGCGGTGGTGCGACGCTGGGCAGGATGGTGGCGGCGGCGACGCCGGCCGCCAGCGCGCGACCGACGTCCTCGGCGTTGGCGGACAGGAACAGGTCGGCCTTGAACGGCGCGATATAGTCGGAGGTCGGTGCGCCGCTGGTGAAGGCGGCGCGGCTGATCTGCAACCCGTAGTGCTGGATCGCGTTGAAGATGCGCAGGCCGGTGTCGCCGGAATTGCGCGATAGCAAAATCACCTCGACCGGCGGCACGTCGCCGGCCAGCCGGTTCAGGCCCAGCAGTTTCTGCACCAGCGGAAACGCCACGCCGGGATCGAGGATCTCGTTCTCGTGATCGATCTGGAACGCGCGGTAGGCGTCCAGTCCGTCGCGCTCGAACAGCGCGTGGCTGTCGCCCAGGTCGAACAGTGCCCGCGAGGAGATCGCCACCACCAGGCGGTTGTCGCTGGTGGCGGATGGATCGTGGGCGTCGTGGCTGGGCTGGGTCATGCGCGGAAGGATCGGAAGTGGGAAATCTGCCAAAGACGTAAAACCGCTGTCAGACATGACCAAAGGGTACGCCACCCGCACATTGTGCGGCGACCGGACGCCTGTCGCCTATCCGATCCTCGGCCCTGCGACGGACTGGAACAGCAGCAGAGCGCCCACGATCACCAGCCCGACGTGCACATAGCATACGAATACGCGAGCGTTCATGTGCCTGTTGGCTGCACGTCCAAGAAAGATCGCCAACACGATCACTGGCAGCGCCAGCAGGTAGTAGCGGTTCACGGTAACAGTCCACAGGCCGGTCAGTCCGTAACCGGCAAAGGTGATCAGGATGGCTGGCAGGAAATATCCCTGCAGGGTTGCCCGAAAATGTTGCGGCGACCATCCGCGCAGTGAGCCATACATGACCAGCGGTGGTCCATTCATGCCGTACGCACCGCCAAGCACACCTGCGGCAACCCCGAAAATCCAGGCCCACCTGTCGTCGGGCAGCATCGCTCGCGTGCGGCCGAGCAGTGAATATCCCGAAAAACCCATGATGACCACGGCAAGGATCGCTTTGACGATGCGAGCATCCATCCGATGCAGCGCAAGGAGGCCGAGCGGTATTCCCACAAGGGTGGAGAGAACCAACCATCCTGCACTGCGGAGATGGATGTGGCGCCAGTCCTGGGCAATGGCCACCACCGCCACGGTGATCGAAACCAGCACAGCCAGCGGCGCGGCCAGCTCCACCGGCATCACGAAAGCAAGCAACGGCACCGCCACCAGCGCCTCGCCGAACCCGAAGGCCGAACGGATAAGGGTGGCAAGAAAAAGTATCGCCAATACGGGAAGAAGCATGCGACTCACTTGCTGCAAGAGAAATGCCGCGCGCCACGACCGGAAAAAGACGAACACGGGGTTATGTGTGGTTTGACGCCCTCCGGGGAGGGGACGGGCAACGCCACCGGCCATCCGATCGCCGGAAGATGCTGCCAGGCGATCAATCCGCCGCGAACTGCTCGTCCAGAATGCGCTGTTCGAGGTTGTGCTCCGGATCGAACAACAGTCGCACACCCTGCCCGCCGGATTGCCTGATCGCCACCGTGCGCACATCGCGCACTTCGTGGAAGTCGGCGGTCGCGCTGACCGGGCGCTTGTCCGGATCGAGCACGCGCAGGATGACCTCGGTGCGGTGCGGCAGGATCGCGCCGCGCCAGCGGCGTGGGCGGAACGGGCTGATCGGAGTCAGCGCCAGCACGTTCGCGTCCAGCGGCAGGATCGGGCCGTGGGCCGACGAATTGTAGGCGGTGGAGCCGGCCGGAGTGGCCACCATGACGCCGTCGCAGATCAGGTTGGCCAGTTTTACCGTGTCGTTGAGTTGCACTTGCAGATGCGCCGCCTGGTTGCTCTGGCGCAATAGCGACACCTCGTTGAAAGCCAGCGCGGAGTACTCGTCGCCGGCCGCATCGGTCACCTGCATCTGCAGCGGAAACAGCGGAGCGACATGGGCGCGGCCGATGCGTTCGGGCAGCGCGTTGAGCCGGTACTTGTTCATCAGGAACCCGACCTGACCCAGCTTCATGCCGTAGACCGGCACGTCGAGGGCACGGTGGGCATGCAGGGTGCGCAGCATGAAGCCGTCGCCGCCCAGCGCCACGATCAGCTCGGCCTGCTGCGGCGGCACGTCGCCATAGCGCTCGACCAGTGCGCGGCGCGCCTGCTGGGCGATGGCGGTGTCGCTGGCGACGAAGGCAAAGCGCATGGGCATCATGGCTGGAAACGGTCGCCCGAGCTTACCGTAGGAGCCCGCTCGCGGGCGATGCTCTTGACGTTGGTCGAAAGAGCATCGCCCGCGCGCGGGCTCCTACCAGGGGGCGCTGGATGGATAGCGCAACCGCCCGCTCGCTCAGCACACCGGCACCTGCGCCAGCTGGGCCAGGCGGCGCACGGCCACCGAGGCGATTGGGTAATCCGCGTTCTGGGTGAGGATCTCGGCCAGCGTGCTGCGCGTGTATTTCAGCGTGGGATCGTCGCGCTGCAGCCACGCCTGCACCGGCGAAACCTCCATGCTGGCACCCGCCACGGCGAGCACCTGCAAGGCCAGTGCCCGGTGCTGGTGGTTCAACTCGTCAAGCAGCGAACCGCGTGCCTGGGCATGCCATTGTCCCTCCACCGGCAAGGCCTCGATCTGGTCACGCAGCCATTCCAGATCCAGCGCCTCGCCCAGTTCGAAGAACACGCTGGCGACCCGGCCGATCGGCTGCCCGCTTTGCTGCGCCACCTCGACGATGTCCAGCGCGGCGCGCAATTCCGACAACCGCGCCAGAGGCAAGGCGAGCCCGGCGGGAAAACCGAGCCCTTCCCATTTCTCCCGGCTCGACTCGAAATCGCCCTTGCCGGTCAGCGTGAGCGCCGCCGGCAGCGCCTCGCACAGCTTGGCGACCTGCGCCTGGTAGCGTGCCACGTTGGCGGCGATATCCAGCGTGCCGCCGGGAAGGTTCAGCAGCCAGCGGGTGACGTGCCGCAGCAGTGCCCACAACTGCATGATCGCATCGAACTGGGTGTCCTCGGCCACCTTGCTGTCGAGTGCTTCGATCTGCGCCCACAACTTGCGCGCTTCGAGAATCTCGCGCGCCGCGGTGTACGCCTTGGCGATCGCGGCCGGACCCTGGCCGGTATCCTCCTGCATGCGCATCATGAAGGTGGCGCCCATGCGGTTGATCGTCGAGTTGGTCACCGCGGTGGCGATGATCTCGCGCTTCAGCCGATGCCGCTGCATGTGCTCGGCATACTTCGCGTGCAGCGGTCCGGGGAAGTAACGCATCAGCTCCTTGGACAGGTATGGATCCTCCGGCACGTCCGAATCGAGCAGTTGCTGGTACAGCTTGATCTTGTCGTACGACAGCAGCACCGCCAGCTCCGGCCGGGTCAGGCCCTGGTGGCGAGTCTTGCGCTCGGTCAACTCGGCGTCGCTGGGCAGGTTCTCCACCTGGCGGTCGAGCAGGCCCTCGCCCTCCAGCGTGGTGATGAAATGGGCCATCGAGCCGAGCCGGCGCACCGACTGGTGCTCCATCAGGGTGATCGCCTGGTTCTGCCGGTAGTTGTCCCACAACACCAGCTGGCCGACCTCGTCGGTCATCACCGCCAGCTGCGCGTTGCGTGCCTCGGCGGTGAGTTCGCCGCGCTGCACCGCGTCGTCGAGCAGGATCTTGATGTTGACCTCGTGGTCGGACGTGTCCACGCCGGCGGAGTTGTCGATGAAGTCGGTATTCAGCAGCACGCCATGCTGGGCGGCCTCGATGCGCCCTTTCTGGGTCATGCCCAGGTTGCCGCCTTCGCCGACCACCTTGCAGCGCAGCTCCGCGCCGTTGACGCGCAAGGCGTTGTTGGCGCGATCGCCGACATCGGCATGCGTCTCGCTGGTGGCCTTGACATACGTGCCGATGCCGCCATTCCAGAGCAGATCCACCGGCGCGCGGAGGATCGCGCTGAGCAGTTCGCTCGGCGGCAACTGGGTCACGTCGCCCTTGATGCCGAGTGCCGTACGGGCTTCGGCCGAAAGCGGGATGGATTTCGCACTGCGCGGCCAGATGCCGCCACCGGCGGAGATCAGCGACCTGTCGTAATCGTCCCAACTCGAGCGCGGCAACTTGAACAGCCGCTCGCGCTCGACGAACGAGCGCTCGGCGTCCGGACCCGGATCCAGGAAGATGTGCCGGTGATCGAACGCGGCCAGCAGGTGGATATGCCGCGACAGCAGCATGCCGTTGCCGAACACGTCGCCGGACATGTCGCCGACGCCCACGCAGGTGAAGTCCTGCGACTGGCAATCGCGGTTGAGCGCACGGAAGTGGCGCTTGACCGATTCCCAGGCGCCCTTGGCGGTGATCCCCATGCCCTTGTGGTCGTAGCCGTTGGACCCGCCGGAAGCGAACGCGTCGCCCAGCCAGTAGCCGTGCTCGATCGAGATCGCATTGGCGATGTCGGAGAACGTGGCGGTGCCCTTGTCGGCGGCCACCACCAGGTACGGATCGTCCGCGTCGTGCCGCACCACGTCGTGCGGGTGCACCACCTTGCCCTCGACCAGGTTGTCGGTGATGTCGAGCAGGCCGTTGACGAACAGGCGGTAGCAGGCAATGCCCTCGGCCAGCTGCGCATCGCGGTCGCCGCCAGCCGGCGGGTGCTTGACGAAGAACCCGCCCTTGGAGCCGACCGGCACGATCACCGTGTTCTTCACCATCTGCGCCTTGACCAGGCCCAGCACCTCGGTGCGGAAATCCTCGCGGCGATCCGACCAGCGCAGGCCGCCGCGTGCCACCGCGCCGAAGCGCAAGTGGATGCCCTCGACCCGCGGCGCGCTCACGAAGATCTCGCGGTACGGCACCGGCTTGGGCAGGTCGGGCACCTTGTGCGAATCGAACTTGAAGCTGATGTAGTTGCGCCAGGCACCGTCCCATTGCTGGAAGAAACTGGTGCGCAGGGTGGCCTGGATCACCGCCTTGAAGCTGCGCAGGATGCGGTCCTCGTCGAGGCTGGAGACATTCTCCAGCAGCACGCCGATGGCGCCCTCGACAACCCGGATCTGTTCACCGCGCGGCAGCGCCAGCGCCGCGCCGAGTCCGTCGATGAGTGCCGGCTGGGCCGCCTGCACCGACTGCGGGATCAGCGCCTGCATCTCGGCGACCAGGGTGGCCCCGGCGGCCTTGAGTTCTTCGGCGCGGAGACTTTCGCGACGTGGATCGAACCTGGCCAGGAACAGCTCCACCAGCAGGCCGGCAATCACCGGATAGTGGTTCAGCGCCTCTTCCATGTAGCTCTGCGAGAACGCCACGCCGGCCTGCAGCAGGTACTTGCAGTAGCCGCGCAGCACGGCGATCTGGCGCCAGTCGAGCTTGGCGCCCAGCACCAGCCGGTTGAAGCCGTCGTTCTCGGCGTTGCCGCGCCAGATCTGCTCGAAGGCATCCTCGAACAGCGAACCGACCTGCTCCACGCCGAAGGTCAGCGCGCCGACCGGCTGCACTTCGAAATCCTGGATGAACAATGGCGTGTCTTCGCCGCACAGTTCGCCGTCGCCGCACAGGTCGTAGACATGCTCGGTAAGCACGCGCAAGCCAAGATTCTCCAGCTGCGGCAGCACTTCGGACAATGCGATGTCGCTGCCGCTGCGATAGATCTTGAAACGCAGCCGGTCCGGCTGCTGCGGCGGGCGATAGAACGACATCCGCACCGCATCGTTGCCCTCGAGCAGCGACAGCTGGTAGACGTCCTCGGCCGCCACCTCCGGCATCACTTCATCGACGTAGCCGGCCGGCAGCGCCTTGCCGTAGCGGTTCGCCAGCACCACGCCGTCCTGCTCGCCGCGCGCGCGCGTCAGCGCATCGCGCAGATCGTCGTGCCAGTTGCGCGCGATCGCCACCACGCCCTGCTCCAGGGCCGCGATGTCGTAGCCGGGACGGTTGCCGATACGCGGACGTATCACCACGTACAGGCGCGCCAGCACGTCGTCGCCCATCAGCACGGCGGAATCCAGATGTTCACCCTCAAGTGCATCGCGCAATAGATGCTCGATGCGCTCGCGCACCGTGGTGTTGAAGCGCTCGCGCGGGATGAACACCAGGCAGGTGTAGAAGCGGCCGTAGCGGTCGGCGCGCATGAACAGCCGCGCGCGCGCGCGCTGGCGCAGCCCGAGGATGCCGGTCGCCGTGGCGAACAGTTCGTCCTCGCTGCTCTGGAACAGCTCGTCGCGCGGCAGCGTTTCCAGGATGTGGCTCAGCGACTTGCCGGAGTGCGAATCGCGCTTGAGGCCCGAACGCGACATCACCGCCTCGACCTTCTGCCGCACCAGCGGCACATCCTGCGGACGGGCCATGTAGGCGTTGGAGGTGAACATGCCCAGAAAGCGCTGCTCGGACACCGGCTTGCCGCCGGCATCGAACTTGAGCACGCCGATGTAATCCATGTTGCCGGGGCGGTGCACGCGCGAACGCGCGTTGGTCTTGGTCAGGATGATCGCATCCATCGCGCCGGACTGCGGCAGGCTGCTGGCTGCCAGGGTGCGCAGCGAGCGCGGCGCGAGCAGGCGGTCGTTGCGATGCAGGATGCCCAGCCCGGATTCGGCGAACGAACGCAGCACCTGCTCGCCGTCGGCGTCGGTGACCTCGTATTCGCGGTAGCCGAAGAAGGTGAAGTTGTTGTCGGCCACCCAGCGCAGGAATTCGCTGGCTTCGCGCACCGAAGCGGCGTCCAGCGGCTGCTTGCGCAGCGGCAGCTCGGCGGCGATCGCCAGCGCCTTTGCGTGCATCGCCGGCCAGTCGGTCACGGCGGCGCGCACGTCTTCCAGGGCGGATTCCACCCGTGCCTTCAACTGCTCCCGGCTGGCTTCGTCGGCAACGCGATCGATCTCGAAATGCATGATGGATTCGGCGATGCCGTTCTCGTCGCCCAGGCGCAGCAAGCGTCCCGCATCGTCGCGCAGCACCTTGAACACCGGGTGGAGCACGGCCTGGATCTGCAGGTTGACCGAAGCGGTCATGCTCACCGTGTCCACCAGGAACGGCATGTCATCGGTGACCACCTGCAGCACGCTGCGCCCGGCGTGGCCGTCCAGGGGATCGAGTATGCGCACCAGCGCGTGACCGGGTTGGCGCTGCTGCATGTAATCGAGCAGGTCGGCGATCAACACGGCCCATTGCCCGGGCGCATGCAACTCCACATCGCTGGAGGCGACGCGGGCAAAGAAGCCGTCGATAAAAAATTGCGCCTCATCGAGGCGCCAGGTTGGAAAACCGTCTTGCTTCAGTTGCTCGAACACTCGCGATGAGAGGGGGGTACTGTCGGCTGCACGGGTCGCATTCATGGCATCTGCTGGTCGGTGGAGACAAGGTGAGAATGACGCAGGTTAAAAGCGCTGAAAGGATACGCTGGGCATCCGGGCGAATCCACCACACTGCCTTGACGCGCAAGCACGGATCCTTGCGACCGATGTCGATGTCGATGGCGTGTGCTCATGCCATGCATCGTGCTGCTTCGCCAGCGAGTACGCTGGTAGCGCAATGAGCGCAATGGTCCGGTCGACCTCCACAAAATGTGAACTGCACGGTATAGTCTCGCTTCTGACGTGCAGGCTCCGCCGTTTCGCTTCACTGCACACAGATCACCGGCGCACCAGCCAACCTATGACACACGACAACAGCATGGTGACGCGGTAAATATCATGCCTCGCCGCGCACCCTCGCCCCGCACCCCCTCCCCCGATCCGGCCAGTTCATGGAGCCCCACATGACGCCCTCGTTTCTGCGTATCCCCTTGCTGTGCCTTGGCATGCTGGCGCTGGTCGCCTGCGGCGGCAAAGGCCGGCAACAAGGGCCGGCGCAGATGCCGCCGCCGGAAGTCGGCGTCATCAGCGTGCAGCCGCAAAGCATCCCGCTCACCAGGGAACAGGTCGGCCGATTGTCGCCCTACCGCAGCGCCGACGTGCGCGCCCGCGTCCCCGGCGTGCTGCTCAAGCGCACTTATGACGAGGGCACCGACGTCAAGCAGGGGCAATTGTTGTTCCAGATCGACCCGGCACCGCTGAAGGCCGCGCTGGACGCCAGCCTCGCCGCGCTGAGCCAGGCCCAGGCCACCTATGCCAACAACAAGGTGACGGCCCGGCGTGCGCGCGAACTGGCGCCCAAGGGTTACATTTCCCAATCCGGACTGGACAATGCGCAGGCTGCCGAGCGCACCGCCGCGGCCGCGGTCCAGGTGGCGCGCGCCAACGTGCAGACGGCCCGCATCAATCTGGGTTATGCCAGCGTAAGGTCGCCGATCGCCGGCCGCGCCGGCCAGCAGCAAGTCACTGAAGGTGCCCTGGTCGGCAACGGGACCGATACCTTGCTCACTACCGTGGAGCAGATCGACCCGCTGTATGTGAACTTCACCATGAGCGTGTCGGCGATGGAACAGATGCGGCGCGCCCAGAGCCACGGCAACGTCACCCTGACCGCGCCGGACAAGGCCAGCGTGCAGGTCAGCCTGCCCGACGGCAGTACCTATGCAGAGCCCGGCGTACTGGATTTCTCCGATACGTCAGTCAACCCGGCCACCGGCTCGGTCAATCTGCGGGCAAGGATTCCGAACCCGAAGCATCAACTGCTGCCGGGCATGTACGTGACCCTGCGAGTCGACCTGGGCCAGCGGCACGGCGTGTTCCTGATCCCGCAGCAGGCGCTGCTGCGGGACACCAGCGGCGCCTACGTGATGACCGTCGGCAAGGACGGCAAGGTCGTGCGCAAGGATGTCACCCTGGGCGACATGCACGGCAGCGACTGGGTAATCACCGCCGGCCTTGCGGCCGGTGACCAGGTGGTGGTGTCGGGCGTGCAGCAGGTCAAGGCCGGCGCCCCGGCCAAGGCCACGCCATGGCATCCGGACCGAGCCGGCGCCCCCTCCGCAGTCACCGCTCCGGGCGCCGCCCCGAACGGCAAGTAACGGAGCGAAGACCATGCCGAGTTTCTTCATCGACCGCCCGATCTTCGCCTGGGTGGTGGCCATCCTGATTTCCCTGGGTGGTGTGCTGGCGATCCTGAACCTGGGCGTGGAATCGTACCCGTCGATCGCCCCGCCGCAGGTCACCGTGCACGCCAGCTATCCGGGCGCCAGCGCGGATACGACCGAAAAATCGGTGACCCAGGTGATCGAGCAGCAGCTCACCGGCATCGACCACCTGCTGTATTTCAGTTCATCCTCCAGCAACAGCGGCAGTGCCAACATCACGCTGACGTTCGAGAGCGGCACCAATCCGGACATCGCCCAGGTCCAGGTACAGAACAAGGTGGCACTGGCCACGCCGCGACTGCCCTCGGAGGTAGTCCAGCAGGGCGTGGTGGTGGCCAAGTCCAACGCCGATTTCCTGATGGTGGTGGCGCTGCGCTCGAACAATCCGTCGATCGACCGCAATCACCTCAGCGACATCGTCGCCTCGCAGGTCATCGACCAGATCGCACGCTTGCCGGGTGTCGGCAATACTCGCCTGTTCGGTTCCGAATACGCGATGCGCATCTGGCTGAACCCGGACAAGCTGCATGGTTACGGCCTGTCCTCGACCCAGGTGCTCGATGCGATCCGCGCGCAGAATGTGCAGTTCGCCGCCGGCTCGATCGGTGCCGACCCGGCCCCGGCCGGCCAGGGGTTCACCGCCAGCGTCACTGCCGAGGGCCGCTTCACCACGCCGGAACAGTTCAAGGGAATCATCCTGCGCGCGAATCGCGACGGCACCACGGTGACCCTGGGGGATGTTGCCAGGGTCAGCTTCGGCCCGGCCAGTTACGGTTTCAATACACGCTACAACGGCACCCCGGTCGCCGCCTTCGCGATCCAGCTGCTGCCCGGCGCGAATGCGCTGGACGTCGCCACCGCGGTACGCAGCAAGATGGACGAGCTGTCCACGAGTTTCCCGCAGGGCGTCAGCTGGTTCAGCCCGTACGACACCACCAGTTTCGTGAAGATATCGATCGACGAGGTGGTGCATACGTTGATCGAGGCGATCGTCCTGGTGTTCCTGGTGATGCTGCTGTTCCTGCAGAACATCCGCGCCACCATCATCCCCACCCTGGTGATCCCGGTCGCCCTGCTCGGCACCTTCATCGGCATGCTGGTGCTGGGCTTCAGCATCAACCAGCTGACGCTGTTCGGCATGGTGCTGGCGATCGGCATCGTGGTCGACGACGCGATCGTGGTGATCGAGAACGTCGAGCGCATCATGACCGAGGAAGGCCTGTCGCCGAAGGAGGCGACGCGCAAGGCGATGGGTCAGATCACCGGCGCGGTGGTGGCGATCACCGTGGTGCTGACGGCTGTGTTCGTGCCTTCGGCACTGCAACCGGGTGCCACCGGCATCATCTACAAGCAGTTCGCGCTGACCATCGCAGTGTCGATGGGTTTCTCCGCGTTCCTCGCGTTGTCGTTCACGCCGGCCCTGTGCGCGAGCTTCCTGCAGCCGGAACACGAGCATCCGAAGAATTTCATCTACCGCGGCTTCAACCGGATCTTCACCCGGGCCAGCCAAAGCTACGTGGGACATGTCGGCCACGCGGTGCGGCACGCGCCGCGCTGGATGTTCGTGTTCGTGCTGGTGACCGCATTGGGCGGCTTTCTGTTCAGCCGTCTGCCCGGCAGTTTCCTGCCGGAGGAAGACCAGGGTTATGCGCTGGCCATCGTACAGCTCCCGCCGGGGGCCACCATGCAGCGTACCGACAAGGTGATGGATCAGCTGCGCAGGATCATCCGCAAGGACCCTGCCGTGAAAGGCGTGATGCAGATCACCGGCTTCAGTTTCGTCGGGGCCGGCGAAAACGTCGGCATGGTGTTCGTGCGGCTGAAGGACTGGGCCAAACGCAAAGTCACGGCGGAGCAATTCATCCAGAACACCAACCGTGCCGTACAGCAGGTGCGCGATGCGCGGGTGTTCGTGGTCAACCTGCCCACGGTGCGGGGATTGGGTCAGTTCGGCGGCTTCGACATGTACCTGCAGGACCGCAGCGGGGCCGGCCGCAAGGCACTGACCCGCGCACGCAACATATTGCTTGGCAAGGCCGCACAGGACCCCACCCTGGTCGGCGTCCGGCCGAACATGCTGGAAGATGCGCCACAGCTGCAACTCGACGTGGATCGCGTGCAGGCCCAGTCGATGGGCCTGTCGGTCGGCGACATCTATACCGCGGTGCAGCTGATGCTGGCCCCGGTCTACGTCAATGACTTCACCTACAACGGCCGGGTCAAGCGCGTGTTCGTGGAGGCCGATACGGCCTACCGCAAAGGCCCGGACGCACTGCAGCACATCTACTCTCCCAGCAGTACGCAAACCGGCAGCGACGGCACGCCGGCCATGATCCCGCTGGCCAGCGTGATCAAGGACAAGTGGATCAATTCTTCGCCGTCGCTGACCCGCTACAACGGTTACTCCGCAGTGGAGATCGTGGGATCGCCGGCACCGGGCCATGCCTCCGGCGAGGCGATGAAGACGATGGAGAAGATCGTCAACAACGACCTGCCCAAGGGTTTCGGGTTTGACTGGACCGGCCAGTCATACCAGGAAATCCTCTCCGGCAACGCCGCCACGCTGCTGATGGTGCTGTCGATCTTCGTCGTGTTCCTCGCCCTGGCCGCGTTGTACGAAAGCTGGTCGATTCCGGTCTCCGTGCTGCTGGTGGTGCCGCTGGGCCTGCTTGGCGCAGTGGTGTTCGCCCTGCTGCGCGGACTGCCCGACGATATCTATTTCAAGATCGGCCTGATCACCGTCATCGGCCTGGCCGCGAAAAACGCGATCCTGATCGTGGAGTTCGCGGTGGAACATCAGCAACGCGGCATGACCTTGCGCGAAAGCGTGATCGAGGCGGCGCGCATTCGACTGCGGCCGATCCTGATGACCTCGCTGGCCTTCATCCTTGGCGTGTTCCCGCTGTTCGTTTCCACCGGCGCCGGCGCCAACGCGCGCCACGCGATCGGCACCGGCGTGATCGGCGGCATGCTGTTTGCCACCTTCTTCGGCGTGCTGCTGATCCCGGTGTTCTACGTGGTGGTCCGTCGACTGCTGGGCGACAAGCTGGACGGCGACACACCACCGGCGGTACGGACCCACGATGGCATGCAGTCGTTCGATTCGGATCCGCGGCGGGGAGCTTGATGCAGCAGCATGGCGTGTGTAGGAGCCCGCTTGCGGGCGATGCTCTTGAGGCAGGTTGAAAGAGCGTCGCCCGCGAGCGGGCTCCTACGAGTGCTGCGGGTTCAGCGCAAACCGGTTTCGGCGCGCGCAATCACCACGCGCTGGATCTCGCTGGTGCCTTCGTAGATCTCGGTGATCTTGGCATCGCGGAAATAGCGCTCCAGCGGCATTTCCTTCGAGTAGCCCATGCCGCCGTGGATCTGCACCGCCTGATGGGTGATCCACATCGCAGCCTCCGACGCGGTGAGTTTGGCCACCGCCGCCTCGGTGCCGAAACGACCGCCATGCTTCTCGGTTTCGCCCTTGAGCCATGCAGCACGCAAGGTCAGCAGGGTCGCCGCGTCCAGCTTGCACTTCATGTCGGCGATCTTGGACTGCGTCATCTGGAACGTGCCGATCGGGTGGCCGAACGCCTTGCGGTCGCGTACCCACTGCAAGGTGGCCTCGTAGGCGGCGCGCGCAATGCCGACCGCCTGCGACGCAATGCCGATCCGGCCGGCATCGAGCACGCCCATCGCGATCGAGAACCCCTTGCCTTCCGGGCCGAGCAGGTTTTCCTTCGGACAGACGTAGTCGACGAATTCGATCTCGCAGGTGGCCGATGCGCGGATGCCGAGCTTCGGCTCGATCTTGCCGGTATGGAAACCCTGCAGCGTGGTATCGATGATGAAGGCCGACACGCCCTTTGCGCCGATGCCCGGGGTGGAGATGGCGAACAGCACGATGTAGCGTGCCACCGGGCCGGAGGTGATCCAGCTTTTCTTGCCGTTGATCACCCAGTCGCCGTTCGCGTTCCGGTCGGCGCGGGTATGCATCGCCGAGGCGTCGGAACCCGAATGCGGCTCGGTCAGCGCGTAGGCGCCGATCGCCTCACCCTGCGCCACGGCGCGCACGTACCTCTGCTTCTGTTGCTCGTCGCCGTGTTTGAGGATGGCATTGCAGAACAGCGAGTTGTTTACCGACATCACGGTCGCGGTGGCCGCATCGGCCGCGGCGATCTCGATCATCGCCAGCACATAGGCGATCGGATCCATGCCCGCGCCACCGTACTCGTGCGGCACCTCGATGCCCATCAGGCCGAGCTGGCCCATCTCGCGGATATTCTCCAGCGGAAACTCGCCCTTCGCGTCCAGCTCGGCCGCCACCGGCGCAATGCGCTTCGAGGCAAAGTCGCGGGCGATCGACTGGATCGACAACTGGTCTTCGGTAAAACGGAAATCCATGCATTACTCCCGGACACCGCATGCGGCGGCTGATCAAGACAGATATTGAATCAAGCCGCTCATTCTAACGGCCGCCGCACCAGCCCGGGTAGGAGCGCACCCTGTGCGCGATTGCTCTTTGCCGGCACGTGCAGGAAACAAGAGCTTTCGCGCACAGGGTGCGCTCCTACGGCTTGACGGTTTGCCCCGCGGCGCCTAGCCTTGTCATCTTTATATCGCGATACAAGGATGCCTGATGGATCTGGCCGCCGCTTCCAGCGTGCTCCGGTTGCTGGCCGACCCCACCCGAGTGCGGCTGCTGGCCCTGCTCGAGCACGAAGAACTCACCGTGGCCGAACTGGCCGCCGTGCTGCATCTGGCGCAACCGCGGGTATCCACCCACCTAGCCAAACTGAAGGAGGCCGGGCTAGTGCGGGATCGGCGTGCCGGCGTGTCGGCCTACTACCGCGCCAACAACGAGGGCGATGAAACGCAACACCATCTGATCCGCTCGCTGCGCGAGAGCATCGACGACGCCTTGCTGCGCGAAGACAGCGCGCGCCTGCCCGGCGTGCTCGCCCATCGCGCCCGCGAGGAGGGCTGGGCCGATACCGTCGCCGGCGACATGGAACGCCACTACTCGCCCGGACGCACCTGGGAGACCCTGGCGCGTTCGCTGCTGCAATTGCTGGCCACCGGCGACGTGCTGGATATCGCTTCCGGCGACGGCATCACGGCCGAACTGCTGGCACCGCACGCGCACTCGATCGTCTGTGTCGACAGCAGCGAGCGGGTGGTCGAGGCCGCCACCAGGCGCCTGCGGTCATTCACCAACGTGCAGGTGCGCCAGGGCGACATGCATGCGCTGGATCTCGGCGAGCAACGCTTCGACCTGGTGCTGATGCTGCACGCGCTGACCTATGCCGAACATCCGGCCCGGGCGGTGACCGAGGCCGCTCGGTTGCTGCGCTCCGGCGGCCGGCTGCTCGCGGTGACGCTGGGCCAGCACGATCACCGTGCCGCCGTCGAACCGTTCGACCATCGCAATCTCGGCTTCAGCAGCGAGCAGCTCGACGGCTTCGCCCGCGCCGCCGGTCTGGACGTGCTCAGTTGCAACCGGCTCAGCCGCGAACGCAAGGCACCGCATTTCGAAGTGATCAGCCTGCTGGCGCGCAAGCCGCTCTGAGCACCTTTTCTCCCGCAAGGAGAGTTGACCGAACGCAAGGAAATCCGATGAGTACCCTGCCCTGGCTCCACCCCGAACGCGTCGCGCAGCTCGAAGCGGCGCTGCGACGGCGCATCCTGATCCTCGACGGCGGCATGGGCACCATGCTGCAGGGACACGATCTGGACGAGGACGGATTCCGTGGCGCGCGGTTCGAGCACGGCCATGACGGCCACGCAAACGATCCGCATGCGCACGACCACGCGGGTGCCTGCGATCTCAAGGGCAACAACGACCTGCTCACCCTCACCCGGCCCGACATCATCCGCGGCGTGCATGACGCCTACCTCGACGCCGGCGCCGACCTGATCGAGACCAACACTTTCAACTCCACCCGCATCAGCCAGGCCGATTACGGACTGCAGCACCTGGCGCACGAGCTGAATCTCGAAGGCGCCCAGCTGGCCCGCGCCGCCTGTGATGCGATGACGGCGAAGACGCCACACCAGCCCCGCTTCGTGATCGGCGTGCTCGGCCCGACCAGCCGCACCGCCTCGCTGTCGCCGGACGTCAACGATCCGGGTTTCCGCAACGTCACCTTCGAGGAGCTGGTCGAGAACTACACCGAATCGGCCAGCGGACTGATCGACGGCGGCGTCGACGTGATCATGGTCGAGACGATCTTCGATACCTTGAACGCCAAGGCCGCCCTGTTCGCGCTGAGCGAATTGTTCCACCAGCGCGGCGCGCGAGTGCCCATCATGATCTCCGGCACCATCACCGACCGCTCCGGCCGCACCCTGTCCGGGCAGACCGCCGAGGCGTTCTATTACTCGGTGCGTCATGCGCGGCCACTGTCGGTGGGCTTCAACTGTGCGCTCGGCGCCGAGGACCTGCGCCCGCACATCCAGACCCTGGCAGGCATCGCCGAGAGCTACGTCAGCACCCATCCCAACGCCGGCCTGCCGAACGCATTCGGCGAATACGACGAAACCCCCGAGCACATGGCCGGCATCATCGGCGGCTTCGCCCGCGACGGCCTGCTGAACCTGGTCGGCGGCTGCTGCGGCACCACGCCGGCGCACATCAAGGCGATTGCCGAAGCGGTGCGCGATTGTGCGCCGCGCGCGTTGCCTGGTGCAGTGCGGGAGGTCGCATGAACGCGCTTTTGCTCCTCCCCCGGCCGGCAGGGGGAGGCCGGGAGGGGGTAAAGCTCTTGCCTCACATCTCAAAAACCAGATCAAAAGCTTCACCCCTCCCCAACCCTCCCCTGCACACAGGGGAGGGAGCAACCGCTGCTGCTACAGCATGGTGTCTCCGCTCATGAGTACCCGCCATACCCGCCTCTCCGGCCTCGAACCGCTGGTGATCACCCCCGACCTGCTGTTCATCAACGTCGGCGAGCGCACCAACGTCACCGGCTCGGCGCAGTTCAAGAAGCTGATCAAGGAGGACCGCTACGACGAGGCGGTCGAGGTCGCCCGCCAGCAGGTCGCCAACGGCGCGCAGATCATCGACATCAACATGGACGAGGGCCTGATCGATTCGGAGGCGGCAATGACCCGCTTCGTCAACCTGATCTCCTCCGAACCGGACATCGCCCGCGTGCCTTTCATGATCGACTCCTCCAAGTGGAGCGTGATCGAGGCCGGCCTGCGCTGCCTGCAGGGCAAGGGCATCGTCAACTCGATCTCGATGAAGGAAGGCGAGGCGTCGTTCCTGGAACAGGCGCGCAAGGTGCAGCAGTACGGTGCCGCCGCCGTGGTGATGGCGTTCGACGAGCAGGGCCAGGCCGATACCTGCGAGCGCAAGGTGGAAATCTGCGCGCGCGCCCACGAACTGCTGACCACGAAGCTCGGCTTCCCGTCCGAAGACATCATCTTCGACCCCAACATCTTCGCCATCGCCACCGGCATCGAGGAACACAACAACTACGCGGTGGATTTCATCGAGGCCACCCGCGAGCTGAAAAAACGCTTCCCCGATTGCCACGTCTCCGGCGGCGTCTCCAACGTGTCGTTCTCGTTCCGCGGCAACAACGTCGTGCGCGAGGCGATCCACTCGGTGTTCCTGTTCCACGCGATCGAGGCCGGCATGGACATGGGCATCGTCAACGCCGGCGCACTGACGATCATGGACGACATCGACCCGCCGCTGCGCGAGCGCGTCGAGGACGTGGTGCTGAACCGTCGCGACGACGCCACCGAACGCCTGCTGGAGATCGCCGACAACTACAAGGGCAAACGCGGCGAAGCCGTGGTCGAGACACTGGCCTGGCGCGAGAAGCCGGTGCGCGAACGGATCAGCCACGCACTGGTGCACGGCATCGACCAGTACGTAGTCGAGGACACCGAGGAGGCACGCCAGCTCTCCACGCGCCCGCTCGACGTGATCGAAGGCCCGCTGATGGACGGCATGAACGTGGTCGGCGACCTGTTCGGCGCCGGCAAGATGTTCCTGCCGCAGGTGGTGAAATCCGCCCGCGTGATGAAAAAGGCGGTCGCCTACCTGCTGCCGTACATCGAGGCGGAAAAGCTGCGCACCGGCGAGATCAGCAAGAACAACGGCAAGATCGTGATCGCCACGGTCAAGGGCGACGTGCACGACATCGGCAAGAACATCGTCGGTGTGGTGCTCCGCTGCAACAACTTCGAGGTGATCGACCTCGGCGTGATGGTGCCGGTACAGAAGATCCTGGAAACCGCGATCGCCGAGAACGCCGACATCATCGGCCTGTCCGGCCTGATCACGCCGTCGCTGGAGGAGATGAGCCAGGTCGCGCGCGAGATGCAGCGACGCGATTTCCACATCCCGCTGATGATCGGCGGCGCCACCACCTCGCGCGCGCACACCGCGCTGAAGATCGAGCCGCACTACAAGGCCGGCACGGTGTGGGTGAAGGACGCCTCGCGCGCAGTCGGCGTGGCGCAGTCGCTGGTCAGCAAGGATCTGGTCGAGGATTTCCTCGCCAGGGTGCGCGCCGACTATGCCGACGTGCGCGAACGCCATCGCAACCGCGGCCCCGGCAGGCAGTTGGTTTCGCTGGAGAAGGCCCGCGCACAGCGCTTCCGCTGCGACTGGGCCACCTACGAGCCGCCGCAGCCGAAGCGGCCCGGGGTCACCGTGTTCGACGATTACGATCTGGCCACGCTCCGCCGCTACATCGACTGGACGCCGTTCTTCCAGGCATGGGAACTGGCTGGCCACTATCCGGCCATCCTCACCGACGCCGTGGTCGGCAAGCAGGCCAGCGAGCTGTTTCGCGACGCGCAGGCGATGCTGGACCGGATCGTCGCCGAGAAATGGCTGACCGCCCGTGCCGTGATCGGCCTGTGGCCGGCCGCGAACATCGGCGACGACGTGGAGGTGTATGCCCTTCCCTCCCTTCTCCCTTCGGGAACAGGTGCCCGCAGGGCGAATGAGGGTACGGTCGGAGAGCGGCACTCCGCTGCGCCCGAACCCTCACCCACCCCTTCGGGGCACCCTCTCCCGGGGGGAGAGGGGAAACTGCTCGCCACCCTGCACAGCCTGCGCCAGCAGGTCGACAAGCCGATCGAGCGCCCCGACTTCTGCCTGGCCGATTTCATCGCGCCGAAGGAGTTCGACAAGCCCGACTGGATCGGCGGCTTCGCGGTCACCGCCGGTCTCGGCATCGAGCCGCACCTGGCTCGCTTCGAGGCCGACCATGACGACTACTCCGCGATCACCCTCAAGGCATTGGCCGATCGTCTCGCCGAGGCATTCGCCGAGCATCTGCACGAACGGGTGCGGCGCGAGTTCTGGGGTTTCGCGCCGGACGAATCGCTCGACAACGAGCAGCTCGTCGCCGAAAAATACCGCGGCATCCGCCCGGCTCCCGGCTACCCGGCCTGCCCCGACCATACCGAGAAAACCACCCTGTTCGCCTTGCTCGACGTCACCCGCAACACCGGCATCGAACTGACCGAGGGGTTCGCGATGTACCCCACCGCCGCCGTCTCCGGCTGGTACTACTCGCACCCCGACAGCCAGTACTTCGTGGTCGGCCGGATCGGCAAGGAACAGGTCGAGGATTACGCCAGACGCAAGGGCTGGACCCGCGAGGAAGCCGAACGATGGCTGGCGCCCAACCTCGATTACGACCCCGACTGACCCTGCGCGGCGAGCGTCGTGGTGAACGTGGGCGGCGCCTTCAGACCTCGCTCTCGACCACCACGTTGCGTCGCTTCACGTCGCGCATGTGCACGATCAGGTTGTAGATCGAAACGAAGGCCGGAAAGAAGTTCGCGAGAATGCCGACCGAATCGTTCTTGCCGAAGATGAAATACGCCAGCATCAGCGCACTGCCGCATACCGACAACCACCAGAACGCCAGCGGCATCACCACCCGCTTGAGCTTGCGGGTGTAGTACATCTGCACGAACCAGCGGCTGGTGAACATCAGCGAGCCCGTCAAACCGATCGCCTTCCATGGCGTCAGCTCGAATCCGTGCAGGGCGGCAAGAATGTGGTTGAGCTCGTGCTGCAGAAAATCCATCGCGGTAACCTCGGGCAATCAAGCGCGCCAGTTTAGCAAGCTACGCGCCACGACCCCATCGAGATCTGCCGGGCTACGGCTCCGGCAACATTGACCCGGACACCGACACCCCGTATATTTGCGCGCTCCCGGCGGGCGGTTAGCTCAGCGGTAGAGCACTGCCTTCACACGGCAGGTGTCGCAGGTTCGATCCCTGCACCGCCCACCACTGGTTTCAGCGATTTGGGCCACCTTGCCGGGTGGCCTTTTTCGTTGTGCGGATGCCGTACGGAAATCGGCTCCGATCGCCTTCCCCGAGAAGGCACACACGCAAACTGCGCGGACATGATCGACGATCCGCAGGGGCGCCCGGGCGCAAATGCACGCGGAAATGCAGAGGCCGGGTATCTGAGGGATCCGTGGCTCAGACACGGCCCAGATGGGCATCGGTCGTGACGCAGGCGACGATCCTGCCCTGCTCCATGGTGACCACGTGGTCCACCAGGGTGGACGGGCCGCCGAGTCGGTGCGTGATCAGCAGCACGCTGCGACCCGACATGGCCATCGCCAGTGCCTTGTAGAGCTGGGCCGCGGTGCCGGCATCCAGGCCTTCGGTGGGTTCGTCCAGCAACAGGATCGGCGCGTCGGCCAGCAATGCACGGGCGATGGCGATGCGACGGGCCTCGCCACCGGAGACACGGATGCCGTTCTCGCCGACCCAGGTGTCCAGGCCGCGCGGCAGACTGGCCACGTAGTCGCCGAGCTGGGCCTGGGCAATAACGGTGTCCAACTGTTCGTCGGAGGCGTCGGGCCGGGCCAGTCGCAGGTTGTCGCACAGGCTGGCGTCGAAGAGGTACGGCTGCTGCTCGACCACGGCGATGCGTGACCGCACGTCGTCGCCGTGCCAGTCCGCGAGCGAGGTGCCGCCCAGCGTGATCGATCCCTCGTACGGATAAAGCCGCGTCAAGGCACCGACCAGGCTGCTCTTGCCCGCACCGGAAGGGCCGACCACGGCCAGCCGGCGGCCCTGCGGCAGGTCGAGATCGATGCCGTCCAGCGCCCAGGCATCCGCGGGCGCGTACCGCAGCCGCAGCCCGCGGATGGTCAGGGTGTTGTCGCCGGTTGTCGGCGATGGCGCCTGCGGCTCGACCACCGGCGGCGGGGTGTCGGCCAGCGCGAACACCCGGCGCGCGGAAGCGAGCGTGGCACCGAGCTGCGCCCAGGCATCCGGCAGCGGGGCGACCGCCTCGAACGCGGCGACGGCGAGCAGTACCAGCATGGTCAGCGCCGGTGGTGCGAGTATACCGGCCTGCAACGCCGGCAAACCGAGCGCCAGCGTGCACACCACGGCCAGCTGGGCGCCCAGCATCACGCCGGCGCTGCCCAGCGCCTGCAACCGGTCCACCTGCCGCTGCGCCTGCTGTTGCTGCCCGGTGACCGCAGCCAGCTTTTCGGCATGGGCGAATTCGGCGCCGTACAGCGCCAGTTCGGCGCGCCCGCGCAAGCCGTCGGCGGCCAGCGAGCGCATGACCTCGGCATGGACCACCATCGCTGCGCCCGGTTGCTGCCCCCGGCGCAGCGTCCACCAGGGCAGCAGCGCACCGGCCATGCCCAGCGGCAACACCAGCAACA
This sequence comes from Rhodanobacter sp., assembly GCA_035530315.1. GTDB lineage: Bacteria > Pseudomonadota > Gammaproteobacteria > Xanthomonadales > Rhodanobacteraceae > Rhodanobacter. The sequence goes on along the minus strand of DATKVA010000055.1, from coordinate 4,971 downwards.
GCCCCAGCGCAGGCAGGTAGAACATCGTCGTGACAAGGACCACCAGCGCCACCACCACCGCCACCAGCAGCGGGATCAGCGCCCCCAGGTAGGCGTGCTCCAGGGCATCCACATCGACGCGCAGGCGCGAGAACAGCTCGGCGCTGCGCAATCCATCCAGCCCGGCCGGAGCCAGCGGCACCAGCCGCCCGAACAGCCAGACGCGCAGTCGCGCCAGCACCCGCAAGGTGGCCTCGTGGGTGATCAGCCGCTCGACATAACGGCCACCGGTGCGCAGAATCGCCAGCAGCCGGATCAGCGCCGCAGGCGTGTAGTAGTTGATCGCGGCACCGCCGGCACCGACCAGCGCCATGCTGGTGATGAAATGGCCGGAGACCGCGAGCAGGCCGATGCCCGAGAGCGTGCTCAGCACGGCCATCGCGGCACCGGCAGCCATCCAGCGGCGCTCGTGATGCATCAGGCCGAACAGGCGGCGCAGTACGCGCAAGGCGCCCAGGGAAGCCGGCGGCAAGTGATCGGGGCGATCGCTCATGCGGCGCGATCCGCCGCAAGCAGACGGGCGAACGCCCCGTGCGTGGCGCGAAGATCCCCTGCGCGCCCGACTTCCACGATCCGCCCCTCGGTCATCACGGCAACGCGCGCCTCGGTGGCGATGGTGTCCAGCCGGTGCGCGATGCGGATCACGGTGCGCCCGATGGCCAGTTTCGCCAGCACCGTGTCGATGACGGCTGCGGTGGCGCCGTCCAGATGCTGGGTGGGTTCGTCCAGCAGCAACAACGGCGCATCGCGCAACCAGGCGCGGGCCAGCGCCAGGCGCTGCCGCTCGCCGCCGGACAAGCCCTGGCCATGTTCGCCCAGCGGCGTATCCAGCCCCAGCGGCAGGCGGGCGATGACGGGTACCAGGGCGGCGGCCTGCACGGCCCGCTCCAGCTGGGCATCGCCGGCGCCGGGGGCAGCGATCAGCAGGTTGTCGCGCAGCGTGCCGTGGAAGACGTGTGCGCGCTGCGACAGCCACGCGATGTGCCGGCGCCACGAGGCGATGTCCAGCGCCGTGATGTCTTCGCCGTTGACCAGGATCCGACCCCTCTGCGGCATGGCAAATCCCATCAGCAGGTTGAACAGCGTGCTCTTGCCGCTGCCGCTGGCGCCGACCAGGGTCAGCTCGGTGTCGGCGTCCACGCACAGATCGAGGTCGTGCAGCACCTCGCGATCGGGCGTATAGCCGAAACCGACCTGCTCGAAGGCAATGCCGATTTGCGCCGCCGCGAACGCGCGTGGCGACGACCCGGCCGCAGTCGCCGCCTCGACAGGAGTGGCCAGCAGGGCGATCAGGTCCTCGGCCGCGGCGGCGGCCTCCATCCGCCGATGCCGCTGGGTACCCAACGCACGCAGCGGCAGGAACAGCTCCGGTGCCAGCAGCAGCACGAACAGGCCCGGCTCGAAGGCGAGCGTGCCCCACATCAGGCGAAAGCCGATCAGCACCGCCAGCACCGCAATGCTGATGGTGGCGAAAAACTCAAGCACCAGGGCGGACAGAAAGGCGATCCGCAGCACCGCCATGGTCTCCTGCCGATAGGCTTCGCCGGTCGCCGCCAGCAAGGCCTGTTCGCGCTCCGTCGCACGGCACAGGCGCAACGTGGTGAGGCCGGACAAGGCGTCCATGAAGCGTGCCCCCATCCGCCGCAGGCGCAACCAGCGCCGTTGGCTGGCCTGTTCGGCGGCACGTCCCACCAGCACCATGAACAGCGGGATCAGTGGCGCGGTCACCAGCAACACCAGCGCCGACCATGGATCGGCAGTCAGCACGACGAGCAGGATCACCGCCGGCACCAGTGCGGCGAACGCCACTTGCGGCAAGTAACCGGCGTAGTAGGGAATCAGCGTTTCCACCCCGTCGACGAAGCGCGTGACGATGTCGCCGCTCGATTGCCGGGCAGCCCAGCGAGGCCCCAGCAGGCGCATCCGCTCCTCCAGCGACAACCGCACGCTGGTGCCGACCCGGGCACCGGCCTCGAACGTGGCCCGTCGCTGCCACAGGACGAGTGCGAAGCGGGTGGCGGCCAGCAGCGGCAATGCGGCAACCGCGGGCCACAGGTCGGCCAGCCGACGTCCGGCGAAGATCGCCTCGGCCAGCACGTGGGCCACCAGCCACGCACCGAGGCAGATCAGCACCGCCTGTGCGGCCCCGGCGGCGATACCGGCATTCAGCAGGCGACGCACGGGACGGGATTGTTCGCGCAGCCAGGCGGTCACGGGAGAGGTCATCGGGTGTTCCAAATGCAGGGGCCGGCGCAAAGCCGGCCCCGATCACGATAGTTCAAGTGGTAGCCCGATTCACGCGTCCGCGGCGCCGGCTCTCGCCTGCTCCGCGGCATGCTCATCCTGCGCGTCGAGCAGGGCACCACCGGCCGCGGTGATCAGCACGATCATGCCGGTACCGACCAACCAGGCGAAATACCAGGCACCAGAACCGCCGAGCACGATGGCCAAGAGGATCACCACCAGGGCAATGACCATGAAGAGCGTGAATTGCAGAAAGGTTCTCATGATGGATCCTCAGTAAGCGTGTTCGTCGGCGGCGACATGTTCGGCCTTGACCTTGCCGCGCATCACGTAGAAGGCCCAGCTGGTATACCAGACGACCAGCGGCACGAAGACCGCGGCAAAGCCCACCATCCAGGTCAGGGTGAGCTGGCTGGAGCTGGAATTCCACACGGTGAGGCTCTGCGCCGGCATGCTGCTGGAGGGCAGCAGGAAGGGAAACAGTGCGACGCCGGCCGTGCCGATGACGCCAAGCCAGGCCACCGCACCCAGCCACCAGGCCAGGTGCGAACGCCTTGCGCCGGCGGCCAGCAGCCCCAGCAGCATCCCGGCGAAGCCGAGTACCGGCACGACCCACAACAGCGGATGAGCGTGGAAGTTGCCGAACCAGGCACCATCGACCAGCGACACTGCCTGCTGCAATGGTGTCTGTGCGATGCCCGGCGTCGGGCTGCTGGTCAGCACGAAACCCTGCATGCCGCGCACCCAGACACCGCCGATCGCGAACAGCACGATCGCCAGCGCGGCCGACAAGCGGGCCAGCGTGCGAGCCCTCTCGTAGATGGCATCCACCGCGCCGTTCATCACGGTCGCCGACCCCATGAACACCGACAGCGCTACCGACAGCAAGCCGCACAGGATCGCGAACGGATTGAGCAGGCCGAGGAAGGAGCCGGTGTAGGTCGAAGTGAGATTCCAGCTGAAGTGGAACGGAGCGCCATGGAACAGGTTGCCGAAGGCGGCACCGAACACCACCATCGGCACCAGGCCGCTGACGAACAGCGCCCAGTCCCACGTGCTGCGCCAGGCTGCCGACGGCAGCTTGCTGCGATACTCGAAGCCGAGCGGACGCATGATCATGCTCCACAACAGCAGCAGCATCACCACGTAGAAGCCCGAGAAGGCGGTGGCATAGATCAGCGGGAAAGCGGCGAACACCGCGCCACCACCGAGGACGAACCACACCTGGTTGCCCTCCCAGTGCGGACCGATGATGTTCAGCGCGACCCGGCGCTCGATGTCGGTGCGCCCGACATAGCGCAGGATGGTGCCCACGCCCATGTCCATGCCCACCATCACGGCCAGTCCGATCAGCAGCACGCCGAGCAGCAGCCACCAGGTGATTTGAAGTACGGCATACAGTTCCATCGGTCAGCCCTCCGCGTAGCCGGCCATACGGGCGGCCTGCGATCTGTCGTTGATAAATCGGCCATCCCCGCTGGCGTGGGGCTCATCGGGACCCTTGCGAATCGCGCGCACCATCAGATACATCTCGGCGATGATGAAGGCCGTGTACAGCGCCACGAAGCCGATCAGCGAGAAGACCATGTAGCCGACGCTGTGCGTGGAGGCGGACATCCAGGTCGGCAGCATGCCGTAGACCGTCCACGGCTGGCGCCCCAGTTCGGCGACCAGCCAGCCTGTCTCGCAGGCCAGGAACGGTACCGGAATCATCCACACCGCGATCTTCAGGAACCAGCGCTTGTGCTCGATGTTGTTGCGCATGCTGTAGATCACCGCCAGCACGAAGAACGCCAGCATCGCCAGGCCCATCGCAACCATCGCGCGGAACGACCAGAAGATCGGCGCCACCTGCGGAATCGTGTCGCGCGCCGCAGTGGCGATCTGCGCCTCGGTGGCCTGGCTCACGTCCTCGGCGTAGCGTTGCACCAGGAAGCCGTAGCCGAGATCCTTCTCGTGCGAGCGAAACTGCGCCAGCGCCGCGGGATCGCCCGGATGGGCTGATAGCGTCTGCAGCGCCGAGACGGCCGGGATGCCGTCCCTGATGCGCGCGGCCGCCTCGCGCTCCAGTTGATCGACGCCAGGCACCGTGCCATCCAGCGAATGGGTGACCAGCAGCGACAGCGCATAGGGCACCTGCACCTCACCACGGTTCATCTGCCCCTGCTGCGACGGAAACGCGATCAGGTTGAACGGCATCGGTGCCGGCTCGCTCTTCCACAGGCCTTCCATTGCCGCCAGCTTGGTCGGCTGCGCCTGGCCGCCGATGAAGCCGAGCGCGTCGCCCAGGGTGATCACGCCGGCGGTGGCCAGCACGCCGAACAGTACCGCCATGCGGAACGAACGGCGGGCCAGCTCGACATGGCGCCGCTGCAGCATGTACCAGGCACTGATGCCGGCCACGAAAATCGCCCCGGTGACATAGCCGGCGATGCTGGTGTGCACGAACTTGGCCTGGGCATCGTGGCTGAAGATCAGCTGGGTCAGGCTGCTCAGCTCCATGCGCATCGTGGTCGGGTTGAAGCTCGCCCCTTCCGGTGCCTGCATGAAGCTGTTGGCGATCAGGATCCACAGCGCGGACAGGTTCGAGCCGAGCGCCACCATGTAGGTGACCGCCAGATGCTGGCCCCGCTTCAATCGCTCCCAGCCGAACACCATCATGCCGATGAAGGTGGCCTCCAGGAAGAA
>DATKVA010000054.1:0-21607 GCA_035530315.1 Rhodanobacter sp. | reverse complement strand
CATCTGTGCGGGCAGGTTGCGGTCTTCGAGGATGAACTCGAACAGCATGCCCACCAGGTCGATGGTGTCCTCGTCGATCGTCGAGACATGACTGGAGCGCTCGCCGCGCAGCGCACCGATCTGGCTCAGCAGCTGCTCTTTCAGGTGCATCACTTCGTTGCTGATATTGGCCGTGTCGCCAGCTCTGGCGTACAGCAACGGACCGGCGCTGACGATCTGGCTCTGCAGCACGCTGAGTGCGCCGAGCAGCTCGTTGGCCGAAGGCATCGGACTGCTGGGCATGCCGCCGCCCGTGCCGCCCGTGCCCGCGTTGCTGTTGCCAACCACCGGGCCGCGGCGCGCACTGAACAGTGCATGCAGGGTCTGCAACAGGTCGCTGGGAATATCGCCGACCGCATCGGCGGCCGGGGCCGGCTGACCCTCGGTGCCGGCCTTCGTGCCGTCGCTGCGCAGCGCCTCATGCCGCAGTTGCGGAAGCACGCCGGCACGCACCAGTTCGGTGTTGATTTCCCGGTACAGCTCTTCCAGGACAGAGAGCACATAGCGATCGAACAGCTTGTAGATGATCAGCTTGACCCGCATGTCGGCGCTGAGCTCATGCAGTGCCTGGCGGAATGCCCTGGTCAGGTTGGCTGGCGCCACCGGGTTGTTGGCGTCCTCGATCTTGTGGCCACCACAGATCACCGACAATCGCTGATTGACGGCAAACAGGTCGCGTCCCAGGCGCGATTCATTCTTGCCGATCATGCTGGTGATCGCGAGGGACTCCTCCAGTTCGCTCTCGGCTACCAGGGACAGTTCGACCGTGCCGGTCGGCACCTGCGCGCCGAGGGGCGGCTGCACCGGCGCGCGGGCCATCTCGCCGAGGTCGCGGCTGATGGTGGTCAGAAAGCCACGTTCCACCGCCGGGCGACGCTTGCGCACATCGCGCATGCCATCGAAGTAGTGCATCTGGGCGGCATTGTTTTCGGCTTTTTCGGCCAGATCGAACAATGCGTCGTCCACCTGCTCGAACATGTTGCCGATCGTCTGCTGCAGTCGGCGCGAGGCAATGGTGCGTACGGCATTGAGCAACTCGCCAACGCGCTCGCTGGCGGGGTCCAGGCGCTGGGTCAGGCTGACGACTCGGGAAGAATCACTGGCTTGGTTCATGCGATTGCCCATGAGTTGCATGCGTGGCCGGCACCAGGGGGCGCACGTAGTTGGTGACGATAAGCCAAACCGGCCGCCGTGTCATGCACGGGTGCCAACAAGGTGACGGACGTCACAGCGGCTTGTTCAGGGAACTGCGGGGAAACTCTTGAGCTGCACCGTACCGATGCCTTCCTCGGGCAGCATCACCGGAATGCCGTTGTCGACCCGGTAAATCACCTTGCGATCGGTGGTGATCAACGCCTCGACGAGCCGCTCACGCACGGTGGCACCGGTGACAGTGTCGACCTCGCCGGCGGAAATGGCATTGTTCAACGCATCGAGCTCATGCCTGCTGAGCGGGCGTACCGGCGTTTTGCTGACCGGGCAGCACAGGATGTCGAGTAGTCGCTTGTCCATGGCGGGTTGCAGGGTGTGCCGGTACTGGGAAAGCCCGTACAATAACCGTTTTTGGACGGCCCGGCCATGACAGGAACAACCAAACCGCCGTGCGTTGGCGTCGTGATGGGTTCGCGTTCGGACTGGGACACCATGCAGCATACGGCCAGCGTGCTGGCCGAACTGGGCATACCACACGAAGTCCAGGTGGTATCCGCGCACCGCACGCCGGATCTGCTGTTCCACTATGCAGAGCAGGCCGCGGCGAGGGGTATCCAGGTGATCATCGCCGGCGCCGGTGGCGCAGCGCATCTGCCGGGCATGCTGGCGGCCAAGACCCGGCTGCCGGTGTTCGGGGTGCCGGTGCAGTCGAAGGCCCTGAACGGCATGGACTCGCTGCTGTCGATCGCCCAGATGCCGGCGGGCATTCCGGTCGGTACGCTGGCGATCGGTCATGCCGGTGCGGTGAATGCCGGCCTGCTGGCCGCGGCGGTAGTGGCGCTGCATGATCCGCAGCTCGCCGCATTGCTCGACGATTACCGTGCACGCCAGACGCAGAGCGTGCTCGATTGGCCGGACCCGCGCTCGTGAGCGGTCGTTGCCAACCCGTGCTTGGTGTTCTCGGTGGCGGCCAGCTGGCGCGCATGCTGGCTCTCGCTGCCGCACCGCTGGGCGTGAAGACGCTGGTGGTCGACAGCGTCGCGGATGCCTGCGCCGGCCAGGTGGCGCCGCTGTTGGTGGCGGACTGGACTGATTTCGTTGAGCTGGAGGATTTCGCCCGCAAGGTCGACGTCGTCACGTTCGACTTCGAGAACGTGCCGGCCGCGACCGCGCACTGGTTGGCCGAGCGGGTGGCGGTGTACCCCAATCCGCACGCGTTGGCGGTGGCGCAGGACCGGCTGGCCGAGAAGACCCTGTTCCGCGATTGCGGCTTGGCGACACCCGAATTCGTCGCGGTGGACACCCGCGCCAGCCTGGATCGTGCGCTGGCGGCGATCGGTGCGCCGGCGATCCTCAAGACCCGTCGGCTGGGCTATGACGGCAAAGGCCAGTTCCGCCTCAAATCGCTCGCCGACGCCGATGCTGCGTGGGCCGCGCTTGGCGCGCAGGCCGATGCGCACGGGTTGATCCTGGAGGCATTCGTGCCATTCGAGCGCGAGCTGTCGGTGCTTGCCGTGCGTGGTCGCGATGGTCATTTCCGCACCTGGCCGCTGACCCAGAACTGGCACACCGACGGCGTGCTTTCGCTGAGCCTGGCGCCGGCCCTGGCGGTCGGTCAGCTGCAGCAGCGCGCGGCCGAGCTGGCCCGCACGCTGGCCGAGCGGCTCGATTACGTGGGGGTGTTCGCGCTGGAGCTGTTCGTGAAAGACGGCGAACTGCTCGGCAACGAGATGGCGCCGCGCGTGCACAATTCCGGTCACTGGACGATCGAGGGCGCCCATACCAGCCAGTTCGAGAACCATGTGCGCGCCGTGCTGGGACTGCCGCTGGGCGATACCGGTGCGCGCGGTTTGTCGGCAATGTTCAACTGGATCGGCGACATGCCCGACGCGACGCCGGTGCTGCGTACCGCCGATGCGCATTGGCATGACTACGGCAAGCAATCCCGGCCCGGCCGCAAGGTCGGTCATGCCACGGTATGCGCGCCTGACGGAGCAGTGCTGGCCGATCGATTGGCGATGCTGGCCGAGGGGTTGGGGCGTGCGGCGCAGGCTGCGCCTGCGCTGCGCGAGCTGGCATCCCAATAGGATTCTGCGGCAGGGGCTTCGGCGGCGCGGTAGCCCCGCTCCGAGTCTGTGGCGGGAGCGGTATCCTTCCCTGATGGTATGGTCGGCGGTTCGATTGCGCCATCCTCGCCGCCGATCGTGAGATGTTCCGCCAGTGTAAGTCCTCCCTTCACCTTCGCCCGTTTGTGCCGGCATCGTCGATACCGCACGTCTTTTGACGAGGTATCGCCGGTATCGCCCGCTGCGTCTTGCGCGCCGCCTATGGCGTTCACCGACCAAACCCTGGAATTTTCCACATGTCGATCTCATTCGCGCAGGCGAAGAACAACGTGTTGTCTGGCCTCACCGTGGCGTTTGCGCTGGTGCCGGAGGCCATCGCCTTTGCTGTGGTCGCCCATGTCAATCCGCTGACCGGCCTGTATGCCGCTTTCATGATGTGCGTGATCACCGCGGTGCTGGGCGGCCGGCCCGGCATGATCTCCGGCGCCACCGGTGCGATCGCGGTGGTGATCGTGGCACTGGTGGTGCAGCACGGTGTGCAATACCTGTTTGCCGCAGTGGTCCTGATGGGCCTGCTGCAACTGCTGTTCGGCGCGCTGCGGCTCGGCAAATTCATTCGCATGGTGCCGCATCCGGTGATGCTGGGCTTCGTCAATGGCCTGGCCATCGTGATCTTCCTGGCCCAGATGCCGCACTTCCAGCAGCATGGTGCATGGATCGTCGGGCGGACGCTATGGGTGATGCTGGGGCTGGTCGCACTGGCGATGGCGATCATCTATCTGTTGCCGAGGGTAACCCGGGCTGTGCCGTCGGCACTGGTGGCGATCCTTGCGGTGGCCCTGCTGACCAACCTCTTCGGTATCGAGACGCGCACGGTGGGCGATCTGGCCTCGATCAGGGGTGGCCTGCCCAGCTTCCATATTCCCGATGTGCCGTGGAATCTCGGTACATTGCGGATCGTGTTCCCTTATGCGCTGATCATGGCCATGGTGGGTTTGATCGAATCGCTGCTGACACTGAATCTGATCGACGAAATGACCGATACCCGCGGCAAGCCGAATCGCGAGTGTCTGGCCCAGGGCGTGGCCAATGTGGTTACCGGGTTGTTCGGCGGCATGGGTGGTTGCGCGATGATCGGTCAAAGCATGATCAATGTCGGTGCGGGTGCTACCCGCCGGTTGTCCGGCATCGTCGCCGGGTTGGGCCTGCTCAGTTTCATCCTGTTCGGCTCCAGTCTGATCGAGCGGATTCCACTGGCGGCGCTGATCGGGGTGATGTTCGTGGTCTCGGCCAAGACCTTCGAATGGGGCAGCGTGCGCGTGCTGGGCAAGGTGCCGCGCGCCGATGCACTGGTGATCGTGGCGGTCACCGTGGTCACCATTTTTACTGATCTGGCGGTGGCGGTAGTGATCGGCGTGGTGATCTCGGCACTGGTGTTTGCCTGGCAGCATGCCAAGCAAATCGAGGTAAGCACGCGAACCGATGCCTGCGGTGTCCGGATCTACGAGCTGAAGGGCACGCTGTTCTTCGCCTCGACTCGCAATTTCCAGAACCTGTTCTCGCCCAAGGAGGATCCGGCGCAGGTGATCGTGGAATTCGGCCAGGCCAGGGTGATGGACCACTCGGCGATCGAGGCGATCGACATGCTGGCCGAGCGCTATCAGAAGCTGGGCAAGCAGCTGCACCTGCGCCATCTCAGCCCGGACTGCGCCGAGTTGCTGCTGAAGGCCGGTGGCATGGTCGAGTCGAATTCGCTCGAGGATCCGCATTACCACCTGGCGGACGACCGGCTCGGCTGAGCGATGCTGCCGCTCGGTCGGCACCATCGGTCCCTGCACAACAAAAACCCCGGATCGCTCCGGGGTTTTTGTTCGAACAGGTGGAACAGGATCAGGCGAGATTCTTCGCCGCGAAATCCCAGTTCACCAGATTCCAGAACGCCTCCAGATATTTCGGCCGGGCGTTGCGGTAATCGATGTAGTAGGCGTGTTCCCATACATCGGCGGTGAACAGCGGCTTGTCGCTGCCGGTGATCGGTGTGGCCGCGTTGGAAGTGTTGACGATGCCCAGCGAACCGTCCGGGCGCTGCACCAGCCAGGTCCAGCCCGAACCGAAATTGCCGGCGGCGGACTTGCTGAATTCCTCCTTGAATTTCTCCACCGAACCGAACGCCTTGTTCAGCGCATCGGCCAGCTTGCCGGAGGGGGCGCCGCCGCCGTTCGGGCTCATCGAGTTCCAGTAGAACGTATGGTTCCAGACCTGTGCGGCGTTGTTGAAGATGCCGCCGGAGGACTTGCGGACGATCTCTTCGAGTGCGGCGTCGGCCAGTTCGGTACCTTCGATCAGCTTGTTGAGATTGGTCACGTAGGCCTGATGGTGCTTGCCGTAGTGGAACTCCAGCGTTTCGGCGGAGATGTGCGGTTCCAGTGCGTTTTTTTCATAGGGGAGTGGGGGAAGTTCGATCGCCATGAATGACTCCTGTGCGTTGGCTCGGGGTGATGATCGGCGCAGCGGACGGCAGCCGATGGGTGACTGATACAATACCGGTCTGCCCGCATTGTAAAGATGAAACACTTGTCATATGAACATCAATGAACGAATCAAGGGGATGCTGGACGAGCATCCCATCGTGCTTTTCATGAAAGGCACGCCGGAATTTCCGATGTGCGGTTTTTCCAGTCGGGCGGTGCAGGCGCTGTCGGACGCCGGTGCGACATTCCACGCCGTGAACGTGCTCGATCACCCACAGGTACGCGCCGCGTTGCCGCATTTTGCCAACTGGCCGACCTTCCCGCAGCTGTTCATCCAGGGCGAACTGATCGGTGGTTGCGACATCATCGAGGATCTGAAATCGTCCGGTGAACTGGCCCGCATGGCCAGCGATGTGGCCGGAGTGGCACATCAATGATGCTGCCTTCTTCCCGATTGCCGCAAGGCTGGATGCCGGCTACCGATACGCTGTCCGATCGTGTGGTGTTGCTCACCGGTGCCTATGGTGGCCTGGGCAGCGCGGTGGCGCGGGCCGCGGCACGCGCAGGTGCCACGGTGGTGATCACCGGCAAGCGCAAGCGTCAGCTGGAGCAGTTGTACGACGCGATGATGGCCGAGGGCCTGACCGAGCCGGTGATCCATCCGCTGGACATGGAACTGGCGACTCCGCGCGACTATGCCGCGCTGGCCGAAGGCCTGGAGCGGGATTTCGGACGGCTGGACGGCATCGTGCACGCGGCGGCCAGTTTTTCCGGGTTGACACCGATCGCCATGCACAAGCCGGACGAGTGGTTGCGCACGCTGCACGTGAACGTATCCGCCCCGTTCGCACTGACCCAGGCCTGCCTGCCGTTGCTGACCGCGGCCAGCGACAGCGCCGTGGTGTTCGTGCTGGACAACCCGGACCTGCTGCAGCGCGCGCACTGGGGCGGCTACGGGGTGTCGAAGGCCGCGCTGGAGCGTTTCGTGGCGATCCTGCATCAGGAGACCGACAGCAGCCCGATGCGCAGCCATGCCTTGCTGCCTGCGCCGATGCGCACGGCGCTGCGGCGTCAGGCGTACTTTGGCGAGGACACCATGCAGCGGCCGTTACCCGATGCCGCTGCCGCTGCGGCCGTCTATCTGCTGAGCGCGCAGGCCGGGCCGGCACGTGGCACGGTGCTGGATCTGCGTACCGATTGAATTTGGGGTGCGGGGGTTGGCTTGGCCTGCCGTAGGAGCGCACCCTGTGCGCGATGGCTCTTGCGGCGCATTCCCCGAAGCCATCGCGCACAGGGTGCGCTCCTACAGTGGATTGTCCGGCATCGCCGCCGGAACATGATGTTGCACCGGAACATGGAGCTGAAATGGAAACACAGATGACCACGTTGTCCGCGGGAATCATGCTGTTTCTGATCATGGATCCGCTGGGCAATATCCCGTTCTTCCTGAGTCTGCTCAAGGATGTGCCGCCCCGGCGCCGGCGCCCGGTGATGGTGCGCGAGCTGTTGATCGCGCTGGGCGTGCTGCTGGTTTTCCTGTTCGGCGGTCAGTACATGCTCAAGCTGCTGCAGCTGAAGCCGGACTCGATCAGCATCGCCGGTGGCATCGTGTTGTTCCTGATCGGCATCCGCATGGTGTTTCCGCCCGCCGATGGCGGCGGCATTTTCGGCAAGCCCGGCGCGGGCGAGCCGTTCATCGTGCCGATGGCCATCCCCGGGGTGGCCGGTCCGTCGGCGATGGCGGCCCTGTTGCTGCTGACCAATACCCAGCCCGGCCGGACCGCCGACTGGGTGACGGCCCTGCTGCTGGCCTGGCTTGCCACGTCGATCATCCTGCTCAGCGCCACCTATCTGTTCCGCTGGCTCGGCGAAAGCGTGCTGACGGCGCTGGAGCGCGTGATGGGCATGCTGCTCATTGCGCTGTCGGTGCAGATGTTCATGGCGGGCGTGGCGTCGTTCCTGCATCTGGCGGTCTGAGGAGCCCGCCGGGCGTGCAGCATTCCTTGCATCGTACGATCTTTCGGCTGTAACAATCGGGCGGCAGCATGGCCAAAACGTCGAGGACGTGGCCATGCTCCGAATCGAGAAGACGCTTGCCGAACGCCTGCCGTGGCTGGCGCAACATCCCGGAATCCGCCGTCCTATGGCGGGCATGCTGGGGCGCTTGGCCGACGAGGGCAGATTCACGCGCGTGCTGGAGCGGATCGGCGATGCCGAGGGGTTCGACTTCGTCGAACGCGCGCTGGACCTGCTGGGTACCAGCTACTGGATCGACCCCCGCGAACGCGAACATATTCCGGTGGACGGCCCGCTGCTGGTGGTGGCCAATCATCCGCTGGGCATGCTCGATGCACTGGCGCTGCTGCAACTGGTCGGCTCGGCACGCAGCGACGTACGCATTCTGGGCAACGACTGGCTGGCAACGTTCCCGCAGCTGGGGCGGTTGTTGTTGCCGGTGGATGTGTTCGGCAATGGTGCGGCCTCGCGTCTGCGCGGCGTCTACCGTGCGCTGGAGCGTGGCGAGGCGCTGATCGTGTTTCCGGCCGGCGAGGTCTCGCGCATGCGCTCGGACGGCGTGCGCGACGGGCGCTGGTCGGACGGCTTTGCGCGGCTGTCCTTGCGCAGCGGGGCACCGGTGTTGCCGGTGCATGTCGCGGCACGCAATTCGGCCATGTTTTACGGCATGTCGATGCTGGCCCGTCCGCTGGGCACGGCAATGTTGCCGCGTGAAGCGGTGGCGCCCGGCAGGCGGCGGATCGGTTTCAGCATCGGCGCGCTGATCGGCGCCGGAGAGCTCGAACAGCGCAGCGGCGGTTCGACCGAACAGGCGGCCAGACTGATGCGGCGGCACGTGTACCGGGTCGGCCGGCAGCGTGGCCTGATCTTCGGCGGACAGGCGCCGCTGGCGCATCCGGAGCGGGCCGAACAGGTTTCCGCCGAGTTGGCGGCGGCCGAAAAGCTCGCCGATTTCAGCGACGGCAAGCAGGCATGGTTGTTCCCGGGGGCGCTCGACAGTGCGGTCATGCGCGAAATCGGACGCCTGCGCGAGCTGACCTTCCGCAAGGTCGGCGAGGGCACCGGCGCGCGTCGCGATCTGGATGTCTGCGATCCGCATTACGAACACCTGGTGTTGTGGGATCCGCAGGCTTTGCGCATCGTCGGCGCCTACCGCCTGGGCCACGGCAGCCGGGTGATCGCCAGGCGTGGCGTGGCCGGGCTGTACACGTCCACCCTGTTCGATTATTCGCCGGCGCTGGAATCCCGGCTGGCGCAGGGGCTGGAGCTGGGCCGCAGCTTCATCGCGCCGGCTTACTGGCGGTCGCGCGCGCTGGACCAGCTCTGGCAGGGCATCGGCCTGTACCTGCAGCGGCATCCCGAACTGGCTTATCTGTTCGGTCCGGTCAGCATGTCGACGCGCCTGCCGCGGGCGGCCCGCGAATGGATCGCCGCGGCACACCAGCATTATTTCGGTGCGCCGGGCCTGGCTTCGGCGCGGCAGCCGTTCGTGGTTTCGCCCGAGGTGCGGCAGGGCGTGCAGTCGGCACTGGCCGGCCTCGATGCCAGCGCGGGCATGGGCAAGCTCAGGCATCATCTGGATGCGCTGGGCGTCAGTGTGCCGGTGCTGTATCGCCAGTATGTCGATCTGGTCGAACCCGAAGGCGTGCAGTTTCTCGATTTCGGCGAGGATCCAGGTTTTTCCGGCTGTGTGGATGGTCTGGTGATGCTGGATCTGGCCAAGCTGAAACCCGCCAAGCGTGCGCGCTACCTGGGAGCCTGCCGGGCCGTTGGCCGGCCGGGCCGAGGCGCAAATACTTGCGTTCAGCACTGCAAAACTGTCACAAAATGCCGCTAAAATTCGTTCAATAATCGTTACGGAAGGCGGGACGGCCCCGCCAAAACCCCGTTGATTCATTGGTCAGGTGAAGCACGAGGGGAAATCGGATTGCATGGACAGGCGGCCTTGCAGGCGCCGGTGTTTCCATGCGCATTTTTTCATCAGCGCAACTATTTTCATTTCAGCTGCGAACCCAGGGGTCCTCAAGAATGAACAACCGAATTCGTGCCAAGGTTCTGCCGTTTGCCATTGCCGCGCTGTTGGCGACGGCGCCGGCGATGGCCCAGAACGTCATATCTTCCGCCGTCGGCGGTCGCGTGGTCGACGCCAGCGGTCAGCCGGTGGCCGGTGTCACGGTGCAGATCGTGCACGTGCCGTCGGGTACCACCAAGATCGTCACCACCGACCAGGACGGCCGCTACACGGCGCAGGGTCTGCGGGTGGGCGGTCCGTTCGACATCACCGCCTCGAAGGCCGGCCTGAGCCAGTCCGAACAGGACAACGTGTATCTCCAGCTGGGGCAGACGTCCGCCATCAACCTCACGATGGGCGCCAGCATAGCGCAGGCGAAGAATCTCGGCGGCGTGACCGTCTCCGCCTCGGCGCTGACGCAGATCTTCACGTCGGACAACAAGGGGCTGTCGACCAACGTCTCGCAGCGGCAGCTGGAGTCGACCCCGCTGGCCAATCGTTCGATCGACGACATCGCCCGGCTCGACCCGCGCATCAACGTGACCGACCAGGGCGACGGCTCCATTTCCGCCAATGGCCAGCCCAACCGCTACAACAACATCAGTGTCGATGGCATCACCCAGGGTGACCCGTTCGGACTCAATGCCAATGGCTTGCCGTACCAGGGTTCGCCGATCTCCTATGACACGATTGCCGAGTACAACATCTCCACCGCGAACTTCGACGTCACCTCCGACACGGTCGGTGCCGACATCAACGCGGTAACCAAGTCCGGCACCAACGAATTCCATGGTTCGGTGTATTACGTCTACCGCAATGCCAACAAGCTGGTCGGCGACGCGGGCTGGCTCAACAGCAGCGACCCGGGCTACCACTACAGCGGCTACAAGAAGGACTGGACCGGCGGGTTCACCCTGGGCGGCCCGATCATCAAGGACAAGCTGTTCTTCTTCGCGTCCGCCGAGCAGGAGAACACCGACGGCATCGGTGCGGATTCGGCCAATGGCCTGGATCCCTCGCTGGGCAGCGGCTCGTCCACATCCAACAAGATCTCCCCCGGAGACCTGCAGAAAATCGTCGACACCGCCAAGCAGCTGGGTCTGCAGCCGGGCAACCTGGGCGCCAGTGGCACAACGCTGAAGGACAAGCGCTATCTGGTCAAGCTGGACTGGAACATTTCCGACAAGCATCGTGCCAGCCTGACGTACCAGCGCACTACCGAAGTCCAGCCGATCGTGCAGGGCAACAGCTCCAACTCGATCGGCCTGAGCAGCTACTGGTATACCAAGCGCAGCCTGACCGAGAACATGGCGCTGCAGTTGTTCGACGACTGGACCGACAACTTCTCCACCGAGACCAAGGTCAGCTACCAGACCTTCGACCAGGCCGCCGCCGGTCCGGCCAAGCAGCCGCAGATCAATGTCTTCACCGACCCGTCGGGCCGCGGACCGCAGGTCCACCTCGGCGGGGACCAGTTCCGCCATTACAATCAGATCAACACCAAGCAATGGCGCGTGTTCCTTGCCGGCACCCTGTATCTGGGCGACCACACCCTGAAGGGCGGCATCGACTACCAGCGCAACAACATCTACAACCTGTTCGGCCGCACCGAGTTCGGCAACTACACCTTCTGGGGCCTGAGCAATTTCGCCGCAGGCAACTACAACTCGTATTTCCTCTACCAGCCGGCCGCCGGCTTCAACCTCGGCGATGTCGCGGCCAAATGGGTCTACAGCCAGTACAGCCCGTTCCTGCAGGACACCTGGCAGGTCAACGACAATTTGTCGCTGACCTACGGCGTGCGCGCGGACATCCCGCACTCCGATTCCAGGCCGGTCAACAACCCGGCCTTCCAGCAGGCCTTCGGCTACCGCAACGACAATTCCCTGGGTTCGCGGAACGCGGTGTTCGAGCCGCGCTTCTCGTTCAACTACAACTTCAACACCGAGCGCATGACCCAGTTGCGCGGCGGCGTGGGCCTGTTCCAGACCTCTCCGCCGACGGTCTGGATGACCAACCCGTACCAGAACAACGGCGTCACCGTAGCCACGTTCCAGTCGTTCGACCCCGCCACGGCACCGTTCAGTTCGGATCCGTTCAACCAGAACGTGCCATCCGGCAACAGCACCATCGGCGACGTGGACACCATCTCGCACAACTTCAAGCTGCCCACGGTGTGGAAGTTCAGCCTGGCGCTGGATCGCGAACTGCCGTGGTGGGGGCTGATCGCCTCGATCGAGGCGGAGCACATCAAGGTCGACAACGGGATCTTCTACCAGGCGATCAATATCGGTGCGCCGACCGGCGTGCTGCCTGACGGCCGCCTGCAGTACTGGAAGACGCCGGGCGAGAAGGCCAAGAGCTCCGATGCCGCCTTCAACCGCAACCGCCAGTTCGACCAGTTCTCGACCCTGCTGAGCAATACCGGCAAGGGCCATTCCGACAGCCTGACGGTGTCGCTGGCCAAGCCCTTCTCCGAGAGCTGGTTCGGCAACCTCAGCTTCACCCTCAATCATGCGAACGAGGTCAACCCGGGCAACAGCTCGCAGGCTTCCTCCGGCTACAAGTACGTCGTGCGCACCAACCCGAACGAGGAGCGGGCGGGCATCGCCGACCGCAACATCGCCAAGACGGTCAAGGCCTCGCTGACCTGGCAGCATCGGTTCATCGGCGATTACAAGACCACCGTCTCGGCGTTCTATACCGGCCAGAGCGGCACGCCGTACAGCTGGATCTTCTCCGGTGACGTGAACGGCGACGGCATCTCGTTCCAGGATCCGGTCTACATCCCGGCCGTGAACGACCCGAAGGTCAGCTACGGCAACGCCAGCGCACAGCTGGTTCAGCAGTTCCAGGATTTCATTTCCAGCAACAGTTACCTGCGCGACCACCGCGGCCAGATCGCCGGCCGCAACACCGTGCGCTCGCCGTGGGTCAACCAGCTCGACATGAGTTTCTCGCAGGAGGTGCCCGGCATTTTCCCTGGCAACAAGGGCGAGATCCGGCTGGATGTCTACAACTTCCTCAACCTGATCGACAGCAACTGGGGGCAGACCCACTACACGGGTTTCAACACCCGGACGCTGGCCGGCTATGCCGGCGTCAATGCCCAGGGGCAGTACGTGTACTCCCTGCCGACCGACAAGAACGGCAACTACCAGGCACAGCCGCTGATTACCTATGACGCCGGCAGCAACCCGACCCGCGTGGTCTCGCGCTGGTCGGCGATGCTCACCTTGCGCTACACGTTCTGATCCGGGGGCCGCGCGCAAAGCTCAAGCCGGTGCCTGCAGGGGTGCCGGCTTTTTTGTTGATGCTTGACCGCGCGGCGACAAGCGCGGGAAGCTGCGGGACTGGTGCAACCTGTCCGAGCGAAAACGGAGATCGACCCGAATGAATGACACGGTTACCGGCGCGGCCGGCAAGGCTGCCACCGTCAGCGCGCGCATCTCGCCGATCGGCGGGCTGGATATCCTCTCGCGCAACGAAGTGGCGCGCCTGCGCGGTGCCAGCGATTCGGGCCTGCATGGACTGCTGCGCCGCTGCGCGCTGGCCGTGCTGACCTCCGGCAGCATCAGCGACGATCCGCGCGTGGTGATGGAGCAGTATCCGGATTTCGACATCCAGGTATTGCAGCAGGACCGCGGCATCAAGATCGAACTCAGCCACGCCCCGGCCCAGGCCTTCGTGGACGGCCAGATCATCCGCGGCATCAACGAGCTGCTGGTGGCGGTGGTGCGCGACATCGTCTACGTCGCGACCCAACTGGAAACGATGAAGGGCGATCTGGACGGTTCGGCCGCGCTGACCCAGGCCGTGTTCGAGATCCTGCGCAATGCGCGCATCCTGAAGCCGAACATCGACCCCAGCCTGGTGGTGTGCTGGGGTGGCCATTCGATCTCGCGCGAGGAGTACGACTACACCAAGCTGGTCGGTTACCAGCTGGGTCTGCGCGGAATGGATATCTGCACCGGCTGTGGTCCCGGCGCGATGAAGGGGCCGATGAAAGGCGCAACCATCGCCCATGCCAAGCAACGCCGCCGGCACAATCGCTATGTGGGCATCACCGAGCCGGGCATCATCGCCGCCGAGTCGCCGAACCCGATCGTCAACCATCTGGTGATCATGCCGGATATCGAGAAGCGGCTTGAGGCCTTCGTGCGCATGGGGCACGGCATCATCGTGTTCCCCGGTGGCGTCGGTACCGCCGAGGAGATCCTCTACCTGCTCGGCATCCTGCTGCACCCGGACAATGCCGGCACGCCGTTCCCGCTGATCTTCACCGGCCCGCGGCAATCGGCCGAGTATTTCGAACAGATCGACCGCTTCCTGCGGCTGGCCCTGGGCGACCAGGTGGCCCGGCATTACCGGATCATCGTGGATGACCCGGCGGTGGTGGCGCGAACGATGGTCAAGGGTCTCGACAAGGTGCGCCAGTACCGGCTGGACACCCGCGACGCGTTCTTCTTCAACTGGGCGCTGCAGGTTCCGCTAGCGTTCCAGTCGCCGTTCCGTCCCACCCATGAGGCGATGCATGCGCTGCAGATCCGCCGCGATCGTCCGCTGCACGAGCTGGCGGCGGATCTGCGCCGGGCCTTCTCCGGCATCGTGGCCGGCAACGTCAAGGAGGAGGGCGTGCTGGCGATCGAACAGCGTGGTCCGTTCGAGATCGATGGCGACGCGGACATCATGCGCGCGCTGGACGAACTGCTGCAGGCGTTCGTCGCGCAGCACCGGATGAAGTTGCCGGGCGGTACCGCGTACGTGCCGTGCTATCGGGTAGGCGGTTGACCAATAATCCGCCGGTGCCAGCTTGACAGCCCGATGCGGCACCGACAAACTACGCAGCTCACGCCCGAATAGCTCAGCTGGTTAGAGCACTTGACTGTTAATCAGGGGGTCGCTGGTTCGAGTCCAGCTTCGGGCGCCACTATCATAAAAAGCCGGCGCATGAGCCGGCTTTTTGCGTCATGGCATGCCAGCTCAATCCGTCTGCGCGCAGGTGGCGGCCTGACTGGCGCTGGCCGGGGCGCCGCGGACGCGGCCGGCGTTGGAGACCACCACGCTCAGCGCATGCTCGGCGTTGCCGACCTGGCAGAACAGCAGGGTGATATTGCTGCCGCGGGCGCTGCCGTCCGGGCGAAAGCGCACATAGTGCCGGCCGACGCTGCTCAGTATGGTCAATTTGCCGGCGTAGCCGCTGCCGACATACAGCGCTCCATGGTCCGGTTGACGATCGCCATCGGTATCGTGGCCCAGCAGCCAGCCGCTGTCCCAGCGCATCGCGTCGCTGCAGCTGTTGCCATCGTGGGTCGGACAAAAGAGCGTGCGCCTGCCGCTCATGATGGCGGTGCCGCGGGCGTGCTGCAGCGCTGCGATGAAATCCATCTGGGCGGCCTGCAGCCGATTGCGGGCGAGCAGACTGCGCATCGGCGGCACGGCCATGCTGGTCAGGACCGCGACGATCGCCAGCACCATGATCTGCTCGATCAAGGTCATGCCGACGTGTCGATGACGGGGCTCGGGATAGTGGCGCAAGGCCATGGCGTCGCTCCTGCGTTGCCGCGAACCCGCATCCTGCCGCCCCTGGCGCGCCGTGCCCAGCGGCCGGATGCCGGCAATCCTGTGGGTATCTGCTGACACGGGCTGTCAGCAGCGTCGATTTAAAATGCGGTGCCGCACCCACATATGTCATCGATGACCGACCGCTTCCAGCTCGTTTCCCCCTATCGGCCCGCCGGCGACCAGCCGCAGGCGATCGAACGCCTGGTCGCGGGTTTCGAGGCCGGCCTGGCCGCGCAGACGCTGCTCGGTGTCACCGGCTCGGGCAAGACCTACACCATCGCCAACGTGATCGAGCGGGTGCAGCGGCCGACCATCGTGATGGCGCCGAACAAGACGCTGGCCGCGCAGCTGTACGGCGAGTTCAAGGAGTTCTTCCCCGACAACGCGGTGGAGTACTTCGTCAGCTATTACGACTACTACCAGCCGGAAGCCTACGTGGTGGCGTCGGACACCTTCATCGAGAAGGACGCCTCGATCAACGAGCACATCGAGCAGATGCGACTGTCGGCGACCAAGGCGCTGCTGTCGCGGCGCGACGCGATCATCGTGGCCACCGTGTCGGCGATTTACGGCCTGGGCAATCCGGAGGACTACCTGTCGCTGCGGCTGATCCTGGCCCGCGGCGAGCGCATCGAACAGCGCAAGCTGATCCACCAGCTGACCGAGCTGCAGTACACCCGCAACGAAATGGAGCTGCGTCGCGGCACCTATCGTGTGCGCGGCGAGATCATCGACGTGTTCCCGGCCGAGTCGGAAACCGAGGCGCTGCGCATCGAGCTGTTCGACGGCGAGGTGGAGAACCTGTCGCTGTTCGATCCGCTCACCGGCGAGACGGTGCGCAAGGTGCCGCGCTACACGGTCTACCCGCGCACGCATTACGCCAGCACGCGCGAGAGCGTGCTCAACGCGATCGAGACGATCAAGGTCGAGCTGAAGGAGCGGCTGGAGCAGCTGTACAAGGACAACAAGCTGCTGGAGGCGCAGCGGCTCGACCAGCGCACGCGCTACGACATCGAGATGATGGCCGAGGTCGGCTACTGCCAGGGCATCGAGAACTATTCGCGGCATCTGAGCCGGCGTGCGCCCGGCGAGCCGCCGCCGACCCTGTTCGACTACCTGCCGGCCGACGGCCTGCTGGTGGTGGACGAGTCGCACGTCAGCGTGCCGCAGCTCGGTGCGATGTACAAGGGCGACCGTTCGCGCAAGGAGACCCTGGTCGAGTTCGGCTTCCGCCTGCCTTCGGCAATGGACAACCGGCCGCTGCGGTTCGAGGAGTGGGAGCAGCGCGTGCCGCGGGCGATCTACATCTCCGCCACGCCGCGCGCCTACGAGCTGGAGAAATCCGGCGATGCCGTGGTCGAGCTGCTGGTGCGTCCGACCGGCCTGGTCGATCCGGAAGTGGAAGTGCGTCCGGTGCGCACCCAGGTCGACGACCTGCTCGGCGAGGTGCACAAACGCGTGGCGATGGGCGATCGCGTGCTGGTCACCACGCTGACCAAGCGGATGGCCGAAAACCTCACCGAATACCTCAGCGAGAAAAATGTGCGGGTGCGTTACCTGCACTCGGATATCGAGACGGTCGAACGCAGCGAGATCATCCGCGACCTGCGCCTTGGTGCGTTCGACGTACTGGTCGGCATCAACCTGCTGCGCGAGGGGCTGGACATGCCCGAGGTGTCGCTGGTGGCGGTGCTGGACGCCGACAAGGAGGGCTTCCTGCGTTCCACCGGCTCGCTGATCCAGACCATGGGACGCGCCGCCCGCAACGTGCGCGGCAAGGCGATCCTGTACGCCGACCAGGTCACCCGCTCGATGCAGGCGGCGATGGACGAGACCGCGCGCCGCCGCGAGAAGCAGATGGCATGGAACCGGGCGCAGGGCATCACCCCGACCACGATCGTGCGACGCATCGCCGACATCATGGAAGGCGCGCGCAGCGAGGCCGGCAATCGTCGCGGCAGCAAGGCGCCGCGCGGCCGCGCGGTGGCCGAGCCGGCCGGCGATTACGGCGGGCTGAATGCGCAGCAGGCGGCCGGCATGCTGAAGAAGCTGGAAGCGCAGATGTACAAGCACGCGCAGAACCTGGAGTTCGAGGACGCCGCCCGGGTGCGCGACCAGATCCACCAGTTGCGCGAACAGGCGCTGCGCTGAGGCGCCCGGCTCATGGTGGGTCTCGGTGGTGGATATTGTCCCGCGCAGGCCGCTCCCGTATACTGCGCGGCTCGCGCGGCAGGATCGCCGCGAGACGGGCTGTTAGCTCAGCGGTAGAGCGCTGCCTCGACAAGGCAGATGTCGCAAGTTCGATCCTTGCACGGCCCACCAATCCCATCGACGACAAAGGCCACCGTCGAGGTGGCCTTTGTCGTTGGCGAAGGCAAAGCACATCTCCGCCAGGTGCGGAGCTTATCGCCCGCCTACGCCGGATAGCCGGTGATCGCGCGGATGTTCCGGTACAGCGGCTTAAGCTGCCGGTACATGCGCAGATAGACCTCGCGATAGAGGCGCTCGTAGGTGCGCTGCGCTTCGGGCCGGGGCGTGAAGACCTTGCCGACCCGCGTCATCGTGGCGATCGCGGTGGGGAAATCCGGCTGCAGGCGCAACCCCACCGCGCAGTCGATCGCCGCGCCCAGACCCGAGGTCTCGTAGGTGTGTGGGCGCTCGGCCGGCAAGCCGAAGATGTCCGCGGTCAGCTGCATCGCCGCATCGCTCTGCGAGCCGCCGCCGGAGACGAGCAGACGCGTGATCGGGATCCCCGAGCGCTTTTCAATGCGCTCCTTGCCTGCGCGCAGCGCATAGGCCAGGCCTTCGAGAATCGCCCGGTAGACATGCGCGCGGGTATGCACGTCGCCGAAGCCGATGATCGCACCCTTCGCTTCCAGCCCCGGTTCGCGGATGCCCGGCGACCAGTAGGGCTGCAGCAGCAGGCCCATCGAACCGGCCGGCACGCTATCGACCAGCTCATCGAACAGCGCTTCGGGTTCGACGCCCAGCCGCGCGGCCCGCTGCGTTTCGTCCAGGCCGAACTCGCGCTTGAACCAGCTGACCATCCAGAAGCCGCGATAGATCATCACCTCGTTGTTGTAATGATCGGGAACCGCCGAGGGGTAGGGCGGAATCAGCGGGGTGGTTTCCCGATACTTGCGGCGCGTGGTGTTGATGGTGGCGGTGGTGCCGTAGGACAGGCAGGCCGTGCCCGGCTGCACACCGCCGGCGCCGAGCACGTCGCAGGCCTTGTCGGCGCCGGCGGCGATCAGCGGCAGGCCCTCGGGGATGCCGGTCAGCCGGCTGGCCTCGGCGGTGATGCGCCCCAGCAGTTCACCCGGCTTGCGCAGCTCGGGCAACTGCTCGCGCCGCACCGGCATCGCCTGCCATTTCCAGTCGTGCGGCGCGGCCCATTGCCGGCGCCGGTAGTCGAACGGCAGGTACGCCACGCAACAGGCCACCGAATCGACGAACTGGCCGGTCAGCCGATGCGTGAGGAACCCCGACAGCAACAGCAGCTTGTGGGTGCGCGCCCAGATCTGCGGCTGCTGCTGGGCGATCCAGTTGACCTCGGCCTGGGCGCGAAAATAATCCACCGTGGCCGTCGCGCCGGCCAGCTTGAACAGCCAGCCCCACGGTCCCTTGATCGGGCCGCCGACCGCGGCCCGGCGCTGATCGAGCCAGACGATGGCCGGGCGCAGCGGCTGGCCCTGCGCATCCACGTTGATCACCGTGCCGCGCTGGGTGGTCAGCGCCACGCCCTTGATCAGGCTTTTGTCGATCGCCACCTGCGTCCACAGCCGCCGGCAGGCCTCGGCCAGGTTCTGCCAGTAATACTCCGGCTCCTGCTCGGCCCAGCCGGGCTGCGGCGACACATACGCCTGCAGCTCCACCTTGCCTTTGCCCAGCAGATTGCCGTGCAGATCGAACAGCAACGCACGCACGCTCTGGGTGCCGTTGTCGATGGCCAGCAGATAACTCTCTTCGCTCACGTGCCCGTCCTTTCTTGAGGGAATCTCGAATAGCCGGGTTCTTTGGAACTCGTGTAGGAGCGCACCCTGTGCGCGAATGCTTTTTGGATGTGTCCGGGCATTCGCGCACAGGGTGCGCTCCTACGGATCCGGGTTGTTTCGAGGCGCCTTTTACTTGATCAGTGTCGCATTCCCGTGCAGGGCGAAATGCATCTTTTCACCCGTTCGGTTCACGCGGCAGCCGGCGCGGGCAGGCTGTAGCAGCGCCGCCACAGTGCCAGGTAGCGGGTTTCCTCCTGTTGCCAGCGTTCGTCGCTCCAGCCCAGGCGCGGCTGGCACAGCTGGCGGATGCGCGGCAGTTCGGCGGCGGCGCCGTCGGCCAGCAGCAGTCCCAGCCGGGTCCGGCGCAGCAGCAGATCGTCCAGGTGCAGCACCAGTTCCTGCTCGGCAGCCAGCGCCAGTTCGGCCCATAGCGTTTCGCTGGTGCCCACTTTCTCGCTGCCCAGTTGCGCCAGGAGGGCGGCCAGTGCCGGCAATTCGCGGCCATGCCGGCCGCACAGGCGACGTCGCTGGTACGGTGCCAGTTGCGGCAGCGGCACCGGCGGCAGCGGGCCGAACGTCGGGCCGTCGTCATCGGCGAAGGGCTTGCCGATCATCGGCGCGCAGGCGCGCAGCACATCCAGCGCCTGCGGACGAAAGGTGGTCAGTTTGCCGCCGGCCATCGCGACGCAGCCCGGCTCGGTCCACAGCGCATGTTCGCGCGTTTCGTCCGAGGGGCGGGTTCCGGCTGCGCCGCTGCTGACCACCGGCCGCACCCCGGCCCAGGTCGACAGCACATCGGCCGGGCCGATCCGTGCCGCCGGAAATTGCTGGGCGCAGGCGGCCAGCAGATAGTCGACTTCGGCGGCGCTGATGCGCGGCTCCAGGTCGAGATCCTCGCGATGATCCAGATCCGTGGTGCCGATCACCGTGGCGCCTTCCCACGGAAAGATGAAGATCGGACGGCCATCGGCGGCGTGCAGGAAGCTCAAGGCATGGGCCAGCGGCAGGCGCCACGACGGCAGCAACAGGTGGCTGCCGCGCAACGGCCGGATGTGCCCGGGGCCGCTGACCCGTCGCAGCCGATCGGACCAGGCGCCGGTGGCCAGCGCGGTCGCCCGGCTGCGAAAGCGGAAGTGCTGGCCGCTCTCGCTGTCTTCGGCCAGCAGCCCGACGACCCGGTCGCCGTCGCGGCACAGCTCGACCACGCGCAGACCGTTGAGCGCTTCGCCGCCCGCTGCCCGCGCCTCGCTCAACACGCGCATCACCAGCCGCGCGTCGTCGGTCAGCGCGTCGGTGAAGAGCGAGCCGCCGAGCAGGTCCTTCTCCCTCAAGCCAGGTACCAGGTAATGCAGTTGCGGCAGGGCGGCATAGCGGTGGTCGCGCCGGCCGGCCAGCACGTCGTACAGCGTCAGCAGGCCGCCCATGACCCTGGGGCCGGGGAAGGCACCGCGGTAATGCGGAAAGACGTAGCCCAGCGGAACGACCAGGCCCGGCACCTCGCCGAGCAACCGCTGCCGTTCGCGCACCGATTCATGGGTCAGCCGGAGATGGCCCTTGGCGACATAACGCAGTCCGCCGTGGACCATTTTCGACGAACGGCTGGAGGTGCCCCAGGCAAAATCGCGCTGCTCGATCAGCAGGCATTTCCAGCCGCGCCGCGCGGCCTCGCGCAGGATGCCGGCACCGCTGATGCCGCCGCCCACCACGATCAGATCCCACGCCTCGGCGGCCAGGCCGGGCAGGGCCTGTTCGCGCCAGCGGGCGTTCCAGGCGGTCATCGTCAGTCCTCCAGCAGCACGCCGGGATTCAGCCGGCGCTCGGGGTCGAAATGCACGGCCAGCGCCTGCAGTGCGGCGATGCCCAGCGCCCCTTTCTCCACCGGCAGATACGGCGCATGGTCGCGGCCCACGCCGTGCTGGTGGCTGATCGTGCCGCGGTGCGCGACGATGGTGCGGCTCGCCGCCTGCTTGAGGACTTGCCAGCGTGCCAGCGTCTGCGCATAGCTGTCGGCCGCGCGGAATACGTAGGTGGTGTAGAGACTCGATCCCTCGCCGTAGGCATGCGAGAGGTGGGTGAATACGTGCACCGGTTCGCCCGCCAGGCCTTCGCGCAGGCTGGCCTCGACCCGGTTCAGCAGGCTGTCGACGTTGATCCAGTCGGTCGCGGTCTCCAGCGTGTCCACCGCGTAGCCGGCCTGCCACAGGTTCTCGCGCAGGTAGGGAAAGCGGAAGCGGTTCTGCGCCCATTTCCTGCCGAGCAGGGTGCCGGTGAAGATGCCGCCGAAACCCTTCA
>DATKVA010000053.1:0-4102 GCA_035530315.1 Rhodanobacter sp. | reverse complement strand
TCGACCACCGGGCGCGGCTTGGCGAAGTACAGCGGCACCACCGGGATGGCCTCGCGCTCGATGTACAGCCACACGTCCATCTCGGTCCAGTTCGACAGCGGGAACACGCGCACGCTCTCGCCCTTGCGGATGTGCGTGTTGAACGTGTTCCAGAACTCCGGCCGCTGGCTCTTCGGGTCCCAGCGGTGCTGTGCGTTGCGGAACGAGAAGATGCGCTCCTTGGCGCGCGATTTCTCCTCGTCGCGGCGGGCCCCGCCGATCGCCGCATCGAAACCGTATTTGTCCAGCGCCTGCTTGAGTGCGGTCGTTTTCATCACGTCGGTGTGCACAGTGGCGCCGTGGGTCAGCGGCGAAATGCCCTGGCGCACGCCGTCCTCGTTGATATGCACCAGCACCTCGACATCGCCCGCCGCCGCCACCTGGTCGCGGAACGCGATCATCTCGCGGAATTTCCAGGTGGTGTCGACATGCAGCAGCGGTATCGGCGAACGCGCCGGATGGAACGCCTTGCGCAGCAAGTGCAGCAGCACCGAGGAATCCTTGCCGATCGAATACAGCATCACCGGCCGCCGGAAACCGGCCAGCACCTCGCGAAAGATGTGGATGCTTTCCGCCTCGAGGTCGTCGAGGCGGGAGCGCACTGCGGCGGGGGTGGTCATGGCATGGAAGACTCGGCAGCGGTTACTGGAAAAATGCCCTCCGGAGGTTATCCCACAGCGCTCCAAAGGCCAACCATCATAGTGGGCATTCGCCTGGTTCCACAGAATGGACGTCCAAATGACTTCTCATATCGAAATAGCCTGAGACCATAACCGCGGCCGTGCAAGGACCGCTCCTGCCGTGCCGCGTGGAAGCGCGCCTCCGAGCGGATCCCGTAGGAGCGCGCTTGCGCGCGATGCTCTTGTTCGTCATGCCAGCCGAAAGCATCGCGCGCAAGCGCGCTCCTACGCGATGCTCTTGTTCAACCTGGCAAAGAGCTATCGCGCGCAAGCGCGCTCCTACGCGATGCTCTTGCTCGACCTGGCAAATTGCCATCGGGCGCAAGCGCGCTCCTACACAATCACCGGGTAGGCCGGCTCGGCATCCAGCGTGGCCGCACAGACGGCGGCCAGTTCCAGCAGGCGCAGGTCCGAGCCGCGCGCACCGACCAGTTGCAGGCCGATCGGCAAGCCATCGGGCAGGCGGCCCATCGGCATGCTCACCGCCGGACAACCGGCAAGGCTGGCGAAGCTGGTCAGGTCGGCCTGCGAATCGGGTACCGGGCCATCCAGCGCAAACGCGCCTTGCGGCGTGGTCGGCAGCACCAGCACGTCGACCTGGCAGAACAGCCGGCGCATCTTCAGGGTGGCCGCATCGATGACCCGGTCGGCCACGGCGTAATCGGCCGCACTCCTCGACTGCGCAAAGCCGAGCAGCCGCCGGAAGCGGTCGGAAACCGGATGTTCGGCATTGGCCAGATCCGCGGCGAAGGTAGCCAGCATCTCCGCTTCCATCAGGAACAGGCCGGCGCGCCGGGTGCGGGCAAAATCCCAGTCGCTGAAATCCACCGTGCGCTGATCGCTCAACGCATGCGACAACTTGGTCATGGCGGCCTGGAAAACCTCGATCACCGCCGGTTGCACGCCGAGCGCGGCCAGATCCGGCAGCACGCCGGTGCGCAGCTTGCCCGGCTCCCAGTCCGGCAGCGCGAACGCGATCCGGCGCCGGCGCGAGCGCGCGTCGTCGGCATCGTAACTGGCCAGCACCTGCAGCAGCACGGTCAGGTCCTCGGCGCTGCGCGCCAGCAGCCCCACGGCATCGAGCCGCCGCGCCGCCGGCACCAGGCCGCGCGCGGAGATCTCGCCATGGGTCGGCTTGAGCCCGTAGACGCCGCAATAGCTGGCCGGGATGCGGGTCGAACCCAGGCTGTCCGAACCGACCGCGACCACCGCCAGGCCCGCCGCCACCGCCGCGGCCGCACCGCCGCAGGAGCCACCGGCGCTGTAGCCGTGGCGATGCGGATTCTGGGTCGCGCCATAGTGCGGGTTGTCGGTGGTCGCACCCAGTGCGCCCTCGTCCATGTTGGTCTTGCCGACCAGCACCGCACCGGCGGCACGCAGCCGGGCGACCACATGCGAATCGTTCTGCGCCGGCTGCAGGCGAGCGGGCAGACCGGCCCGGGTCGGCCAGCCGGCCACGTCGAAGTTGTCCTGCAGCGCCACCGGGATGCCGTCGAGCCGGCCGATCACGCCTTCGCGCCGACGGCGCTCGGCCATGCGCGCCTGATCCTGCAGCAGGCCCGAGCGCAGATCGACATAGGCGTTGAGCTGCGGGTTGATCCGCTCGATCGCCCCCAGGTAGACATCGGCCAGCGACTGCGGCTGCACCCGATCCACGGCCAGCCAGTGCAGCAGCTGGAACATGCTGGCACGGCGCAGCTCGAGATCGCCGATCGGCGGCATCAAATTCATGGGCAATCCTGTCTGCATGCCTGCGATTATCGCCATCGAACGCACGGTGATTGCAAGCGCTGCGCAAAAACCGGGCGCAACCGGCCCTTCGGCAAAACGATTGCGACGGCTGTAGGAGCGCGCTTGCGCGCGATGCTCTTGTGAATCATGGAGCAAGAGCATCGCGCGCGAGCGCGCTCCTACATGCGTGAACAGGGTGCTTGTCGGGCATCCCCCCGATGCCCCCATCCCATGCGGCAAATCATCGCGGTTGCAACGGGCCCCCGCGCACGCCGCCCCGGCTTCCGGCACGGCGGGAGGCACGCGGCCACGGCCCGCTGCCTTGTGGACATCGGCGTCAGGCCCGTGCATGTTTGCCGCGTGCCGCGCAAAACCCGACAATACGCGGCAGTATGCTGGGCCGGATCGGCACGGACATGCACAGTCCTTTCCTCATTACCTGACTTGATGGAGCTCGCCATGAGCGAACGCGAAACGATGGAATACGACGTCGTCGTCGTCGGTGCCGGCCCTGCGGGCCTGTCGTTTGCGATCCGGCTCAAGCAACTGCAGCCGACTACCACGGTGTGCGTGATCGAGAAGGCCTCGACCATCGGCGCGCAGATCCTGTCCGGCGCGGTGATCGAGCCGCAGCCACTGGATGCGCTGCTGCCGGGCTGGCGCGACAACCCGCCGCCGGTCTGCGTGGCCGCCGGCGACGACGAGTTCTGGCTGCTCAACAAGACCGGCGGGCGCAAGATCATGGTTCCGCCGGGCATGAAGAACCACGGCAACTTCATCGTTTCGCTGGGCGCGATGTGCGCGTGGCTGGCGCCGCAGGCCGAGGCACTGGGGGTGGACGTGTTTCCCGGCTTCGCCGCCGCCGACAATATCTATGGCGAGGATGGCGCGGTCGCCGGCGTGCGCATCGGCGACATGGGCGTGGCGAAGGACGGCACGCACAAACCCGGCTACACCGAAGGCATCGACATCAAGGCCAAGGTCACCGTGCTGGCCGAGGGCGCGCGCGGCAGCGTCACCAAGCAGTTGATCAAGCGCTTCAAGCTCGATGCCGACAGCGATCCGCAAGGCTACTCGATCGGCATCAAGGAGCTGTGGCAGCTGCCGGCCGGGCGCGTCACGCCCGGCAAGATCGTGCACAGCTTCGGCTGGCCGGCCGATCGCCACACCTACGGCGGCAGCTTCATGTATCACATGGCCGGCGACCAGATCGCACTGGGCTATGTCAGCGGGCTCGACTACACCGACCCGAGCTACCAGCCGTGGGAAGCGTTCCAGCAGTGGAAAAATCATCCGCTGAACCTGCCGCTGCTGGAAGGCGGCACGATCCTGTCGGCCGGTGCGCGCGCCATCGTCACCGGCGGCTACCAGTCGCTGCCGAAGGTCGAGATGCCCGGCGCGCTGCTGATCGGTGACACCGCCGGCCTGCTCAACGTGCCCAAGGTGAAGGGCACCCACCAGGCGATCAAGAGCGGCATGCTGGCCGCCGAACACCTGGTCGCGAACGCGCTGAACCCTGCCGGTTTCGACGCCAGGCTGCGCGGTTCGGACGTCATGAAAGAGCTGAAGAAGGTGCGCAACGTCAAGCCCGCCTTCAAGAAGGGCCTGTGGTTCGGCATGCTCAATGCCGCGTGGGAAACCGCCACCGCCGG